>JBBRGN010000013.1:0-34971 GCA_038240665.1 Chitinophagales bacterium | reverse complement strand
ACAAGGGTATTACCTCTATAAAGACTCCAATGGCCAGTTTTCTCCTTTAGTAGCGGATTACAACCTCACTTTTGGTAGTCTGAAAAATATTGGTCGTGGTTCAGATCTTACCTTACCGGAATTACAGCAGTTGGATCCCATGCTTCATGCCGACAACGCTTACCGTCCCTTGATCAGCAAGCTGCTGTCCAATCCTTATTACGTTAAGGTTTATTTGTCGCACCTGCGTACCATTTTGTTCAATGAATTTTTGAGCGGCGCTTATGAAACCCGCGCCAAACAACTCCAAGAACTAATCCGTCCGATCTTGAATACCGACCCCAATCGCTCCTACCCTGCTGCAGATTTTGATCGCAGCTTGATGGCTACTATTGGGAAAGTAACTCAAATACCTGGTATCGTTGAATTTATGAATGAGAGAAGCCGTTTTTTGAAAAAACACCCGGCTTTGATCGTCATCCCGCCGACTTTGACCGATTTGAAGGTGAAAAAACGGGAAAAATTCGTCAATACTCCTATTGAAGCTTTTAATATTCAGGTAAAAGCGGCTGAATATACCAGTAGAGTACGGGTATTTTATCGTTTTGGCCCTCAAGAAGCCTACAAAGAAGCCACCTTGGGCGATGATGGTCAACACGGCGATGAAAAAGCGGGCGATTTGATCTACGGGGTAAACATCAAACCCAATGGTAACAATAAATTGGAATACTACCTGATTGCTGAAAATGCCAAGTTGGTTAGCCATTCCCCCGAAAACTATATGTTCCAGCGGCATTACGTGTCCTTGGAAGAACTGAATAAATAAACCATGAAGCGTTGCTTAATCTGTTGCCTGTCCTTGTTTTTTGTCGTCAATCTCTATAGCCAAGATTTTTATGACGTCAAAAAAATGGTAGAAATCAAAATCTACTTCAAGCAACCCCGTTGGGAAAAAACGTTGGATTCCATGAAGGATTCTCGGCTTGATACCCGAATTTTGGCCGATGTGGTTGTAAATGGAACCCGTTTTGCAGGGGCAGGCATTCGATACAAAGGCAACAGCTCTTACAACAGCGTGCGGAAAAAAGGCTTACCAAAACTGCCTTTTAACATCAAGCTCAACTACAGCAACAAAACGCTGAAACTACCGGGCGGCCATACCACGCTCAAGTTATCTAATGGTTTTCGGGATCCCAGTTGTGTTCGCGAGGTTTTGGCTTACGAAATTGCCCGCAACTACGCGCCAGTTTCTAAAGCAAATTTTGCCAAGGTATTCATCAACGACAAATACCTTGGCCTCTATACCAATGTCGAGTCAGTGGACGCGGTCATGCTGGATCGCAATTTTGGTGACCACAAAGGCCCATTCATAAAAGGTGACCCTGATTGGCGCGCCGTAAAAAAAGCGGGTTGCCCGGATGGCGAAAAATCTTCCTTGATTTACCAGGGATCTGATACTACTTGTTACAAAGGGTATTACGAAGCCGACCGACCAGTGGATTGGATTGGATTGGTGAACTTTACGCGTACGCTGAACAAACAGCCGGCTGATCTGGAGAAAAAGCTAGACATCGACCAGGCCCTCTGGATGCTGGCTTTTGACAATGTACTGGTCAATCTTGACAGCTATATTGGCGCTTTTTCACACAATTATTATTTGTACAGCGATTCTACTGGTGTTTTTCACCCCATCATTTGGGACCTCAATTTGGCCTTTGGGGGATTTCGCTTGCTCAATGATGAGCGCCAGCTCAACGATGAAGAACTCAAACAAATGAGTTTATTTATACACTACAAGGAGCAAAATACCAAACGCCCTTTGATCATACAATTGCTCAGCAATGATCTGTACCGCAAAATGTACATCGCGCATTGCAAAACCTTATACGAAGATTACCTACTCAATGGGCTCTACCTCCAACGCGCCAAAGAACTCCAGACTTTCATTGCCAAGGATGTAAAAGCCGATAAAAACAAGTTGTACTCCGACGATGCTTTTGAAAAAAACCTCAGCGAAACCACCAAGATCGACGAAGTCTCGGTTATCGGCATCGCTGAGTTGATGGAAGCACGAAAAGAGGTCATCGGAAAACATCCTTTGATTGCCCAAACTGCACCGAGTATTTCCGAGGTTAAGTCCACGCTGATTACAGGAGAAGTGCACATCAGCGCAAAATTTAGCGACGCCACCAAAGCTTGGGTGTTTTACCGGGAAAAAGGTGTAGGTGCTTTTCAGAAAATGGCCATCACCCTGTCTGCTGATGCCAACACCGCCAGTCAACTTACCTTACCAGGGAACAAAGGCCTGCAATTTTATATAGTAGCCGAAAATGAACGCACTGCAAGTTTATCGCCAAAAAAAGCCGGAATGGAGCTGCATAAAGTGTTGTAAATAACGCCAAGCCTTTTATGCTGTCTGGTTTGATTTACAAACATCTTTGGGGTTTTGCCCCTATCTTGCTGCAGCTGAAGTCAGTATCTTCAAATCCAAACAACACCCATCAATGCCTTTTCTCCCCCACTCCTCTTATCCAGGGCCGCCAACCCTTCAAATCAATGGCCATTTACAGACCATATTGCCTTCGCTCGCGCGCAAAGTCGAAGGCATTACCTACGCCCGTGAACGCCTCGAATTACCCGATGGTGATTTTTTGGATCTTGACTGGGTTGAAAAAAAAGACGCCCGGAAGCTGGTAATCCTCACTCACGGACTAGAAAGCAGCTCGGAACGCGCCTACATCAAAGGTATGGCACATCATTTTTATAACCACGGCTGGGACGCCCTGGCCTGGAATTGCCGGTCTTGTAGCGGTGAAATGAACCGCAACCTTAGACTTTACAACCATGGCGAAATCGAAGACATTGCCTCCGTCATTGATCATGCCCTCCAACAAAAAGATTATGAACGCGTAGTGCTGGTAGGTTTTAGCATGGGCGGTAGCATCTCCCTAAAATATTTGGGCGTACACGGCAAAAACATCCCCGAACCAATTGCCCGTGCCGTTGCTTTTTCTTCACCTTTGGATTTGGGCGATAGCATCCGCGTATTGGAACAACCGCAGAACTTGATGTACAAACGCCGTTTTTTGAAAAGTCTGCAAAATAAAATTGCCGCCAAAGCCCAGCTTTTTCCAGATAAAGTCGATATCCGTAAATTTGACCAGATCCGGCGCTGGCGCGATTTTGACACTTTTTACTCCGCTCCGCTTAATGGGTATGCTACTCCCGAAGATTTTTATGCCCAGGCTTCAGCCAAAAATTTTGTTTCCGGAATTACCATCCCAGCGTTGTTGGTCAATGCCTTAAATGATCCCTTGTTGAGCCCTCTATGCTCCCCCAGAGACTTAGCCGATAGCTCGCCTTTTTTCTACCTAGAAACCCCAAAACGCGGTGGTCACGTGGGTTTTGCCATTAAGAAGTCGCCGATTTATTGGTCGGAGTACCGTGCCTTGGAATTTTGTGAACAGTTGATGTAGCTTTTTTTCAAAAATTAAAATTAAATTTTAAAAATTCATTTAAATTTCTTAATTTTGTTTACGAAATTAACATGCAAAAAGAAGTAGACGAAGGAGTGAAAAACAAACTGCCGCTAGATACTGAGCAGAAGATCAAAGCCGCCGCCAAGGAAGTGTTTTTACGTAAAGGTTTTCATGGCGCAAAGGTGAAAGACATTGCTGAAGCAGCTGGAGTCAATATTGCCTTGATGAACTACTACTTCCGCAGCAAAGAGCAGTTGTTTGAACAGATTTTTTTGGAAACCTTCATCAGTTTTTTTGGCAAAATCACCACGCTTTTCAACGAAGAGACGCCTTTGGAGGTGAAAATTTGGAAAGTTGTAGATCAGTATACCGATTTTGTGATTGAGAACCCTTTGTTGCCAGTGTTTGTCTTGTCGGAAATGCAAAAAAATGAACTGACTTTTTTCAAACAGTTGGATGTAGCTTCCATATTTAAAACATCTTTCTTTGCCAGGCAGCTGCGGGAAGAGGCAGCTTTAGGAAACATCCGCGCCATTGATCCGCTTCACTTGTTGGCCACCATGATGGGCAGTATTGTTTTCCCGGTTGTCGCTCGCCCCATGTTGCAACACATCAGCGGGATGGGTCAAGAGCAGTACAAGGAGTTTTTGATTGAACGCAAACAGATTACGCCGCGCATGATCATGGCGTATTTGAAGCCAGATTAAGGATCGCTTTCCGATCTATTTTTTTGCCTAGAATTTAAATGATTTTTTAAAATTACAATTTAATACCCAAGCCAATGATCAGAATGCTCTTTCTCTTGGAGGCCGTTTTGGGATTAACGGGAACCGCGCTTGCCCAAAATCATGTCTCCATTACTCAATGCTATGAGGCTGCACAACAGCACCATCCGGAGCGGTTGCAGTGGGATCTCCAACAAAAAATCGGAGCCATCCGCGCCGCCAATATCACTAAAGTTCGACATTTGCCCCAACTCTCGCTCAATGGACAAGCTACCTTGCAATCGGATGTGACCTCGCTACCGATTGAATTACCCAACATCAAAATTACCCCGCTCAGCAAGGATCAGTACAAATTGACCCTGGACGCCAATTACCTGCTCTATGATGGTGGTGCGGCGGTTCTTCAAAGTGCCCTACAAACTTCTGCGGCGGCGATTGAGCAACAAAAGGTTACCGTAGACATCAATAAGGTCAAAGACTTGGTCAATGCCTATTTTTTTGGGGCTTTGTTGACCGACGAAAACATCCGTCTCACCCAAGTGTTGCAAAAAGATCTACGTGAACGCAGTGACCGGATTTCCGTCAATGTGAAATTTGGTACTGCTATCCCTACCAGTCTGGATCAACTGGAAGCTGAATTCCTCAAAGCTGATCAACGCTTGGTGGAATTGGAAGCTACACGTAACGGTTACCGCGATGTGCTGGCTTTGATAACGGGTTTGAACATTGACCCAACAACGGTGCTTGATCTGCCTCCTTCGCCAGGTGAAAAAACCAACATCAACCGTCCGGAATTCCAACTTTTCGAATTGCAAAACCGTGTACTCGATACCCAAGTCAAATTGCTCGACAACCAGAAATTGCCGCGCCTCAGCGCATTTTTACAAACGGGTTATGGTCGCCCGGCGCTGAATTTTTTGAACAATAATTTCCGCGGTTTGGCCATCGGTGGTATCCGATTTACTTGGAACCTAGCACCCTTTTATACCTTTAAAAGCGACCAAAACGCTATTCAACTCAATCGCGAAGTCATCAGCAGTCAACGCGCGGTGTTTGACTACAATCTGAGCATCCAACTCCGCCAGCAACAGACCGAAGTGGATAAACTAAACGGGGTGATCGCAAAGGATCGCCAGATCATTCAGTTGCGCAGTAAAATCAAAAACAACGCCACCGCGCAGTTGGAACAAGGCATCATTACTGCTGCTGATTATTTGAGCGAGGCCAACGCCGAAAACCAAGCGCAACTCAATTTGTCGTTTCACGAACTACAATTGCTGTTGGCAAAAATTCAGTACCAAACCCTCGCGGGATCTAATTAATACCAAAAATAGGACATCATGAAACCATACATTTTCCTTTTGATCAGCCTGCTTTTTTTCAATACTTGTGAAAAACCAACCGAGCGCGCCGATGCTTACGGCAATTTTGAAGCAGCAGAAACCATCGTATCTTCCCAAGGTAACGGCATCATTGAACGCCTTGACTTGGAAGAAGGCGAGGAATTGAAAAAAGCGCAATCGGTGGGGCAAATCAATGCCAAACAGCTCCAAATTCGCATTGCACAATTGCAAGCCAACATCCACGCGGTAACCAGCAAAACGCCTGACGTTGCGGCACAATTGGCTTACTTCGAGCAACAAATTGCAGTGTCAAACCAGCAACTCGATAATTTCCAGCAAGAAAAAAAACGCAGCACAGGGCTGGTGCAAAACAATGCCGCGCCCCAAAAACAACTGGACGACATCAACAACCAGATCGCCATAGTCAATCGTCAAATTGATCTGATCAAACAACAAAGAGCAGCCCAACTATCCGCGTTGAGTACACAGAAAAATGGATTGCTCGCCGAAGTAGCTCCATTACAAAAACAAATCGAACTCCTGGAAGAACAGATCAAGGAATCGGAAATCATCAACCCCCTGGATGGAACCGTCACCCTGAAACTGGCAGAAGCCAACGAAGTGGCCACCTATGGCAAGCCCCTCTACAAAATCGCCAATTTGAGTTCAATTATCATGCGTGCTTACGTAAGCGGCAGCCAACTGAGCAAGGTAAAAATCGGGCAAAAAGTAACCGTAAACGTCGATGCGCCCGAGGGAAAATACCTGGATTACCCCGGAACAGTGATTTGGATCGCCAATAAAGCAGAATTCACTCCCAAAGTGATCCAAACCAAAGAAGAAAGAGTGAATTTGGTCTATGCTTTAAAAATTTCGGTTCCAAACGATGGGAAACTAAAGATTGGAATGCCCGGAGAAGTCAAATTTTAATCATGAGCGCCATCGTAATCGACAACATCAGCAAAGACTATGCGGGGGTTTCGGCCATCAAAAACATCGCGTTTACAGTGGAACCCGGGGAGCTGTTTGGATTAATTGGTCCGGATGGAGCAGGAAAAACCACCCTTTTTAAAATCTTGGTCACTTTGATGCTCCCCAATCAGGGTCAAGCAACCATTTTGGGTCAAGATTTGGTAAAGGATTACCGCGCACTGCGCAAACGGATTGGGTATATGCCGGGTAAGTTTTCGCTTTACCCCGACCTTAGCATTGAGGAAAATTTGAACTTTTTTGCTTCCGTTTTTGGGACGACGCTGGAAAAAAACTATGACCTGATCAAGGACATCTACCAGCAAATTGAGCCCTTTAAAAAACGACGGGCCGGACAACTCTCCGGGGGAATGAAGCAAAAATTGGCGCTTTGCTGCTCGCTCATCCACAAACCCGAAGCCTTGTTTTTGGATGAACCCACCACCGGCGTGGATGCGGTGTCGCGCAAGGAATTTTGGGAAATGCTGGCTCAATTACAACAACACGGACTCACCATCCTGGTTTCAACGCCCTACATGGACGAAGCCGATCGTTGTGATCGCATCGCCTTGATTCAGGAAGGTAGCATCATGGGCGTAGATACGCCGCATGGCATCGCCAGTCGGTTCCCTTTACCGCTTTTTGCCGTAAAATCGGCTGATATGTACCGACTTTTGCAGGATCTCCGCGCAGCGCCTTTCGCTCAAAGTTGTTTTACCTTTGGGGAGTACCTCCACCTAGCGGGTATCGACGCCCAATTGGAACCTGTCGAGATCAGCAACTACCTACAAAGCCATCGACACCAACAAGTGGATATCAAACCGATTTCGGCGGGAATTGAAGACAGTTTTATGTACTTAATGAGCAACAAACATGATTAAGCTAAACTTTTTTCGCTTCATGCAAACATTACGCCAATGAGTACTGTGATCGCCAACAACCTGACCAAAAAATTTGGCCCTTTTACTGCTACCGATTCCATCACTTTCCAGGTAGAACGCGGGGAAATTTTTGGTTTCCTGGGTGCAAATGGTGCTGGAAAAACCACCGCCATCCGCATGTTGTGCGGGCTCTTACGCCCCAGCAGCGGCGAGGCGCAAGTGGCAGGGTACGATGTGTACCGCCAAGCCGACAAAATCAAGGAACGCATTGGTTACATGAGTCAGAAATTTTCCTTGTACGAGGACCTAAGTATCCGGGAAAACATCAAGTTTTATGGTGGAATTTACGGATTAAGCCGGCCAGTAATTAAGGAAAAAACCCAACACATCATCGAGGAATTACAATTGGAAAACGTGGTGGACAAACTAGTGGGATCGCTCCCGCTAGGCTGGAAACAACGACTGGCTTTTTCCGTGGCGCTGGTTCACGATCCCGAAGTTGTTTTTCTCGATGAACCTACCGGCGGTGTAGACCCTTTAACGCGTCGCCAATTTTGGGAAATGATCTATGCCGCCGCCGCGCGAGGTACCACCATTTTTATCACCACCCACTACATGGACGAGGCCGAATACTGCAACCGCGTATCCATTATGGTCGACGGAAAAATTCAGGCGCTGGACACTCCAACCGGTTTGAAAAAAAGCTTTGGCGTGGATTCCATGGACGGCGTTTTTCAGATCCTGGCCCGTGGCACTTCAACCAAAGGATAAGCGGATAAATAGCTTTTTCATCAACCGTTAAAAGTGAAACCTATGAATCGTTTTTTCGTCTTCGTGCGCAAAGAATTTTACCATATCCTCCGTGATCGACGTACCCTGTTGATCCTTTTTGGAATACCCTTGGCGCAGGTGTTGTTGTTTGGATTTGCGCTGACCAACGAGATCAAAGATGCGCGCATTGCCATTTTGGATCAAGACAAATCCGTGTACTCCAAAGAGATCGGCAACCGCTTGCTCTCGTCGGGGTATTTTAAACTAGCGGGGTACTTGCAAAGTCCCAAACAATTGGAAGCCATTTTTCGAAAAGGACAAATCAAACTGGCGTTGGTATTTCCTCCTGGGTTCAGCGATGATTGGCAACACGGGAAAAAAACGCAAATCCAAATCCTCGCCGACGCCTCCGAACAAAACACCGCCATCGCCCTCAATGGTTATGCCAGCGCCATCATCCAAGATTTTGCAGCAAACGCTACTGGCGGCAGCAGACCCATGTCCATTGAAATCGCCTCGCGGATGGTATTCAACCCCAACCTCAAGGGCGCTTTTGTGTTTGTTCCTGGGGTGATGGCCATGGTCTTGCTGCTCGTTTCCGCTATGATGACCTCGATCACGCTGGCGCGCGAGAAGGAAACGGGTACTATGGAAGTGCTGTTTGTATCGCCTTTGAATCAGATCCAAATCATCCTGGGCAAGGTAATCCCCTATCTGGTGTTGTCGTTCATCAATGGTTGTGTGATCCTACTTTTGGGGGTATTTGTACTGGGGATGCCAATGGCCGGAAACCTGATCTTATTATTGGCGGAGACCCTGTTGTTTATCTTCTTATCGCTCTCCATCGGGATTTTTATTTCCTCGATCACCAATTCACAGGTGGTTGCGATGTTCATGTCCTTGATGATTCTGTTGATGCCGACCATCTTTTTATCCGGTTTTATATTCCCCATCGAAAGCATGCCAGTTTTTTTGCAATATTTTTCCAACATCATCCCCGCCAAGTACTTCATCAACATCGTAAAAGGCATCATGATCAAAGGTATTGGATTATCCTACCTGATCCGTGAAACGCTGATTTTACTGGGTATGGCCGCACTTTTCATTCTACTTAGTTTGCGCAACCTCAAAACCCGGGTATCATGAACAGAATTGCCTTTTTGATTGAAAAAGAATTCAAACAGATTTTTCGCAATACCATTTTGTTGCGCATCATGATCATGATGCCGATCATGCAATTGATCCTGTTGTCATACGCCGCCAATTTTGAAGTCAAAAACCTCAAAATGGCAATCATTGATCAAGATCGCAGCACTTATTCCCAGCGTTTGATCAGTAAATTTGCCCACATCCATAATTTTCAGTTGGTTGCCTACCCTGCCAGTTACAAAATGGGCGAAGAAAGCCTGCTGAAAAACCAGGTTGATTTGGTGATGGTAATACCGCCGCATTTTGAAAGCAACCTGTATCGTGATCAAAAAAGCGCGGTACAATTGATGGTCAACGCCATCGATGGTTCCAAGGCGGGGATTGCCAACAGCTACGCTAGCGCCATCATCAATGATTTAAACAGCGAGATCCTGGTTGAAAACTATCCCTTGGCCACCCAAAACAACAATACCCTGGAAATCACCAACCAATACTGGTACAATCCCCGTTTGGAGTACCGTACTTTTATGGTTCCGGGGATTTTATTCGAGTTGCTGATCCTCGTTGGTGGACTCATCTCGGCACTCAACATTGTACGCGAAAAAGAAATCGGTACCCAAGAGCAACTCAACGTGACGCCGATCAAGAAATACCAATTTGTGCTGGGCAAATTGATCCCGTTTGTGGTGATCGGAATGGTACAATTTACGATGGGTTTGCTGGTGGCGCATTTTATTTTCCGAATCCCTCAGGAAGGAAGTTTGGCGCTTTTGTATGCGTTTGCCTTTATCTTCTTGATCCTGTCTACCGGAATTGGGTTGTTAATCTCCAATGTTTCCTCCACCTTACAACAAGCCATGTTTGCCGCGTTTTTTATGTTGGTGTTGTTCATCCTGCTCAGTGGTCTGTTTTCCTCTACCGAAAACATGCCCAAATGGGCGCAGTACCTCAACGTGATCAATCCCCTTAAATACATCATTGAAGCGGGGCGCAACATCATGCTCAAAGGCAGCAATTGGTACGATTTACAAAGTCAGTTTTTGGCTTTGGCTTTGATGGCGGTTGGCATCAACGCCCTGGCAATGTTGCAGTACCGCAAGACGAGTTGAGCGGGAGTAATTCACGAATATAATTGCATTTTAGGGCAGACATAGGAAGTCTATTTCTACCAGCGTTAGGCCTTTCCGAGGTTACTTCTGGTCTTCTTGTGTCTGCCATGATCTTAATCTACGTACCAAAGCTGAAACAACATAAAACAACAGTTTAAAGCATTGGAACCCTAAATACAAAAGAGGACACCGAAACTAAAAGACCAAAGTAGCCCTCATTCAATAGTATTTTTTGGCACCCATCAATACCCATTTCCAGCTGGAATCTCATTTTTTTTTGTAAATTCGCTATCATAAGGAATGAATCAATACGCCATGCCAAGCAATCCGTTTGACGCTTTTTTCGATGTTCCGGGCAATTCCCACGAAAAAAAGAAACAGCCTGAACAAAAATCTTCTTTCCCTCAGGAGGACAATCAAACGGTTTTTCCAGAAAATGGAAAAGAATCCTTAGACGAGATTTTGGAAAAAAATGCCGCTTTTGAGCGCAGTGCTGAGCGCTTCTCGAAATTACTCAGTGAAAGCAGAGTCGTAGACCACGAGCCAGTTGCTTTTTCGGGCAATACCTTGGTACAATTCCTGATCGAAATACATGACCCTCACGACCAAGGAAGTATGCATGGCGAAAAAATATACCATCAATTGCTGGAAAATAAATTTCGGTCAATTATTGTTCCTATGATCGAACTCGCCAAGCTACACAGTGAAGTGGCCAAACAGTTTCTGGAAGACGTCGACGAGCATTATTACTCGATTGAAAAAACCGATCGGGAGCTCAAGTCTGACAAAGAATTTGCGCTGGACGGTCTTTTGTTTCAGCGCAAGCTTTTGGGCAATGCTGCCCGCGACCTCGGCATACTGACCCATGCCTTGGAAGTAGCTGAAGTACGCCTCAAAAAATACGTCGACGCTGGTGGAGACAACAACATTTCCAGCGCCGAGCAAGCCTTGCTGGTCAAGAGTCGTACCTACCTTAGTTCGGGGTTAGAGCATCATTTTGATTACGCCCTGTTTACCCTCAACCTACTGGACGAAGCGGCGCTTACTTTTCGCTTTTTCACCAAACAAACCTTGTCTCAATACATTCAACGGATGGAGTCGGCGTTTCGGAATCGAAAGTAGAAGCGTGGTCTTAAGTTGATCCGCTCAGCAATAAGATACATAATCCAGCGGGGTGTCTATATTTAAAATAAAATCATATGAAAATAGATAAACTAATCAAAGACCTAAACAAAAAAATAACATCCCTAGGAATTGGTTTAGACAAACTTGATCATAAAGATTTGACTGAAAGGGAATATTATTTTTTAGAAAAATATAACCCAGTACAATCATTAATCATCTACGGGACACTTGCCCCAGGTAGGCCAAATCATTCCAAGATTGAACACATCAAAGGAAAATGGGCAAAAGGAATAATAAAAGGTAAATTAGAGAATAAAGGCTGGGGTGCTGAACTAGGTTTTTATGGATTTAGCCATTGTCCAATAGAAGAACAAGAAAAGATAGCGGCACATATTTTGTTTTCTGACAAACTGGCTGAAAATTGGTCTCTTTTAGACACATTTGAAGGAGATGAATACCAAAGAATATTGTGTAAATTTGAATTAGAAAATGGAGAAATTGGATTGGGTAATATATATGCAATTAAAGCCTATTTTTTTTTATTTCTATCCCAATTGAAAATTAATAAAAACCCCTGCACAATTCTAAGTCCCTTCGCTTTGTCATCATACCAAATATAGTAAATGGATCAGAATATGTTATTTTCAGCACGCTTTGCACGAATTACGTCTGGGGTTATTTTAGGTAGCCTTATTCTGCTACTTAGTGGCTGTCTCTACCCCAAAAAAATCAACCTTCAATCCGCCTATTCTAAAGACGAAAAAATCATTTCCCGAGGCCAACAATTGTTTCAGCTCAATTGCTCTGCTTGTCACAATTTTTTGCAACAAGGCATTGGTCCAAGTTTGGAGCAAGTCACCACCTTAGCTTCTTCGGAATGGGTAAAAAGTTTCATCCGCAATGCTCCTAGCTTGATCGAGAAAGGCGACGCCAGAGCAAGTCAACTTTACAAGCAATACAACCAAATGATGCCATCATTCGAGCACCTAAAAACTGTCGATATTGCTGCCATCGCTGCCTATATTAACACCGAACAAAAATCATCTACCGCAGAATCAGTTGACACAAAAGGGGCATTGGAAAACCCTATATTCGAAAAAATTGCTCCCAGCGGACTATTTCTACAGCTTGAAGATTTTTCTAAAGCACCGCCAACCGCCGACAAAACTCCTGTAGCACGAATCAACCAGATGCGGGTATTGCCCGGCGCAAAAGATCTCCTGTTTATCCATGATTTACAGGGCTTTTTGTATGAGGTACAAGAAAACAACTGGCGACTAGCGCTCGACATTCGCAAAGAACGTCCCCTTTTCATCAATGAGCCCGGCATGGGCACCGGATTGGGTAGTTTTGCTTTTCATCCCGAATTTTACCAAAATGGACTATTGTACACCACCCATACCGAGCCTTCTAAAACGGCCATTGCTGATTTTGCCTATGAAGATTCGATCAAAGTAAGCATGCAATGGGTGCTTACAGAATGGAAAATTAAAGACCCTACTACCTTGCCTTTTTCTGGAACAAGCAGAACTTTGTTGCGCATCAATGTGGTCACCGGTATCCACGGCGTACAAGAAATTGCCTTTAATCCGCTGGCAAAAAAGAACGATCCTACCTACGGGCTGCTCTACATAGGCATCGGCGATGGCGGAGCCAGTGAAAATGGGTATCCTTTTATTTGTGATAGCAAGCGCCGGATATGGAGCTCGGTTTTGTGCATCGACCCCAGTGGTCGAAACAGTAAAAACGGCCAATACGGCATCCCTGCTGGAAATCCTTACGCTAAATTAAACGATGATCAAGCTTGTCGGGAAGTATACTGTCGGGGTTTTCGGAATCCCAATCGCTTTTCCTGGGCGCCCGATGGACGCATGCTTGTAGCTGATATTGGGCATTTCAACTGCGAAGAATTGAATATAGCCCAAACTGGAGGGGATTATGGCTGGCCCTATCGCGAAGGTACTTTCGTCATCAATCCTCGTGGAAAAATGAGCAAGGTGTATCCTTTGCCAGCAGATGACGCAAAGGCGGGTTACCTCTATCCTGTCCTACAATACGACCATGACGAGGGCAAAGCCATCGAAGGTGGTTTCGTTTACCAAGGTACCGCGGTTCCAATGCTTAAAGGAAAATACATTTTTGGTGACATCAATAATGGGCGAATTTTTTTTGCTGATTGGGCACAACTCCAACAGGGTAAACAGGTAAAAATCCAAGAATTTGGCCTAAAAATGGGCTCTGAAGTGGTCACGTTGCTAGGGTTGAGTAAAGGAATCAAACCCGACACTAGGTTGGGGGAAGGTATAGATCATGAATTGTTTATTTTCACCAAATCAGATGGCCAAGTGTACAAAATCGTCCATTGTACCCAATGATGCTGTTGAAATGCTGGGTTTTCTATTGAGCGCTTTATCCAATTCATTCCTTAGGATTCAGCATGCCCATCATTTCAGCAAACCGTTGGAGTAAACAAGAAAAGCAACACCCATGCACCAAATCCTCAAACAATCCCTTTTCCAACAATTCGGTGCGGGCATCGACATGCTGGAAAACGCCATCATCGCCTGCCCCGATGCCTTGTGGAACACCGAAACCAAGTTTTGGTACAGTGCCTACCATTGCTTGTTTTTCCTGGATTATTACCTCACGCTGGAGCCCAAGGACTTCTCACCACCGTTGCCCTTTTCCCTTTCCGAGTTTGAAGATCGGATACCGGAGCGGGTGTATAGCAAAGAAGAATTGCTCCCTTATTTACAGGCCAGCCGAAAAAGGTGTCAGGATTTAATCACCAGTTTGACCGAGGAACTTGCCCTTAGCCATTGGACGAACGCATCCAAAACCATGAGTTATCCGGTTTTTGAGATCCTTTTGTACAACATGCGACACGTTCAGCACCATGCAGCGCAGCTGAATTTGTTGTTAAGACAAGGAATAAATGACGCTCCAAATTGGATTTTTCGGGCAGGAGAATAACTGCTGGCACTCAGTAATGATCTTTATTTCCAGCTCCTTATCGACTCATTCCTAAGGTTTTTTTGATTTACTTTCAAATTACCAGGGTTTCGCTCAACCATCAATCTTCGATTTTAACACTAAAAAAATTATTGTTTTTATAAATCAAATTTACGAAATTTGCAATAATCGCGCGTGTATCCCCCTGAAGCCATTGACAGATGAAAATAATACAGGTGTCGTCCGGTAAATCTTTCGAGGCCAATATGGACGAGATGAGAATTAGCGACTTTGCTACGGTGCAAAAAGGAAACGAGTTCCTCTTTGAATGGGAACTTGAAAAAAGGCATGAAGTCTATAAACTTTTCCTGAAGGAGGAAGAAAACACCATACTTGGACTGATTTCACTCATTGACTACCCAGACAAGCTAAGAATACACATCAATCTCATTGAGGTAGCTATTGAACAGGTAGGTAAAGGAAAAGAATTCGACCATATTGCTGGATGTTTGATTGCCTTTGCCTGTTCCTTATCATTTAAAAAAAACTATGAAGGCTTTGTTTCACTTACACCAAAAACCAACCTGATTCGGCTATATCAAGAAAAATATGGGTTTCGACAATTTGGAAGGATGCTGGGTTCGGAGTATCAACAATCAAAAAACTTAATCGACAAATACATTGGCGATGAATAAACAAGAATCAATTTACACCAGATTACGCCAACAGTTTTCCGACGAGGAAATTGTGGAAGGCTACGTGTTTTCTGATGATTTAAGCGTCGAGGAAAAAAATAGTATTGAGGAGGAATTTCGACAACTGAGGTTGGCCGCTTTAAAAGATCGTACAGAAGAACAAAGATTATTATCGGCCTTGATGCGCATGAAGTTGCTGATTCAAGACTATTTGAAAAGGAGCGATTTCGAAAAACAGTTTTTGTTCTCCAAACAGTTGGAACAATACATTCGACTCATCGAGCGGAGTCAAAAGGATTTTGCTATTGAGATCGATCTCCACCCCACTAAACTGAGCAGAATTTTAAATAATCGGGAAAAACCAAATATTGAATTGACTTATCGATTGGAAAAACATTGTGGGGATATTATTCCAGCAATTTACTGGTGGAAACTGCATGCCAAACAATTGGAAGAGGTCATAAGAACCGATAAAGATCTTCGACAAATCGAAGGGAATAAAGTGAAAAACAAACTTAAATTTAGAGCTTGAAATCGCTTTTTGTGATTGAGCTATTCCTAACTAACTTTCCCTAATTTTCCGTCAACAGTAAAGACTTTAAAGCAATTCAATGAAATTCATCCATACCTCCGATTGGCATTTAGGACAGCGGCTCTTGTTCAATGATCGACAGGAAGAACAAGCGCTGGCCCTCAATTGGTTGTATGAATTGATCTTGCAGGAACAGGTCGATGCCCTCATCGTTGCTGGGGATATTTTTGATACCAGCACCCCCCCCCACCCTGCCCGACGTTTGTACTACAATTTTTTGACACGTTTACTGGGCACTTCTTGTCGCTACATCGTCATTACGGGCGGCAACCACGACTCGCCGGGGATGCTGGAAGCGCCCAAGGAACTCCTCAAAAACCTCAATATCCACGTCATCGGAGCTGCTTCCGCCAATCCTACCGACGACTTGATCGCCCTGCGCAATCCGCAGGGGGAACTCGAAGCGGTAGTGGCTGCTATTCCCTTCTTGCGCGACCGCGACCTGAGTTTTAGTGTGGCCGGGGAAACAGCTCTGGGGCGCATCGAGCGCATCCAGGAGGGTATTCAGCAGTATTTTTGGAACATGGGCGAAGCCGCTGCCAAGGAATTCCCTCACGAAAATGTCCCCATCTTGGTCACTGGTCATTTGTACGCCGTGGGGGCCGAAGCCTCCGGAAAACAAGACAACATCTACATCGGCAATACTGAAAACCTGCGCTGTGATCAATTACACCCGATTTTTGACTACCTGGCGCTGGGACACATCCACCGACCGCAAACGGTAGGCGGCGTGCAACATGTTCGGTATTCGGGTTCTTTGATTCCCCTAAGTTTTAGCGAAACCAAGGACGAAAAAGGAGTTTACCTCCTTCATTTTTCCGAAAAAGAACTGTCGAAAATTGATTTTGTTCCGATTCCGGTTTTTCGTCGCCTCAAAACCATCCAAGGCAGCTTGGCAGAAGTGGAGGAAAAAATCAAACGTTTTGCCGAAAAAGAAAGAGAAGGATTACGCCCTTGGCTTGAAGTCATCATCGATTTGGATCGTTTTGTCCCCAATCTCGATACCCATCTCAAAACCTTCACCCAAGATTTGGAGCTAGATCTGCTCAAAATCAAAGTCAACCGTGCTCATACCAGTCTCGATGCCCAAACCGAAGCGCTGGAATTGGACGAGTTGGAAACGCTGGATGTTTTTCAAAAAAAATGCCAATCCAGCGGTCTGCCCCCCGAAACCCAACCAGAACTGGAACAAACTTTCCGCGAATTGTTGGATTGGGTCAATAATGCCGCTACTGAAGAACTCAACCCGCTATGAAAATCCGTAAACTGACCATCAAAAACCTCCACGCTTTACGACTCGATGCGGTGATCGACTTTGCCAGTCCGCCCCTGAGCAATGCGGGTCTTTTTGCCATCACCGGTGATACAGGCGCGGGAAAAAGCACAATTTTGGATGGGATTACCCTGGCTTTGTATGGCAAACTGCCCCGCGAAAGCGCTTACCAGGAAATCATGTCGTACGGCGCAGTGGAGAGTTTGGCGGAACTTGAATTCGAAAATCAAGGCGTGATTTTACGGGCAAAATGGAGCATTTACCGCGCCGGGCGTAAAATAGGCGGCAATATTCAAGGGCCTAAACGGGAACTCGCCCGCTGGGACGAAGAGGTACAAGATTTTGTGGTCATTGCCGAAAAAATCAAAGAAGTCGACCAAGCCGTTGAAGAATTGACCAGCCTAGATTACGAGCGTTTTCGGCGTTCCGTATTGTTGGCACAGGGCGATTTTGCCGCTTTTTTGCTGGCCAATGAACGCGAGCGCAGCGAATTACTGGAAAAAATAACTGGTTCGGAGGTTTATACCGAGCTGTCCAAAGCGGCTTTTCAACGCAGCAAAAACGAGGAGCAAACACTTCGCACCTTCCAACAACAACAAACTGCTCTGGCCATTCTCCCGGAAGCGGAACGCGAGGAACTGACCCTTGCGCGCGCCACCGCACAAAGCAATAGCGACCAAGTACAGCAACAATTGCAAACCCTCCGGGTATGGCAGCAAAAACAGGAAAACCGACAAACCCTGGAAAAACGGCGCACGGCTTTAATGGAAGAAAAAAACAAGATCGAACAAGCAGTTGCCTCCGCCATCCCTGATCACCTGCGCCTGGAATTGTTTGTGCAGATTCGTGCCCTGCAAAGTGATTTGTTGCGCCTCGATGAGGTCATTGCCCAACAGCAAACGCTCCGCAGCGGAATAGAAAACGCCGAAAATAGCCTCGTGCAGCAGCGCGCGCAAGCTGAAATTTTTCGCAGCAGCGGAAAAAGCATCGCCCAGCAATTGCAGCTACTCCAAGTACGCCAAAAGGAAATGGAGCCGATTTTTGACCAAACCATTCAGCTGGATTCGCAATTGGCGGCACAAATGCCCAATTTTAACGCCAAAAAAGAACAAGCCAAACAACTCGAAACCTTTTTACGGGGTTTGCACGAAAGAATAAACCAGATCACCACGGAACTCACCGCTGTTGAACAAAAACTAAGCGCAATCAATGAGTTGTTGGCCCAGCAACAGCAATTTGCCACCCTACCCAATTTATTGCCCGTGTTGGAACGGGATGTGCAACAACATGCCCTAATCCAAAAACAAGGACAAACCAGTCAACAACAGTTGGAAAAAACCGTGGCGGAGTTGGCTGAACAGGAAAAAATCAACCGCCAATTGCTGAGCGAACTGGCTGCTCTACAGACCCAGCGCGATCAGCTGGAAGCGGCTTTTCGGGCAGCACTGCCCAGTGGTTATCCGGCCGATCGACATGAATTGATTGCAGCATTGTACGCAGATTTGGAGCAATTGCGCATGCGGTCGGCTAAGCTCCAACAGTTCGATGCACTTAGCAAGGAATACCATCAACTGCTGCTAGAACTGAGCGAGCATGAACTGCAATTAAATTCCTTGCGACAGGAAGAAGAAAGCTTGCAAAAAGAACTCCTTAACGCCGATGAAGCGCTGATTGAAAACACGCAAAATCTTGAATTTAAACAAGCGGTCTACCAACAACAGCAATTGATTGCTAACTATGAGCAAGACCGCGCTCAATTGCAACCCGGAGATCCTTGTCCGCTGTGCAGGTCTACCGATCATCCTTTTCATTTGCATCCCGTTCAAGGCTACATTGATCAAGCCAAAGCAGCGTTTGAAAAAGGGCAAAAACATTATCAAAACAGTCAAAAACAGTTCAATGCCATTGCCCATCAACTGCGCACCGTAGTGTTGCAAATCAATCAATTGGAACAACCCAAGGGCGGGCGACTCGACAAAGCGGATGCAAAAATCAAATCCACCGAAAAAGAACTTAGCAAATTGACCGCTTCTTTGGCACAACTTAAATTTTCATTGCATCAACCTGCCGAAGTAGAGGTTGCCATCAACGCCGTCAGCGCCGAACTGACCGCCAAACAAAAAGGCATCGAAACGCTCAGCCACTTACTCAGCCAGTCGCAGGGAGTGGAGCAATCCATACAGCAACTCCGTGCCCGCCAACAAACCGCTCAAACGGAGGTACAAATAAGTCAAGAGCGCAAGGCTTTTTTGAGCGAGCAATCCCAGCATTTGCAAACTGAATTGCAGGAACTGGAAAAAAATCTCTACCAACAGTTTGATACTTACGGTTATGATTTTTTGCCTACCCAAACTGCAGAACTGTTGGATGATTTAAAAAGATTCCTAAAGCTCTTTTTGAATACTCAGGACGTGAAAGTTGCGCAAACAAAACTACTGGAAGCTTATACTCAAGAACGTGAAAAATCGGAAGCGCAATACCAATCGCGGCGCCCTGATCTAGAAACCTTGCGACAGGACATCACCCAGGAAGGTGAAGCCCTGGAAGCTATTCGACTCGCTCGCATCCAGCTCCTCGAAGACCGCGACCCGCTGCTGGAACGCGCATACTTGGCCGAACAACTGGATCAAATGCGAAAAAAAGTTCAGGAAAGCCAACAAGCGCTGGATCTTCAGGAAAAAAACATCCTGGTACTGAGCACCGAATTGGAAGGGCAAAAACAACAAGAAATCCAGCAAGAAAAAATGCGTGTGGATCTGAGTGCCCATCTGCTACAATCGGCCGAAAAACACCATTTGACTGATCTCAACGCGCTGCGGGCCGCCATGTTAAGCGGGGCTGAGGAAAAGGAACTCCATGCGGCGCAAGAACAAATCCGACAGCGACAAGCCGAATACCAGCGTTCTTTTAGCGAAAATGAAGCACAATTGACCCAGGCTTTGTTGGAAACCGCAGTGGCACCCGACCTAGCTGAATTGCAAGAACAAATTCAACAAGAAGAAGCCTACTACCGCCAATTGCAACAAACCATTGGTCAGATTCAGGAGAAATTGCAGCACCAAGAGCTGTTGATGCAACAAGGCGAAGCATTAAACGAACAGATCAGCGCTCAAGAACAAGAATTTAGCCGCTGGTCCAAACTCAATGATTTGATTGGTTCGGCGGATGGAAAAAAATTCCGCATTTTTGCCCAGGGCTTGACTTTGCGCAAACTCATCGGGTTGGCCAATGCGCATTTGCAGGAACTCAACGGTCGCTACATCATCCAAAAACGCGCTGATGAAGACCTGGAATTAGAGATCATCGATACTTATCAAGCCAACAATGTGCGCGGAATGCGCACGCTGTCGGGCGGGGAAAGTTTTTTGGTCAGTTTGGCGTTAGCGTTGGGCTTATCAGAATTGGCGGGTCGGAACACCAGCATCCAATCCCTTTTCATTGACGAAGGATTTGGTTCGCTGGATGAAAACAGTCTGGATTTGGCCATTACCACCCTCGAAAACTTACAGTCGACCGGTAAAACCATCGGCATCATTTCGCACGTCAAAGAACTAAAAGAACGGATTGGTGTACAAATACAATTGCGCAAACAGAGTAATGGATTTAGTTTATTAGAAGTGAGTGGATAGGAAATTGTAGATTTTGGAATCAAAAATCCCGCTTTTTTTGCCCAAAAAAGTACTTTCGTATCGCTTTATCTGGTTTCGATCCGATTTCCATCCAGGAAAATCGAATTTTACAGCATTTTTTAATGCAATTTCTTTTAATTTGCAGCAACGCAAACGCTTACAAAATCATGCAAAAAAGTTTGAAAACGCTTTTTGGAATCCATCACGGCTTGGATGAAAAAAGTGTAGATTTTTTGATCAATGCTTTAGAAAAAAACAACCTCCCGGGTTTTGACTACATTGAGTTCAAGCAATCCCTGGGAAATCTGGCGCAATTGAACATTGAAGAGCCTACTGCTTTAAAGTCGGCGTTTGCTACTGCAGCAACCGTAGGGCTTACCAAAGAAAAGTTGCTCGCTACCGCCGAACACTATAAAAAGCTATTGACTACCGAGAAATCGCAGTTTGATGTAGCTTTGCAAAAACAGATTGAGCAACGGGTCAATTCCAAACAAAGCGAAGTAGAAAAGCTCAAAAAGCAGATCGAGGAATATGCCACCAAGATGAGAGACTTGGAAAATAAAATAGCACAAGCACAATCCACGATTGAACAAGCCGACGATTTGATCAATGCTGCCAAAGAGCGCATCGAAACCACCAAAGACGGTTTCGAAGCTACTTTACGCGCCATCATGAACGAAATCGATCGCGATATCATCAACATTCAACAATATTTGTAACCTAACGTTGAGTATCGGCGTAATTACCAACACGCCCATTCAACTGCTTAAAATTACAGCGACATGAGTTCAGTTCAAAGCCCAGATTTTAAACAAAAATCCTTTTGGCAACGCCCAGAAGGCATGACTGGGGCCATCTTTATGATCGCCATCCTTGGAGGGATCGGTTTCTTGGTCCTTTCCAACCTTACGTTTTTGATTGGCCTAGCCCAAAGCGCCATTTACCTGACGCTGATGATAGTGGCCTTGGTGGCCCTGCTTTACGTGGTATTTGATCCACGCACCCGCAACATGGTTTGGTACATGTACAAAAGCTTCATGCGTACCCTTACCGGGATGTTTGTCACCATTGACCCCATCGGTATCCTCAAAAATTACATCGAGGATTTGGAGGACAACCTAGCCAAAATGCGCAAGCAAATCGGCATCCTCCGTGGTCAAATGCGGCAAATGCAGACCTTGGTCGAAGACAACACCAAGGAGATCGATAGCAATATGCGTTTGGCACAAGCAGCACGCGAAGCCGATAAGGATCAGCAAATGTTGTTGGCTTCTCGCAAAGCCGCACGTTTGCAAGAAAGCAATCAAAAGTATACCGTGTTGTACCAAAAAATGGAAGTACTCTACCGGATTCTGAGCAAAATGCACAGCAACTCGGAAGTACTTTTGGAAGACACCAAAGACCAAGTAAAGGTAAAAGAGATCGAACGCAAAGCGATCCGTACTTCTCACTCGGCGATGAAGTCGGCCATGAGCGTCATCAGTGGCGATCCCGACAAGCGGGCCATGTTTGATATGGCAATGGATGCCATTACCGAAGATGTGGCCAATAAGGTAGGTGAAATGGAAAACTTCATGGACATGTCTTCTAAGTTCATGGATTCTATCGACCTACAAAATGGCATGTTTGAAGAACAGGGCTTGAAGATGCTCGAAGAGTGGGAAAACAAGAGCACCTTGATGTTGATGGAAGGTGGCCCAAAGGGGACTACTGGCGGATTGGATCTGGACACCTTTAAAAATCGTCCGGAGAAAGAAAGCAAAGAAGGTGGTATGGACTACAACAACTTGTTCAATAACTAATCAAGTTTGGCTTGATCAGCGGAAATGCTGCGATGGGGGTACTCATCGCGGCATTTTTTTTGGCCTATAAAATTTCAAAGTGATAATTTCCTGATTCGAGTTGTCAGAAAACTTAAGCCCAAGGATTGATGTGAAGAGATTGTCGGGTCCATATCCATAAAAAGTGAGCAACATAAAAGGAAAAAGCGAAAGAGTTAAAATTTGCGTTTTCTCAATTTCTATGATCTCTATTGAACCAAACATCCCCATTTGAGCATTTAAATCCAAATAATTATCCTAAAAACAAACATTACAACAAATCCTTTTTGGTCAAACTGTTTATTTCTGCTATTTTTCCCTCGGTATTATTTTTGACACCTAAAGACACACCGAAAAAAATATGTTCATCGTCTTACTCTTCCTTAGCATCGCACTTTTGCTGTTTCTCATCATGGGCTTGAAACTCAATGCCTTTATTTCCTTGGTGATTGTATCCATTTTAGTGGGCGCAGGTATGGGAATGCCTGTGGATGCCATTTTAAAATCTACCCAAAAAGGGATGGGTGACACCCTAGGTGCGCTGACGATGATCTTGGGTTTTGGCGTTATGTTGGGGAAATTGCTCTCCGAAACAGGAGCAGTACAGCAAATCAGCGCCCAATTGATTGATCTTTTTGGACTCAAAGGCATCCGCATCGCCATGGCCCTGACCGGTTTTATTATTGGTATTGCGCTGTTTTACAATGCTGGTTTTATCCTGTTGTTGCCTTTGGTTTTCACCGTAGCCCGACAAAGCAATCTGCCTTTGATGCAGATTGGTATCCCAGTTGCGGCGGCCTTATCGGTAACCCATGGTTTTTTGCCCCCCCACCCTGGCCCGGCGGCAATCGCCGTTTTGTTCAAAGCCGATGCGGGTAAAGTATTGCTCTACGGCATTGTAGTCGCGATACCTGCCATCATTTTGGGCGGCTTGGTATTGCCCAATTTTTTAAAAAACATCCAAGGAAACCCTTCCGAACGCCTCTTCAAAACCACCTGGAATCCGGAACGTCCGCTTCCCAGTTTTGGCTTGAGTTTGTTGGTGGCCTTGATCCCCATTTTGCTGATGGGCATCGCCACGGTAAGCGAGTTCCAACCAAATATAAGTGAAGACGTCAAACGCACCCTCAAATTTATCGGCGACCCTGGTGTGGCGCTTTTGATAGCCGTATTGGCCGCCTTGGTATTGTTGCGCCGGGATCAAACTGTGGCAGATTTGATGGGCAAAGTAGCCGAATCGGTAGAGAGCGTGGCCATGATTTTGTTGATCATCGCCGGGGGTGGCGCCTTCAAACAGGTGCTTACTGATTCTGGGATCGGTGCTCAATTGGCGGAAATGATGCAGCATACTACTTTATCACCACTGCTATTGGGGTGGCTGATCGCTACTTTGATCCGTATTTCGCTCGGTTCGGCGACATTGGCGGGGCTTACCGCTGCGGGCATTATGCAACCTTTACTGGCAACCATGTCTTTTTCGCCCGAACTGATGGTATTGGCAATTGGTGCGGGCAGCCTCATGTGCTCACATGTAAACGACACTGGTTTTTGGATGTTCAAAGAGTATTTTGGTTTGAGCATTGGTCAAACCTTGCGCTCCTGGACGGTGATGGAAAGCATCATCGGCACAGTGGGTTTGATTATGGTGTTGATCTTAAGTAATTTTGTATAAAAAGCACTTTATTATGAAAAAAGTACTGTTTACCCTCGGTTTGTTGTTGACTTTCAGTGCCATCATGGCCAAGCCGCCGCTACAGGCAATTCCCCTCACCTCTGATACCACGGGTTTGGAGCAATATGCTGGCGTTTATCAGTTTGATGGGCAATTTTCCAGCGCCACTTTGATCATAAAGGACAAAGATTTATACGGCGAAGTAGACAGTTATGGCAGTAACAAACTGATTGCTGAGCCCGAAAAAGACACTTTCAAGTCCACCAGCACCTATGGAACCATTTACTTTTTTTTACGCGATCCAGCATCGCAAGCCATCACGGGTTTGACCCTCAAGTTGATGGGACAAGAGATAGTGGGGAAAAAGGTGAAGCAATAACCTATTTCACATATTGATAAGCCCACCAGATCAATAGCCCTTGGAGCGGTAGTCGCAACCAAAGTGCAATTGGGGAAATTTTTTTTCGAAACTTTTCCCCCACCGCCATGTAGATGTTGGCTGGAAAAATGAGCACCAAAAAAACCATCAATACCCCAGCCGCAATAGATCGCGTAGCCGGGATAAGCAAAGTTATGCCTAGAATAATCTCCACCACTCCGCTCCAATAAACCACCGCAGTAGGGAAAGGTACCCAAGGTGGCATGATCCAACGGAAAAAACGGAATCGGGTAAAATGCAATACGCCAGCAACAAGGTAAATGGCCGCCATGAGGTAGAGTGCAAGCATAAGTACGTTTTTTTTGTCTAAGCTAATGAAAAAATGTAGTAGAACAAGAAAGTAGCATCCAATTTTGTACCCCCTCCCCTGAAAAAAACCAGCAGCAACCCACAATAAAAAAAGCCATCTGCTCCAGATCAGGAGTAGACAGCCTCTCGAATTCTACCTTAATATTTACTAGCAATGAAGTAAGTAATGGGATGGGATGGGATATTCCTTAGTTCCCTTGCAAGTTGTTCAAGTACAAATCCTTCACCAAACCGCGCAAAGAAGCATCTTGAACACCAATCTTGGAGTTGACAAACACCACCAGCTCCATACCACCCGGAAGGAAGTAAATCACTGATTGTTCTCTTTGACCTGCGCCGTTGCCCCAAGCACCGTTTTTGTTGTACAATTTACCCGCTGGCGTATCGATGATCTGATCGATCCCAAAGTAGCTGTCCAACAACATCTGAGCTTTGGCAGCAGGGAGGATGGTGTTTTTGCGACGGAAATGATCCATCACTTGCAGCACCTCGTTCACCGATAGTCGCCATGCTGCACCACCAGCCATCGAAGTCAAGTCGCCAGAATCCCAACCATTTTCGTTCATTATCGGGAATTTGTAAGCCAAAGCGTTGGGATAGTTGGCCAGGGGTTGGAAGCTGGCATTGAATACACCTGCTGGAGTAAATACCTTGGCCTGAACAAAGGTCTTGTAAGCATTGACGCTGATGATGTCCCAAATCTGGTCATTCATGAGGCCAAAGTTGGTGTTGGGGTTGATGTTGCCATTGATCACCGCCAACAATACCCGGCACAACCCAAAGTTCATGTTTTCGTAACCATAACCACCTACGCCGTTAATTCCTTGTTGTACTTTGCTTTTCATCAACAAGAAGTCGGAAGCAGAACCGCCAGTTGAAAAACCAGAAGTATGGGTAAACAAGTTGCGGAAGGAGATCTGGTTGATGTTGGGGCCTTTTACCCAGTATGCTGGCAAGTAATTGGCTATTTTAGCATCGTAAGAAATGCCTTTTTCATCCAACAACCTGACCATCGCTACGGCAGTCATGAACTTACTGACACTGGCAATGTGCATGCGGGTATCCAAAGTCCAGCCTTTGCCGCCATCTACGGGAGTTTTAGCCCAGTTCCAGATCAAGGTATAAGCAGGAGCGCCGTTTTTGCGCAATTGAAAAGCATAGCCGTTGACTTGGTCTTTGATTTTTGCATGGAATTCTTTGCCAAACGCTTCCACATCCAATTGCGGCTGGATACGAAAAACAGGCAATTTGCGCAACGTCAAAGACATAAAGGTTTCAGCGGTTAGACCATCCGACATGATGCCGCGCAAATGAGTCGGTGAAAAAACGTGGGCATTGACTTGCGCTGGGTTGATTTCTACTGGTACCGGAGTGATGACTTGCGCATTCAAGCCAAGCGAAAAAAGTACCATCAAGACAAATGAAAATGCTGTTGCAAAAAAATTGGATTTCATGATTCAGAGATTAAAGGTTTTAAGGCGCCTACTCTATTTTACGCTTTTCGGCTTCTGCGGGCAGTGGGATCTTTTTTTTGAGGATCACTCGCTGCGTTCTACTTCTACAGGTGTCAGGAAAATGGGAAGCGTTCCCTCGCAGATTAAGTTTTTTTAAAAAAAATAAATTTAGTACCCTAAATTACCCCTACAAAAACACCTACACCTATGTCCGCATGGTTCATCATCGCCAATCCTACCGCCGGTAGCGGCGCGGTTCGCCGACTCTGGCCCGACATCAAAAAACGTTTGCTGGAATTGGGTTGGGAATTTGAAATGCACTTCACGGAGGCGCAGGGGCACGCCAGCTCGCTCGTACACGCGGCCGCGGCGGCCGGATTCCGACGCATCATGGCCATTGGTGGCGACGGCACCAACCACGAGGTGATCAACGGCATCATGACGCAAAAAAGCGCCGACAGCAACGCCTTTACCTACACCCTCCTCCCCGTAGGCACGGGCAACGACTGGATCAAAATGTACGGCATCCCCAACAATTGGCGGCGCTGGTTGGATCTCTTAGCGAATGCGCAACCTTTTCTCCAAGATATCGGCTTGGTGCGCTACCAGTCTGCCGGACTGACCCAAGCACGCTATTTCACCAATGTAGCCGGGCTTTGTTACGATGCCTTTGTGGTGCAGGTCATCGAAAGCAACAAACACCGGGTCACCAACCGTTTTCAATACCTCTGGTGGATCATCAAGTGTCTGTTCCGTTTTGAATTGCCTCGGGTGCGGATTGAATTCAGTGGCCAAGTGGTGGAAGACCGCTGCTATACCATCAACATCGGCATCTGTAAATACTCTGGCGGGGGCATGCAGTTTGCGCCCCAGGCCATTGCCGACGATGGCTTGCTGGCGCTCACCATTGCCCGCCAAGTGCCCCGCTGGCAGGTGATTACCAATACGCCGCGTTTTTATTCGGGTACACTGGATCGGCATCCGCAGATCACCCTTCATCAAACCGAGGCGCTGACGGTGACCGCGGCAGGGCCTGATCCGGTTTTGCTGGAGGCTGATGGCGAGTTTTTGGGGGAAGTACCGGCGGTTTTTTCGATTGTGAAAAAAGCGTTGAGGGTGTTGGTGCCGGGGTAAGGAATTGATGGATTGAAATACGAATAACCGAGTAAATTTAAAATAGAAAATACGATTTACTCGGTTGAGAGTAAAAATAGTGCACCATATTTATTGTTTTAATTCCTCCAAATCTTCTCGTACCATACCCAGTAACTGTTGAAATTGCAAATACCGCGGTGCATCACACACCAATTCCAGCCAAAGTGCTTCTGCTTGTTGAAAATAGTTTATGGCCTGTTTTTTGTCATTTAAATTGTCTCGGCTAAATTGAGCCAATTTTGCATACGAGATCGCCAAGCCGTTTTTGAACTCAACATTTTGCGGATTCAACGCGTACAGCTCTTCTTCTAATGCATTGTATTGCTCATAATAGCTCAAGGCCTTTTCCATATTCCCCATCGCGCTTTGCGTGGATCCCAACCAACTCAAAGTAGTAGCCAAACTATTTTTATAATCTTGATGTTCCGGTTCTGCTACCAGGAGTATTTCTACCAATTCAAATTCCTTTTCATAAATCGACAAAGCCTTAGCTAGATTACCAATTTGTAAGTAATAATAGCCCATTCTATCACACAACACACTAAGCCAATTGTCAGGAGTAAAGGGGGCATTCAAGATGCTTTCTCCATAGCGAGCGCACCAGGCTGCTTGTTGGTAATTGTCCAAATGGATGGTCTCGCGGTCTAATTTATCGATCAAACTAGCAATCAATGCAGCGCAATCTTCCTTTAACAAAGGATTTTTTTTGCGGGTGATCTCTTGAACAACCGGGTTGCATTTAAAGGTAGCATTGGGTTCGTCGTAGTCAATCCAGCCCTGTTGGGCGAGGCGGAGGGCATTTTGTTCCAAGTCGACAAAATCGGGCAATAAAGACTCAAGCGTATCAAAACCAATACTTTCCGCAGGCAATACCGCAAAAAGCGACAGCAGCGCCGTTTCCTCCCGCGTCAGTCCGCTCAAATCATACATGGCGGCGATGATGGCTTCCGGTGTCTCGCTGCGCAATACCGCTTTAGCTTGGTAACCCACTTTTACGGGTTGGCTTTTGGAAAGTGCCAGCAGGCCTTTGGTTTATAAATCCGCCAGCAATTCTGCTAAGGAGTACTGCTGGCGAATGCCGTGAAACAGCGCGAGATTTTTGGCCAGTATTTCGATCACCAGGGTATTACCGCCCACGGCAACATAGATTTGGGAAAAAATCGTTACTTCGGCTGTCTGTAGTTTGGGGTAATACCGTTTAAACAATTGCAACGCCTCGGTTTCGGGCAATCCTGGTATGGTATAACTGGCAGCTTGTTCAAAATGACTGATCCGGCTGGTGAGGAGCAAATGAAAATTGGTGCAACGCCGCAAATGCAGGTAATTGCGTTCCAAATCTTCTATTTCATTGGCGTTGTCAATGACCAGCAGACATGGTTTTTTCAAATTTGCCATGGCCTGGAGCAAATCGTCGAGTCGCTCAGCTTCGGTAGCGGTTTCGGCAAAGGATAGGCCCAAAGGTTTGGCCAAATTACTCAGAAGGGCATTGGCAATACTGAGCTCGCTCAATACCCAGGCGGTATGCGCATATTCGGCGTAATAAAGGGCGTAGTATTTGGATGCAATGGAGGTTTTGCCCACGCCGCCATGTCCATTCACCAAAAGCAGCAGGTTATTACCAGAAAAAAGTTGTGCCTTGATGGCTTTGAGGTCGTCCTCACGGCCGAGGAAAACTTCGGAGCGGAAAGGCGGTTTGGTCAGGGCACGTGGGATTGGTTTTTCATTGTAATAAAAAACCGGGTTGTTCAAGGTCGATTGAATGAACTGATTTTTGATGTTGTCCGCCATGTTTAACTAAAGGTTGGGTTGTTGAAAGTGCCGCCGTTGAATTGGTTTTTGATGTTCGCCCCAGCGTTGTTGATTTCGGTGGTAGTGGTGTCGCCAATCTGCAGATCCCCACCTACCGTAATCTTCGACCCAATCACTATATTTTTACTGTTCAGGACCGAAATGGCGGCTTGCAATTCCTGTTTTAGTGCTGCCGCATCCGGTTGAGGGGAAGTGGCAGCGGTAAGCGCTTCCATTTCTTGCAGCAAATCCAGCAAACCCTCACGGATATGGTTTTTAGTCACCTGGGCATCCGCATGGCTAACCCAGCCCAAGCGAATTTGTTGGCGAATGTCCTGAAAACGTGCCGATTGCAAGATAACTTCATCCAATTTTGGACTATTTTCCAAAAGCGCACGCAATTGCTCCAGGGCTTGCTGAAGTTCATTATTTCCAATCAAGTGCCGAATCTGTTCGAGGAATGCTTTATTTTCCATATTTCGCTTAATTTCATTCTTGTTTTTATGGTTATCCTGTATTTTTCCTTAAAATAAACATTTTGCAAAACATCCATCCATGAAAGTGCTATTTCCACTGTTTTTTCTGCTGCTGGCGTTTCCCGGCTTTGCCCAAACTTACGCCGAGCAATTGGGTTTCCCAAAAGGCGCGAAAGTACTGATCCTCCACGTGGACGACGTGGGCATGTCCTACGATTCCAATCTGGGTGCGATCAAGGCGACTGAAGAAGGCGTGGCCACCTCGATGAGCGTGATGATGCCTTGTAGTTGGGTGCCGGGTTTTGTGCATTACCTCAAAACGCACCCCAAAACCGATGCGGGCTTGCACCTGACACTTACTTCCGAGTGGAAAGATTACCGCTGGGGGCCGCTGGCAGGAAAGAGCGTAACGCCGGGTTTGGTAGATCCGGAAGGCGAACTCTGGGGCAGCGTTATCGAAGTGGTCAAACATGCCAAACCCGAGGAAATCGACAAAGAGATCCGCAGCCAGTTGGAACGGGCGCGCGGCATGGGTTTTGAACCCACCCACCTGGATTCGCACATGGGAACGCTTTTTGCAACCCCCGATTACCTGGAGCGTTACCTGCGTTTGGGAATGGAACAAAAAATCCCGGTGATGTTTCCCGGTGGGCACAATACCATGATCCTGAAGACATCCGGAGGCACCGGGTTAAAAATCGAACAAACCACCGCCATTGGAAAAACACTCTGGGCGGCAGGGTTGCCGGTGTTGGATGACCTGCACAATGTGAGTTACGATTTCAAATACCCGAAGGATAAAAATCTGAGCGACCAAGAATTACAGGCGCTTTCCACCAAACAGTACCTGGAATCCTTCCAACAATTGCAACCCGGGCTGACGATGGTCATCATGCATTGTACTTCGCCTACGGAGGTATTTGGACATATTTCCGATTCTGGCATGATCCGTCGCGGGGATTTGTTGGCCATGTTGTCGCCGGATTTGAAAAAATACATCGCCGACAATGGGATTATCCTCACGACTTGGCGGGAGTTGAAGGAACGGCGGGATAAGGTGAAGTAGACAAGAGTTGGGGGCGTAAAAATTAATCAACGCAAGTTCTGAATTACTCCTACTGGTAATTAAATCAATGTAGGTCAAACGCAGGAAGTTATTTTAGACCTCGGAGAGGTCTAACGTTTGTAGCAACATGCCCGTTTGTACGTGTTTTTGACCTCGGAGAGGTCTAACGTTTGTAGCAACATGCCCGTTTGTAAGTGTTTTTGACCTCGGAGAGGTCTAACGTTTGTAGAAATTAGCCCGTTTGTACGTGTTTTTGACCTCGGAGAGGTCTAACGTTTGTAGCAACATGCCCGTTTGTACGTGTTTTTGACCTCGGAGAGGTCTAACGTTTGTAAAAACATGCCCGTTTGTAAGTGTTTTGACCTCGGAGAGGTCTAACGTTTGTAGAAATTAGCCCGTTTGTATGTGTTTTTGACCTCGGAGAGGTCTAACGTTTGTAGCAACATGCCCGTTTGTACGTGTTTTGACCTCGGAGAGGTCTAACGTTTGTAAAAACAAACCCGTTTGTACGTGTTTTTGACCTCTCCGAGGTCACTTCTGGCTTTCATGCGTCTACCCTAAAAACTCAATACCCCTTGACATCATCATCCGGGTTGCGCGGATCTGCGCCGCCGTGTAACTTCCCATTGGGCAAGCGCACGATCGCCTTCACCACCGCCATGCGATCTATTTCGCGTAATTTGTGACCCATTTTTTCCAAAGCGGCTTTCATTTCCGCATTCAGGGCATTTTTTTCCACCCAGATCTCATCCGGCAACCACTGGTTGTGGAAACGCCCAGCAGCAATGGCTTCGTTAATGGGCAGGTCAAATTCCATCACGTTGATCATCACTTGGTATACCGCGGTGATGATCGTAGAACCGCCCGGAGCGCCCACTACCATAAACAATTGACCATCTTTTTCTACGATGGTCGGCGTCATGGAGCTAAGCATGCGTTTATAGGGCTGGATCGCGTTAGCCTCCGCGCCCACGAGACCAAATTGATTGGGTACGCCCACTTTCGAGCTAAAATCGTCCATTTCATTGTTGAGGAAAAAACCCGCACCATGCACCAGCACTTTGTTCCCAAAATTGGAATTGAGCGTAGTAGTCACCGAAACCGCGTTTCCTTGCTCGTCGACAATAGAAGTATGCTCGGTTTCAAAACTTTCCTTGTTCATTTTGAAGTCGCCCGCTAGGATGTCCTTACTGGGAGTGGCCGCTAGGGGATTAAAACCCTTCATGCGGTTGCGCAAGTAATTTTTGTTGAGCAAAGAATCCTTGGGTACTTTGAAAAAATCCGGATCCCCCAAGTATTGCGCACGGTCGGCAAAAACCCGACGCTCAATTTCTGCCATCAAGTGGATGGCCTTTGGGGAATGGAAACCATATTCTTTCAGCGGATACGCTTCCGCCATTTTCATCATTTGCAAAAGAGCGATCCCTCCGCTGGAAGGCGGCGGCATGGAGATGATGCGGAAGTTTTTGTAAGGGATGGTAACGGGTTCGCGCCATTTGGCTTCATAAGATTTTAGGTCTTCCAGGCTGATTAATCCCTGACCGCGCGCCATTTCTTTCACCAACAAATCGGCGGTTTCGCCTTCATAAAAACCGGCTTGGCCTTTTTTCTTGATGCGGGTTAAGGTAGCAGCGATGTTTTTTTGCACCAAAATATCTCCCGCTTTCCAGAGTTCATTTTTGAGGAAAGGGTTGTCATCCGTATTGTATTTGGCAAAAGCGGCTTTAAAGCCATTGAGTCGATCGGCTTCTGCTTGGGAAATAGCAAAACCTTTTTCCGCCAAATCGATCGCGGGTTTGATCAAGGCCTTGATTTTCAGCTTCCCGTATTTTTTATGCGCGGCAAACATCCCAGCCACCGTACCAGGTACACCGGAAGCCAGATGACCTTCAGTACTCAAACCCGAAATGATGTTTCCTTTGCCATCCAAGTACATATCGCGACCCGCTTTGGCGGGCGCTTTTTCTCGATAATCAAGGGCGTCAATTTTTCCATCGCTTTTGCGGATCACCATCAACCCGCCGCCACCAATGTTCCCTGCGCGGGGAAAAACGACCGCAATCGCAAATTGCACGGCAACCGCCGCGTCGATGGCGTTTCCGCCTTTGCGCAGTACGTCCAGCCCAACTTGGGTAGCCAAGGGATGCGGAGCAACCACCATCGCTTTGTCTTTAATGACGCTTTTTTCAATGGATTGTGGCAAAGGATATTGTGCCTGTAAAGGCTGTTGAAACAGCACGCACAACAGGAAAGAAGACAAAAAAATGGTCAAAAATTTCATTTTGGTACGATAGTTGTATGGATAATAGCAGGAATACGTAAAAAACTCTTCGGAGATACTAACATACACAAAGAATCAATTATTACTGGCTTTTTTGGCGCTTTTCGTACTTTATGAAAAGCGCTTTTTTTATTTCAATTTTATTCTTTTGAGCTTTAGTCAGTGTTGAACTAAGCCTACGGCAAACGCTCCCCCTTCTGGTATGCTGCAATCCAACCAAAGATAAAAAAGCCTAGCTTCAGGACATGATTTCATCCATAAAATTTTGTGCGCACTATACCAAAAAAAAGTTAATCCACTTTGAAGCAAGGGGCTTCCGCCGCATGCGGCACTATAAAAGGTAATCATTGCTTTCATTGGCTAAATAAGCATCGCCATGCGCTCGGGTATCCAACTGAAATAGTTTTTCTGAAAGCTTATCCGTAAATAGATAGATGTTTACAATAGGCATGGCCGCAAGTTAGGCAATCGCCGGAGCAGTGATTTCGTCGGCCTCGCCCTAAGACCAATCAGAGGCATAAATAATTTGCCAAAACTCTTCATCAGTGAACAATTCTTTTTGAGGCTTGGTATCTGGAATTCGGATTTCTATCTTGGTTGAAGTAGCTAGTTTTTCACCTAAATCGATGAAAAGCTGGCTGTTGATGTCATTTATGTTTACTTTCAGAACTGTTAACATCTTCTTCCGTGAATTTTGGTCAATGATGTTCACCCAATGGTCACTTTACAAATTTACAGCATTTTCGCTTCATGAAAAAAGAAAAGATAGGGGCTTAAAGGTGGAAAGAACACTCTTGGGAAGAACGGTTCTTAATTTCATCGAACGTGAGCATGGGCTATGGGCTGCCCGTATGGGGAGGCCGGCCGACCACGCCTTGATGGCGGCTTTCCTTATTACATATTTTCAATATCCTGTGCGGATAGCCCGGTATACCGAATAATTTTCTCTAACGGCTCTCCGTCGGATTTCATTTGCCGGGCGATCTCCATATTTCGCTCACCCTTACCTTCTACTTTACCTTCTACTTTACCTTCTTCGTAAGAAGTATCCACTACATTTTTCAAATCGCGGTAATATTTTAAACTTTCTTCATATTTAATCTTGTCATCAGGAGAAAATTTAGCGATCTCGGCTGTTTCAAATACCTTTTGGAATATCCGGTCTTTTAACCCCGCAGGGCGGTTCTCCAAACCGGGTAATTGTTGTAAGACATAAATCCAGCGATCAAAATTAGTTTCTAATTCCGCCTCTTTTTTATGAAAATTGGGCATTTCCAAGTAGATAAAAGTCAATTTATCGTAAAACACCCGATTTATCTGGTCTTTTAACTGTACTTCATGACGCACCAACGGCGCTTCTTCGTCGTCCGAAAAGACAAAATCAAGAATACCCACCAGATAAACGGCAGATAACTGATAATTCCAGTCGCCCTTTTTAGCCTGCTCCTGAATCGGAAAAGAGGCATAGTATACGCTCCGGTCTTTGAAGAAGTTCTGTTTTGCTTTTTGCATCTCTACAATGAACCGATCACCATTGGCGCCGATGCAATACAGATCAAAGACCGCTTTTCTATCGGCTTCACTATTTCCCAAATGCTCCGTTCGTGCGTAGGTAAGATCCTGAATCTGGTGCTTTTCGGGTAGTACCTGGTTGAGAAAATCAATCAACAAATCCTTGTTCAACTCGGTACCGAACAATTTCTTAAACCCAAAATCTGTAAAAGGATTGATATATTTTTCTGCGGTACTCATATATTGGTTGTTTCATGGCAAAAATACGTATTTTTTTGCAGGTGCAACTCACCAGGTTCACCTGTACTATTATTTTTCTGATTGCCGC
>JBBRGN010000012.1:0-36135 GCA_038240665.1 Chitinophagales bacterium | reverse complement strand
TGTCTTCTGGAGTGACATCCAAAAACAAGGCTACTCCTTCGTCAGACTTCAACTCATCCGTAGAAAGGGCATCAAACAATTGGTTGATTTTAAGGCTTTCTGCTTCCATTTCAGCAGGAAGCGTTCCAACTCCTTTGACTTTGTTTCTCCCGATGATGTTCACCAATTCTTTTAAAGCTTCCATTCCCATCTGTTTTTTTCCTGTATGGGTCTGAACCTTGGCTTTCCCTTTGATTTCGATTGTTGGAACATACTGTCAATGGTCTCTCACCTATACGAATCTATCGCATATTGTGCAACCACTTATCTGAATCAAAGCCATGACCTTGACATCGCTTTAGTTTTGATAAAGCAACATCAAATTCGCAAAAATCAGATTTGGCTAGGAATTAACAAAAATTCCTATCAGCAAAATTTTTATTTGAGGAACTTAAAAAATTGTTCAACGATCGAAACCATTGGTACCGCCTGGGTTAGAACACAAACAAGTACTTAAAAAATTAATAGCTTTTTCCTCTTGTGGTAGAGGTTGTACTATCAATAAGGTAGATGAATTTGGAAAAAACAATCTTGGCACAGCATATTGATCCCATCTGAGAAAACCAAAGAAGATGCAACACTTTATGCTTTGGAATGACTCATTTTATTATAGAATCATTTATGATGCTTAAAGTTATTATGTTTACGAGAAAAACAAAACAATTACTGTATTTTTTTTCAAAAAAAGACCCACCAATGATGATGGGTCTGAGAATGCCTTTTATTTAATAACACAGCCTTACACCTGAATTGGGGTAAAAAGGGCAGGGAGCTGCCCCTTACTGAGGTCTAGCAAACTCCCTGTTTCCCACATGCACCCGTTAAACAACTGTCCCCCTTTAATTGGGTTGATACAAAAGTAAGGGCAGGCGTGCGTAAAACAATGTACATTTTACTCCTTACCGAAAGGCTAAATTCAATGGTTTTTTGAAATAAAAATCATTGAATTAATTGTAAATCAAATGATTAAAAATCAAATCGGTGTACTTTTGATTTATTTAGGCAGTTGATGCCTATGGCTTGAGGAGCTTTTTTGATGGCTTGGCGGCCTCTGATTGACCTATAAATAACTATTCTTGGTTTTGGTAGTTAGCGCTTAGCTTGAGCGAACTCCGACAAGGTGATCTGCGGTTTGCCTAAGTCGGTCCAAGTTGCTTCAGCCTCAAAGGTTTCTGGATACTCATTCAGTGCTTCGATGATCTGCGCGCCATAGCTGGCCTGCCGATTGAATTTTCCCAGCCAATAAAAAAGTAAAAGCGGCGCCCGTACGATCAATAAGCGTTTTTCGAAATGGTGTTTTCTGTAAGTTTCTAATGCCTGCAATGGCGTGAAGCCTTCTAATCCTTGAACGACATACTGTTTGTTATACGCACTTATTTCCAAAGCCCTGACAACCTGATTGGCATAATCGACAGCAGCAATGTAGTAATTCAATTGGCGTCCTTGCCCAGTCAAAAGTAAAATACGCCCCATTTGAAACTTGTGTGGAATGGTCTCCATGAAATTAGAAGGTAAAAAAATCAAATATGGGATACCAGATTCCTGTATCCGCCATATGGCCGCTTGTTTGAGGGCGAATACCCACCAGGAAAAGCCATTCATCCCCTGGTAACGCTGCGCTATCGAAGAGAGGTAAATGATGCGAGGAACCGCAGTTTGCCGACATACTTCGATGATGTTCAGCAAACCTTCTTGCTCGGGCTGAAAATCTTTTTGACTAGACTTAGGATCTACTGAAAGGTTCAGGTATATGGCATCTACGGCTGTACATACTTTTTTTAGGGCTTCGAGTTGGCGAAGATCCCCTACGATCAATTCTACCTCCGGCGGTAGAATTTTCGATGCTTTTTCAGGATTGCGAACCAAGGCCTTTACGCGCCAGCCTGCGCGTACAAAAGCTTGGGCTACCGGTAGGCCAAGCATACCGGTAGCCCCAATAAAACCAAGCGTTCGCGTTGGCGACATGGACTATTGCTCTAGCTTGGTATAAAAATCACCCAAACTTATATTGATCAAACAAAATAAGGTTAGAATTGACTGAACATCTTCGTGCGTACCTTTGGCTCTTACTTCCAGGGTGCCGTCGTCCTTTTTTTGGAGCAGCATACGGGTATAAGCTTCATCCGCAAGACCTTCCTTATTTTCCATTTTGATTTCAATCCGCCCATTTTTGTAGTCTCCAGTACTCATAAAGTGGCAACCTGGCTGACCTTTGATGTCTTTTGCGGTAAATTCAACCTTGACTTTATCCCCTATTACCTGAGTAATGGTTACTTTTTTCCAAAACCCTTTGTCTGGATAATTTCTATCCCCAAAATCGCCGAGGAGCTCCTCGATTTTAACCTTGACATAAGGCACCTCCTGGTTGCCATTTTCCAATGGCAATTGGATCTTGGTATCAACGTTCTCAGCTTCTTTGGCTCCCTTGTCGTTTTTACAGGCATTTACAGCTATCAGAAGGAAGGGCAACACAATTAAAAGTAATTTTTTCATTGGATTTTAGATTTGTGGGCGTAAAGTACTACTTTTTTGACCTTCCACCACGTATGAAATGAAGTTTTAGAACGCTATCTACTTGCATTAGCGTCCAAACTTTTCATTTGTTTGGTTTGTTGTAAACTAAGCTTTGCCATTAATAACTTGCATGGAAATTTACTTTTAGAAATGAGTCAACAATTCTAGTTTATTGATTGACTGAAAAAATAAATGTTCCAATAAACTTTAAAGCGGCTTTGATGTCATTGGAAGGTAAACGCTACTTGCCTGAAAAGAAAGCAAACTCCTTACAATCAAAAGCTGCTCTATCGAAAAAATGTCCGTCCAACTCAAGGTATTATGAATCATGACTTTTGCTTTAGGTTGAGCAAGGGTCTTTTCACTAATTTTGCCAAACAAGCAATTACAACCTAAAGTACCTCAATAGGGTCATTCAAAGTCTAAATGTCAAAAATCACCATGACCAAAAACTACTTTAAGGTCATTTTATCTGGAGTTTTGTTGATGCTGGCAACCTGTTTTGCTACAGCACAAACAACTATGACCTTTAAAGGTATTGTAAAAGATGCCAAAACAGGTCGCCCAATCGCCTTTGCCGCCGTTGAGCTTTTACACCGTACCGATGGCGCTTATACCGACACCCTTGGTCAATTTTTGTTCACAACTATTAACCCAAGTGATTCTATCCGTGTAACCTACCTTGGTTATCAAGCATTTACAGCTTTAGTTTCTCGACAACTACAACAAATTTTCGACATTGAGTTAAAGACCGATGCCATCACGCTTGGGGAAATGGTCTTTACTGGAGACGCCAATCCTGGGCGAACATTTATGAAAAAAGTTTTAGCCCGCAACCGGGAAAATGACCCTTCGCGTTTCCAACGCCTAGATGCTCGGCGCTGGACTAGGGCAGAAGTAAGTGAACTAGATCCCATTGTAGCAGCAGATACTACTGGCAAAAAAACCATGAAAGGTGGTCTATTATTGAGTGGAAGGGTAAAAGTTTTTGACAAAGTAAAAGAAGATAATTATTCCGAGCGGGGTAAAATTCCATTGTTTTTCGCTGAAAAAATTGCCGATTACACCCTTACAAATGATCCTTTCGTAGAAAATCTAAGTCTGCTAGCTGTCAAAACCACTAATTTAGCTTCCGATAAATTATTTGAATGGCTAGCTCGTTGGGATGCCGGAAGTGTAAATCTGTACAAGCAAAGAATCCTCCTTTTTGCTAAATCTTTTGTAAGTCCTGTCGGCCTGGAAGCCTTAGGATTTTACGATTTCTATTTTCAAGACAGCGTACCGGTCTCTAAAAACCACTGGCTTATTACGATGCAAGTGATTCCAAAAGTTTGGTACGGCAACGTTTTTACCGGTACTATCTCCATAGAAGACAGCAGTTTTGCCTTGGTTAAGGCGAACTTGCATTTGAGTAAAAGCGCCAATATTAACTTTATTGAGCATTTGGATTTGAATCAATCTTTTGCTTTAGCCCCTGACTTAAGCACTGGAAAAAAAGTCTTTGCTCCTCGAGAAAGCGTACTAGGTCTAAATTTTGAATCCGGGCCTGAATTGCTTGGTTTGCCCATTCCAAGCAATGCCAAAAACAAACGACTGATCAGCCAAATGTCGGCGGTATTTGATTCCGTACGGGTAAATGACCCTACTGGACCGGCCGTAAAAGCGGGCGCATTGACAATCTTTTCGCGCAGCATTGATACGGGTGCCTCGGAAGAGTTTTGGAAAAAAAATCGGCCAGATACCCTTACACCTTACGAAACCTCGATCTATGAAATGGCCAATATTTTGCGCAATGACCCCAAGCAAAAGATTAAAGATAAATTTTTAGCGCTCCTCAACGATGGCAATTACTACTTTGGCAACTATGGCTACTTAGGGCCAATAGGTTCTATTTTAAGCAGCAATATTATTGAAGGAACCCGTTTCAGACTAGGGTTTTTAACGTTACAGGGGTTTTCTCCCAAGATATCTTTATTTGGACACGTAGCCTATGGAACCAAAGATCAGCGCTGGAAAGGCGGTTTTGGGATTAAATACCTGTGGACTGCCCAGCCTTATACCAAAACCCAGTTGTATTTGGGTAGTGATTATAATTCGTTTTTGCAGTGGGGAGAAGAGCCAATTGAGGAGGGTTTTGCTACAGCTGCATTACGAAAACATGTTCCTTTTTATCAGATTTTTCAACGCCGTATTTTACTATCCCACGATCAACAGATCGGGACAAATTGGTTTTTTTATGGTAGCTTAAATTACCGAAACATTAATCCTTCCTTTGATTTTAATTACCCCAATCCGAAATACGATCCTTCGGGATCCACACCTTATGAACCGCAAACTGCTCATGCGATAAATGTAGCAGAAGCTTCGGTAGGGTTGCACTATGCTTGGCAGGAAAAGTCGCGCATTTATGAATATGAACGCTACCCTCAACCTACCAAGTTTCCTACTGCTTCTATCCTTTATACCCGAGGAATTAAGACTGGCGGGGCTGATTTTGCTTACGATAAAATCAATCTTACCCTAACCCATACCTCCAGAATAACCCCAAAAGCAAATTTGTACTGGCGTTTTGATGCTGGGAAGGTTTACGGAGTGCTGCCCTCTTTATTGCTACAAGTACCCCAAGGGAACAATTCCTACATCATCCAGCGCTCATCATTCAATACGATGGTTCCCTTTGAGTTTGCCGCAGATCGATTCTTGAGTTTGAAAACTCGTTTTTCTTTAGGGGGGATTCTTTTGGATCGAATTCCTTATCTTCAAAAATTGGGATGGAGAGAACGCCTAACCTTTAATTCTTTTTGGGGAGATCTCAGTCCTGAAAATCGTAAATTCAATTCCGAACAACACCTGATTGAAACCAACCACAATCCGTTTATGGAAGCAGGAGTGGGTATTGAAAATATTTTCCATATCCTTTCCATTGACTATATCCGGCGTCTTAACTACCTCAATTCGCCTAATCTACAAGGCAATACCGGAGGTATTTTTCTAAATATGAAAGCCGTTTTTTAAGCATGATTGAAGGCCATTTTCCAGACCTTCAATCATGTTATTCCAGCTCAGCTACTTATTTTGACGCAGCTGTAGTTTTTTTATTTTCCTTAATGATTAATATTTTGCTGTCATTAATTGGATAATGCCCTCTTGTTGTTTTGTCCTCAGAAAAGTAGGCAGCTCCTATGTGCTGCGATATTAGCGACAAACTACCCAAAAGCAAAAATCCAGACAGCAGCATTTTTTTAGCCTTTTTTGAAAGTTTCAAAAAAGGCATCCGCAGAAGAAATATTCCGCTAGCATTCTTGGCATCTTCAAAATGGGTGTCCACTCCAAAAATGACTTTATCCGCATCCAATTGAGCAAAGGTTCCAAACATGCGATCCCAAATGCTTAAAATATCGCCATAGTTTGTATCGGTGTAGGGCATCTGGTAATGGTGGTGCACGTGATGAACGTTGGGGGTGATAAAAACCCAACTCAAAATGTTGTCTGCTTTTTGTGATAATCTAAAATTAGAATGTACTGCTATGGTAAAAAAGACTTGGATGATTTGACGAAAAACCACGCACCAAAGCGGAACCCCAAAAATAAATACCCAAAATAGTGTGGAAAGCAACCGAATACCCGTTTCGACCGGATGCTCTCTTAAAACTGTAGAAACGTCAACTATCCGGTCACTGTGATGAACCAAGTGCAAGCGCCAGAAAATAGGGAGGTGATGCATTACCCGGTGGTAGATGTATTCCGAAAAGTCGAGCAACAACAACGAGACGATAAAAATGGCAAATTTGCTGGTCAGGCCTGGAATCCAATTGACCACGCCAAAATGATGTTCGTCCGTCCAATGCAATACCCTTACAAAAGAAGAAGCCAAAAGGAATTGTACCGGTAATCCAGTCAATACAAAAATGCCGTTGGTCAGCGCATGTTGCCATTTGCGGTAATCTTGTGTCAAACCAATCAGTTTTTCAATATTCCATAGTGTTGCAAAAACTATGAGAAAAAGAATAGCCTGAATGGTCGTAGAAGCAGAAGTAATACTGTCGATAAGATGGTTCATTTGAAAAAAAATTTATGCTAGAGTGTTTTTGATACAATCACTTATTACTAAAAAAGGACATTCATTCCTATATAAATACCGTTCCCGTTTGCCCTCGCTCCTGTAGAATGCAGGTAACTTAGTCGATGAATAAAATCGATGGAAAAGAGGTGAAAAATATTTTCAACCCCAAACCCAGCTTCCATAAAGGGATGCTTGTTACGCAGAGGTGTAAAATGTTGTTCGCGATTGAAAGCTTGATTAGCGGGACTTAGATCTCCCAGAAAGGCATTATAAGTAAGACGTTCGCGCCATCCCAAACGCTGCAACAATGGGATCCGATCAAAAATAATTCCTCCCAAAGACAGCCGAGAGGTAAGGCTCACGTATCGATCTGCAAAAAACTCATAGGGCAACATGGTATTGAACACATAACGCGACATAACGTAAGTGTTGTTCCCCCTTGGTATTTGTAACAATAAAGAAGGCAGCACCCCATAAATTTTCCCAATATCGAAATTCCAAAAAAGGTAAGTTTTGGGCGTGATGTGCGTGGTATGGGAAATTCCAAAATTAATCTTATGGTAAGAAAAATCAGCATTCAGCGTTTTAAAACCTCGGGTGTATAAAAAGGTTAACACCGGTAGCTTGCTATCAATCGGCAATCGATCATAATTAAAAATACGCGAGCGCTCGTGCCAAGCAAAACGCAACCCAATAGAGGCTTCGGCGGTATACACCTTATGACTATGCGGCAATACCAGGTGTGCCAGGTTTTCTGAAAACCGCGGATTGGGAAATCGATAATCAAAAGTAGGATCGATACTCCGATAGCTCAGTCCACCTCTAAAAAAGAAATCCGAACCCACCTGCTGATCATGGGTCAAATTGATTTGCTCCTGAAAAGTTTGTCGGTAAGGTATACGCTTTCTCAAGATCGAGTTAAAAAAGCCATCATGATCGATTTCATCATACCACTGCGACAGCGCATTGTAATCGCTGCTCAGCAATAATTCAGTTTTAGCGTAAGGCTTTGTCTTCCAAAGGTATTTTGCTCCAATGCTTCCTTTGTAGCGATTGTCTTTGACGCCGTAAGCCAGGTGTCCGTAAAATCCAATTTTTTTTGAAAAACCTTCCATGGTTCGGAAGCCAATCCTAAATCGGGTACCTTCTATTCGGTTATAACTTACTAAAGATCCCAAAGGGCCTAGATACACTTTATCTTCAAAATAATAAGCACCGCTGCCAACAGTTGAAAAAAGTTTGTCTTTAAGGCGTTGCTGAGGATCAATTCGCAAGGAATCCGCCATGTGATAAATGGCATTCTCGTGAGCGTTGAGTTGGGAAGGGCGTTTTTGTTTCCAAAACGCTTCTGAGGCGCCAGAATCTTTATGACGCAACGCCGTAACCATGGCTCCTGAAACAAGTCTAGCTCTGTTGATGTCGTTGACTTGTACGGAATCAAAAACGACAGTTATTCTGCTAATTAAGCGTTTGCTGTTCGCACCCGATGGTAAAGGGATCCCAATCAACTCAAGACCCAATTCATACTGTAGGGTAAGGGCGCTTTTATACAGCGTAAGCACTTGGGACTTGTTCTCCAGATCATGAGCTGGAGAAAACACTTGTATTAAGGACAAAGAATCGATAAAATTTAGGTTGGCATTTTTGCTTAAGTGCAAATTCGCCGTACAAAGGGCATAGGAGCTGTCATTGATTTCAATGGTGCCGACAAAAACATTGCCATACCAGTTTTTGGGAATCACTTGTAATCGGATGAGCTTCCCTCCTTTTGCTTGCGCGGTACTGTCCTGGATGTAAAAATTATAAAACCCAAGCGCTTCATTTCCTATGGGACTTACAAAGGTTTTTCCAAATAACAATACCCTGGAAGCATACAAACTAATGTTGCCAGCATCACAACGCGCCAAAGGTTCCAGAAATCGATCTGATTCTAGTTTAGTCGTTTTTACCGCCAATAATTCTTCGTTCTCGGCAAAAGGATGATTAGTTTGCGCGTAATTGGCCAATTTTTCGGCAAAAAACAAGGGAATTTCCCCTCGGAAGGAATCTTGTTTGGAACGCATTTGTTCAAAAATACGCGCCTGCTTGCCAAAGAGCATTCCTCCTTTGGCCGCTGTTTTTCCACTAACATCCGCAGCAGCAACTGGATCAACTGCATCTACTTCAGACCGCGTCCAACGTCGCGCATCCAATCGTTTAAAACGAGCAGGGTCATTTTCCCGGTTCCGTTCAATCACTTTTTTCATGAAGGTACGCCCCGGGTTAGCATCGCCAACAAAAAGCATTTCCCCCAGTGTTACTGCTGCGGGGATCAAGCGAATGTCTATTTTTTGAAGATTGTTGAGGTTAATCTTGCAGGAATACGGCTGGTAGCCTAGATAAGTCACCCGCAGAGAATCACCAATGGCACTGGCGTTGAAAGTAAATTGACCTAAGGTATCGGTGTACGCCCCATCCGTACTATGGATGAGCTCAACCGCCGCAAAAGCAATAGGCTCGCCAGTCTTAGCATCTTTAACCGTCCCTTTTAGGATTAAATTTTTTTGACCAAAAACGGAAAAACCAGCCAACAAAACACAAAGCAATAGTGTATTCTTTATGGCTTGTTGGCTATAACGAATTTTGATTTTGCTCCGTTTTTTTGTCGCTATGTTCAACATTATCCAAGAAAATGTCTTCATGACAGTTCATTTTGCGCTTTTCTGATGTTGTAGCTAAATGCTAGGTATATTCTGTGTTTAATAGATAAAGTAATTTTGAAAATCCCCTATTCAAAAACAGAAATCCTTCGAGGTCTATTTAGCTACGGTATCCAGCCAAAATTCATTAAAGCCTAAAGCACCGATCTGTTTACACCGACGTGGTATAACTCAAAAAAGCAGCTTGCTTTAAGAAGTCCGGAAAAATCCCCTTAAAAATTCTTGGTGTGATAATATTTGGATTGGAATATTGATATGAGAGCAAGCATGCCTAACGCTCACTAGATACACAACGGAAACGGTACAAAATACCCTAATTTATTTTGGAAATAAAGCAACAAAACTTATTAAAAATTGGGGTAAAAGATCATCTAACAAAAATAAGTCTGAAAAAGTATTTAAAAAACTAAAAAATTCCATTTTGAACGCAGAAAAAGATAAAAGTATGTCCATCCGGTAGGAAAGCTATCTTATGGAAAAAATATGAAATTTACATTCTAAGCAATTCATTTGGACTTTTAGGCCCCTTGGTTGTACTTCCACATTTTTCTATAATGTTTAGACCTAATATTAATCTTCCCAAACAAAAAAAAAGCTGCACCCCCTAAGGGATGCAGCCATTATTACCTACATCAGATCGCAAGTTTTCAATGAAGTGTGCTTATTTGCGCACGTCATAGAAATATTCCTTTTCAGGAGTTGAAACCATCACGGTATAGTTACCTTTTGGCAACTGACGCAAGCTGTAACGCTTTTCAGTTTTTACCACGTTTTTGATCAAATCTTCAAAAACGATCTCGCCAGCGCTGTTTCTAATGTTGACGCTGATGGTGGTCAATTTACCCGCCATAAGCTGGAAATCGACGTTGTCACCATTTGTATGGAAAACTGGAGCGAAAAATTCACGACGCTTTTTAGCATCCAAAACCAAGCCTTTGTCAGCTACTTCAAAAGGCTGTTCCAATTCACGAAGACCATTTTTAACAGAAAATATGTAGTTTCCTACTTCAAGATTGGCGACGTTAAAAACTTTGGCGTATTCAGCTTGGTTAACCACTTCTTCTATCAAGGGTGCTCCTGATTCAGATTGGATGGTAACGGTTACTTCACCACTCAGGTTCTTCATAACTACGCCAATCTTCTTCTCATACCCAATCTTGTTGATGGTGATGCTTGGCGCTTCACTGTCTTTAGCAAAAGCAGCTACAGCGGTAGTAGCAAAAACGATCACCATAAAATACTTAACAACATTTACAATTAGATTCTTCATAACTTCCAATTTGGTTGGATTAAAAAATTTGTTCGGGTTAAAAAAATGTTCGTATCGGATTACAAGGACAAATCTACAGGCATTTGCTGCCGCTTACTACGTCAAATTTGACAAATAAAGATGCTATTTTAACCGTAAATTATATTAACTGTTAAAATAGCACTTAATTTTGAAATTAAATTCTCTGAGAAAAGGCATCGCCAAAGATGAGTGAAAAAATAGAGGCTCAAACCATCAATAATTTGGAATCAAAAAGAGGGAAAATTTCTTTTCTAGATGGGCAAAAACAATAAAAATAATCCCCCACTGCGTTATACTGGCGCATAACTATTAATGTTTATGGGATTTTGGAATACCGCCGGAGTTGCTTTCGCAAGAAGTGACTCCGGCGGTTCACTTTAATAACTTAACGATTTTCACCTATTCCTACGGTTCTGAATCGAACCTCCTAAAACTTAAGAATCTTTTGAGTGATGCTATTTTTACCGGCCGTTAGGCGCAACAAGTAAGTTCCTTTGGGCAATTCCGTCAAGGAGAGGGTTTGCCTAAAAAGACCCGTTCCAGCTTTATATCGATTGGCCATCACTTGATGCCCTAGCAAATCAAATACTTCTACTTGCAAGTTTTGTGGTTCAGTAAGTACAAGCTCCAGTTGTAACTCGCCAGCAAAAGGGTTGGGATACAGTTTTATTATTGCTCCATCTAACTTTGCTGGATCCAGCGTACTGGTGAGTACTCTTTTTCCAGTTGCAAAATAATTTCCCCAAATATGGTTTGATTTAAAAATACTCGGCGAACTACCAGTAGCAGGAATAATTTTGGTTGCGTCTAGTTTTAGAGCCGCAACAACCGGCGTACCTGTATTGGTTTCAGCATTAAAATAAATGAAATCATCTTTGGAGGAAAAACTAGGATAGCCTATAGTGGTGTTAGAGTAAAGTTCACCCAGCGCACCGGTCTCGAGGTTGTACCCATACAAAATATAATCATCTCCAGCATTGATCAAACCATCATTATTGGTATCGTAGGCATAATCAAGGGCAATGATTTTGGGCGAATTTTTTGAAAAAGTAGGATTCCCAACATTTTCGCCCGCTTCTAAACCAGAGAAAATTTTGTCTATAGATCCTGTATCAAAAGTTTTGGTCTTGGTATTAAATACTTTGATGACTCCAATGTCCCAATATTCATAGGGATTGCCACCTTGTAGTTTAATTTGATTAAGCGCATCATAAACAATGTAACTGCCCGTTAGATCCCAATCCAAAGCATCTGCATATCCAACCTCTCCAGAATTGACTCCAGCGGTATAAGTTGGATTGTATAGGTTGAAATATTTCGAAGTACTTGGTGTTTTGGTCAGATCCACTACATAAATTTGTGGCGCTAAGGCATCGGTCAATGCAGCCAACCGATTCCCATCTTTAGAAATGGCTACATTTCGCCAAATGGCTTGGTCGCTAGCGAATCCCTGCTGCGCTTTTTGCGCCGCCCAATCGATGGTAATGAACCGAATTTTTTTTAGGTTGGTCACATATAGTATTAAGGTGCCGTCATCGGAAATGGATGGGCGACTTAGAATCCCTTCCGAAATCAAAGGACTAGAAACAACATCTCCATTGGCCGAAAATATACTCAAGCTTTTTTTATCGGCACTGGTGGTCAATACATATTGTGAACCAGTATTTTGTTGCTGATCGGGTTTGGTCGTAGTAGGGGCTCCGTTTTTAATCCCAACCGCGTCAAATGAATTTCCCGCAATAGCCGCCAAGTTATCGCCTCCGATGTCTTTGGCAGCCTTAACAATGGCCAATCGAGCATCAATAAACTGGGAATAACGGGTAAGGTAATTCGATAAAGCGCGGTAATAGACTTGCTCCGCTTTATCCAATCCGCCTTGGGTGGCAAAAAGGTAGAATGCTTTATTGGTAATACCGCTGTTGATGTGGACGCCGCCATTGTCTGAACTGCCTACATATTTCTCACTCACGTTATCAGGTTGCCAAAATATATCGCCTTTTTGACCGCCATTATGAGGATTGGATAGATCACGAATGGCGCCTGAAGGAAAGTAAGCAGGGTTGGCTACGTCTTCTCCCATTTTCCAATCGGTTCGGTCATTGAGCATCCCAAATACATCAGCAAAAGATTCATTCAAGGCTCCTGACTCATCGATGTACTCCAAGTTGGCCGTATTTTGAATGACGCCATGAGACATTTCATGACTAGCAACATCTAGCGCGCGTGCCAAGGATTTGAAAGCTTTGTTTCCATTACCGTAAAACATCGCTTGGCCATTCCAGTAGGCATTGTCCATCGGTGTGCCATCATCTTGCGAAATGTTGATCAGCGAGATGATAGTGCCCCCGTTACCATTGATTGAGTTCCGAGTAAATACCTTGCGAAAATAGTCGTAGGCAATTCCGGCATTGTAATGCGCCGATACTGCGTTGGGGTTATTCCAACTGTTGTTGAGGGAAAAAACATGATTTGCTGCGAAATCATTTTTATTTGGGCTGGTATTGCCGCCATCCAAAGTCCATATTGCACCATTTGGGTCGTCGGGTAATTTGGAGGCAGCCAATTTAAACATAGGACGAGAGCCATCAATCAGATAAAACTTCCCACCAATGGAATAGGTATTGATGGTTCGATTGACACCATAAAGATCTTTGGCAATTGCGGTAGCGGGGCCGTCAGCGAATGCTCGCGCAGTTTGTGCTTCGCGAATCGATACATGGGTATGAAAATGCGGTGCCGCTTCCGTGTTCTTTTCGTTGAGATGAGGAGCAAAATGACAAATCAGGTTGTACTTATTTAAAACAGCTCCGGTTTGCGCATCAATAAAATAAGCCCAGCGCGACAATACCTGCGGTGCCAACTCGAGGTACCAAACCAGTTTTTCTTGATTTGGGTCACCTCCAAGGTGGTAAATCACCAGCTGGCTTTTTGCTACTTGCTTGCCAGCAAGTGCTTCTTGATTAGCTCCGAATTTGCTCACTTTTTCGGTCTTCGCTATTTCTTTCCAAGCTTGCGCAATAGCAGCATCCAGGTTGAGCGTAGGTTGAGTACTCGGCAAATTTGGCGTTGGAAAATACCTTCCATTAAACAGATCCGTTACCCCATCCTTAGTATGTACATTAATTTCCGATCCATAAACTTCCACCCCTCGATGTACTTGTCGCATTTTGAAATGGGTGTACCCTAATTGATCGGTTTGCGTATCCACCAAAACAAACTCTTGATCGGGTTTATCGACTTGTAAAATTTGGCTAATCGATCGGAGGTAAGCAAATGCCGGAGCTACTGCTTGACTGTTTGGTGCAGCAGGCTTATTTTTTTCCACTAAAACGCCTTCAATAAAGATCGGGAGACCCGTTTTGGGATCCTTATATATGGTAAGGTTTGGGTTAATCTTGCTTTTTGAAAAATCGACTGGACTGATTTTATTGTCGCCAAGTTCATCTATTGGTAATGTATTACTAGTTTCTGAAGATCGGCCGGGGATATTTTGAAAAGGCAAAATATCCTTTTCGGTATACGTCCGTCTTTCTGATTGTGCAGGATAGAGATGGGGTTTAAATTGAGCTTGAACGGAACCAAGCGTCAAAAGAAATAGAAAAAGGTAAGTTAATCGCATGGAGCATAAAGTTTTTGTGATGTAGAACTTGTTTTCATTGATAACAAAATTAATAGTTTAAAGGTCAGAAATACCAAATTCTGATTAGAACTGAAGATATCCTAAAGTTTATAGGCATTACTTTTTATTTTTTGGTCGATGTAATACTTATAATCATCCCTCTGCAAACTCTTTTGCTAGAATATACCTGAAAAAGCTCATCGATCCCTAAAAGGTTTTCTTTGGATCTTGTATCTTGCCGTCTGAGTTAAGTCATATGCAAATCGAACGAATCAATGAGCAATTAGACCGGCTGCAAGCGGGCGATAAACGGGCGCTGCAGGAAATCTTCCAAGCGTACTACCCAAAAGTTTGCCAAACCATCCTACGCCTTGTCAAAGAACCGGCAACTGCGGAAGACTTGGCTCAGGAGGTATTTTTCCGTTTTTGGCAAAAAAGGGAAAAAATTCAGATCAATTCTTCGGTGGAAGCGTATTTACGTAGAATGGCGGTCAATGAAGGCCTTGGCTATTTGCGGAGTAGAAAATATTTTCCCGAAGAGATTGAAAACCAAACCCATTTAAGTTCTGGCAGTAATGCTGAGGAACAATACCTGCATACGGAATTGGAAGCAAACATCCACCAAGCCATTGATGGACTACCCCCTAAATGCCGCGAAGTATTTCAGTTGAGCCGGTTTGAAGAGCTGACTTATCAAGAGATTGCCAACGCAATGGGGATATCTATAAAAACCGTAGAAAATCAAATGGGCAAAGCGCTCAAGATTTTGCGCGGACATTTAAGTCGGTATTTGCATGTTTTTTGGTAAAATTTTCATAAAATCACTCCTGTGGATAGGGGTAGCGGTAGAGAAGCAACATCTATAGTTCAACCTATTTTTCTATCATGATGGAAGATGTACTTTACTTGGATCTTATTGGAAAGCAACTCTCGGGAAATCTACAGCCTCAAGAGGAACGGGAACTTACTGCCTGGATGGAAGCTAGTCCTGCCAATCGCAAGTTTTATGAAGAAATGACCCAGCTCTGGAGTCTTTCTGCCGAGTATGATGCCCCTTATATTCCAGCTGATTTGCCCAAAGCCTGGAATCGTCTTGCTGATCGGATCGATGGAAAAACAACCATTATCCCTAACCCTACGCCAAAAATCATCCCGCTGCAACTCAAGCATTTTAGAACATTTGCTGCCATTGCCGCCGCCATTGCGGCTATTGCAGTTGGCGTTTGGCTGTTTTCCCCAAGTCTTTTTCAATCACCATTGGAAACGGTAGTCACCGCCCAAGGAGAGCGCCGCAAAGTATTGATGCCCGATGGCAGTCAAATTTGGTTGAACCAAAGTTCTACCTTGAGCTACCTCAAGGATTTCACCAATCGAGCGGTCAATCTCGAAGGGGAAGCCTTTTTTGAAGTCAAAAAAGATCCCACACACCCTTTTGTAATCAAAAGCGGCAAGCTACAAACCCGTGTTCTGGGTACTAGTTTTAATATCCGTGCCTACCCTACTGAACAAAAAATCAAGGTCAGCGTGGTGACTGGAAAAGTAGAAGTAAGCATCCCATCTGCAAAAACCTCCACTCTACTGTTGTTACCAGGAGATGCGGGGGTTTACAATAAAAAAGAACAAGTACTTGATACCGCAACTACTGCTGTAAATCCTATCGCTTGGAAAGAGCAACAATTGATATTTCAATCCGCGCCGCTAAAAAAAGTCATTCCAATCCTAGAAGATTATTTCAATACAACCATTAAAGTCGCTAATCCCGTACTTTTAGAATGCTCTTTTACTGCTTCGTTTCAATATGATTCTCTGGAAACGATTTTTTCGGTATTGCAAGAAGCTTTGTTAGGTATTAAGGTAGAAAAACAAAACGGGGAATATGTTCTTTCCGGTCTGGGTTGTCAGTAGCAGCTCCGTTAAAAGTAGCATCCATGACCCTTCGAAAAACTCTGCTTTTGTTGGCTTTGATTGGAGGTGCATGTTGCCACCTCTCTGCGCAATCTCCAACAAAACGCATCAGTGTAAGCTACGCTAAAGCACCCCTAAAGCGTATTTTGGATGATCTTAGCAATACCTACGATGTTCGGTTTGCTTATAGTCCGGAGTATATTCCACTCCAACAAGCCATTACTTTTTCGGTCAACAACGCCACCCTCAATGAGACTTTGGACAAACTACTTGAGCCCTTACCCGTTGCTTATCGGTTTATTGGCGGTCAAGTGGTGCTGCGTCCTGCCCAAAAGGAGGTTCAAAAAATATCAAGCAAGATCGCTCCGAAAGAGATTCAACAGCAATCTCCGCTTTACGTGGATCCACGAATGGAACAAATGTTGGCTGAGCGCCGCCGACTGTGGCAACAACAAATGCCCTCCATTCAACACCGTGATGCAGGTTTGGCTACCGATCAGAATCAGAATCCTGAAAATCTTCGCCGTTTTCAGCAATTTTCTCGGCCAGATTCCAATGTCTTTGCATCTATTACGATGCCATTCGAGCTAGAAAAGACCGATACGGCTCAGTCATTGCCGCGCTATTTACTTGATTCAAGTGAAACCAGCATGGATCGCCCTGTCAATCCATCCATAAAAACTGCTAGCTCTCGTCTGGCGCAGATCTCTTTACTGCCTTTTTTAGGAACCAATGCTTTTAAAAGCAATCGGACAACCAACAATGTATCGGTCAACTTGCTGTGGGGTACCAACGGTGGTGTGGAAGGCCTTGAGTTAGGCACCATTGGCAATAATATCCGCAATGATGTAAAAGGAGTGCAAGTAGCAGGTTTGGTCAATACCGTGGGCGACGACTTGATTGGCACCCAACTCAGTGGTTTGCTCAATGTTGTGGCCGACACGTTGCAAGGGCTGCAAGCAGCAGGGCTATTCAATGTAGCTGGGCAAGGGTTCGCTATTCAAGCCGCGGGTTTATTCAATGTTGCTCGACACGATTTTAATGGCATCCAGGGAGCGTCCCTGTTCAACGTAGCGGGAAGTAGATCTCGTACTTTACAGGCAGGCGGGCTTTTTAACGTCAGTGGTGGGGAAACTCCCTTGCAACTCGCAGGTCTCTTCAATGTGGCAAAGGATGTAAAGGTTGGCCAAGTCAGCGTACTATTTAATGTTGCTCGACATGTAAAAGGTGTTCAAATCGCGCTGATTAACGTAGCTGATACGGTAAGCGGAGTTTCATTTGCTTTGTTGAACTTGGTTGCCAAAGGCTATAATAAGGTGGAGCTTTACGGCGGCGAAAGTATTTACGGAAATTTATCACTAAAAATAGGGGTAAAGCGATTTTACAACATCTTCTATTTCGGAGCGCGTAAAGATAAAGTCAGTACAACCAACAACAGCGATAATACCACTGCCCTAACTTGGGGATTGGGATATGGAGCGGGTACTGCGCTCCGGCTAGGTAAAAGAACCTTGCTCAACTTCGAAGCACTGGGCATCAAAATCAACGAAAAAGAGCCCTGGACATACGGCTTGCATGCGCTGGCTCAGTTCAGATTACTCTATGATTTTCGGATCGGGAGGAGTACCAGTTTGTTTTTGGGCCCAACCGGCAACATGCTTTTTTCCAATCGGTTGGATCCTGAGACCCAAGTTTTGGGACAAAGCGTTATTGTACCAGCAAAAACCTTACTCGACCGTACCGTAAATGGTGTGCGACAACAAGCTTGGATTGGGTTCAATGCTGGCATCCGTTTTTGATGTCCGCAGCAGCATCCTGATCGCTCGCTTCGACTACAATTGGGTGTAGTTTCCCATTTTTTCTTGTACTTCCTAACTCCTTGGCGCTAAATCCGCCAGGTAGAGCTTGATATTTTTATGACTCATTTAAAATCAACGTTTATGAAAAATGTAATCTTTTTATTCATTGCAGTTATTTGGGCAGCAACAGCGCATGCTCAAACGGAAACCCTTTTTGGGAACACCAAAGTTTTGGGTGCATTTGGTGCGCCAATTTATGAAGTGGGCATCAACAACAAACTGGGGACTTCGTTTGGCGGTGGTGGAGCCTTGATCGTCAACAACTTCTTCATTGGGGCATATGGCTTGGGAAGTACTGATTTTTCTGGCTTAATCAATGGCCGCCGCGACATCAACCGCTTGGACATTGCTCATGGCGGTTTTTGGTTAGGTTTTACTTATCCGAGTAGAAAATTGATCCACCTATACGCCAGTACTCGTCTGGGTTGGGGCGGCGTCAACATCGATTTCAAGGATCCCCAACTTAATTTTCAAGATGTGGATCAAATTTTCGTCGCTACTCCTGAAATCGGTATAGAATTGAACATTGCCCGTTGGTTGCGCGTGGTAGGTACTGCCGGGTATCGCTTTGTAAACGGGACGCGTATCAATGCCAACTACAACGACAAAACTTTTAGTGGCACCATTGCTGGCGTTACGGTACGGATTGGTGGTTTTGGTAGGAATTGGTAGTTTTTTTTAGCTAGACATTGCTCTTGTAAGTTTCACCCAACAAACACACCCGTTAAGTAAGTCACCAAATTAAATTTATTGCTTTTGAAGGCCTCTTCAAAATCCAACATTCAATGTTGCGACCTACTTATTTTTTTCAACATCCGACAAAATTAAAAACCTGTTGTTATGAAAAGGATTATTTGGATAATGACCTGGGTAATTGCTATTGCCTTTACCCAAACCTCATGTATTTTCAACTTCGACGATGGAATTGGCTGTATCAACGGCCAGGGTTCAATTGTTACTCAAAACCTCAACGTGTCCAACTTTGACGGTATTTCTTTACAGATGTCTGCAAAAGTAATCATTCGTCAAGGGAACAATTTCAAAGTAAGTGCTGAAGGTTATGCCAATATTATTGATCGGCTTAGCCTCAACGTACAAAGTGGGATCTGGTACATTGACACCCGAAACGGTTGTATCAACAACCAAGGCCGCTTAACCATTACCATTGAAATGCCTCGTTTGACCACGCTGCGGATCAGCAGTTCTGGTGACATTACCAGCGATAATATTTTTGTGGTCAACAACAATGTAAGTTTGGTCATCAGCGGATCGGGTAATATTGATCTAGGTCTGCAAGCATTGGACTTAGACAGCCGCATCAGTGGATCGGGAAATATTTTCCTAGAAGGCAGCGCCAATAATTTTTACCACCAAGTGTCGGGATCAGGCGATTTAAAGGCGTTCAATTTTAAAACCCGCCGTACTGAAACACAAATTTCTGGATCAGGCAATTCTGAAATTTCGGTTAGCGAAAATTTGACGGTCAGAATATCCGGTAGCGGCGATGTAGCGTACAAAGGAAATCCGAAGATTGATTCTAGGATCTCTGGCTCAGGCAGGCTGATCAATGCGAATTAAGGCAAAGCTTGAATTGGGGCTTTGATAAATAGTCAGTATATGAGGCTTTGGGGGATTTAGTTTGGAGCAAAAAAAACGCCCGATTAAATTCTCCAAAGCCTTTAAAACCTCTAAATCTTATTGCTCCTTCAACCAAGTAGCCAATTCGGTAAAAAGTTTTTTCCTTACTTGGGGCTCCGACAAAAACACGTCGTGTACTGCATCGGGGATGCTTACATCTTTTACCCGGCCGCGTATTTTTTTTGCCTGCCCACTAATATCAGCTACATCCAATACCACATCGGCATGTTTAGCCATCTTGACATCCTGACCGGTATAAGTTTTATCAGAGTGCAAAACCAGCACTGGACAATCGACTTTCAATCCTTGATCTACTTTTTCTTGCCCTGCCAAAATAGCGCGCACCCAAGATTGGTGAAAAGGAAAACCTAGGAAAGGTTTCCAATAGAAGTTATAATCCCATTCACCGCCATATTTTTTATTAATGGCCTTACCGTACAAGCCTCCCCCACGTACGGGCAGCACTCCTTTGTCATGAAATTGCCCCAATGCACCATACAAATGCACGGCAAAAGATGCTACTGGACTGGTATTAAAACCAAAAAACGGGCTATCTAAAATAAGTCGTTGAATTCCGCTTCGATTTTTGCCTTCGCCAGCGTACAAGGTAGCCGTGAGTCCGCCAGTAGAATGTGCCGCTACCGCCAAAAAATGGTGCTGATCGCGGGTGCGGATGCGGGTGATCGCAGCATCCAATTCTGGATAATACTCGCTCAGATCACGGCAATAATTGGGTTTTTGATGAGGCAACCAAGAGCGGCCATATTTCCGCAATTCGATGGCATAAAAATCAAAACCTTGGTTATTGAACCATTGAGCAACATGATCGTGAAAAAAATAGTCGCTATAACCGTGGATAAAAAGCACTGCACTATCGGAGGGATGTTTGGCAGGGTGAAACAACAGGGTGGCCACCACTTTACCTTCATAATCATCGGCTAAGGGGATGGTTTCAATGCGGTAGGTCGCGTTGATGTGTTTATCAGCAGCCGTTAAAGGCGATTTTTTTGGATAATCATAATCGTCCACTCGGTGATCGGTAAGGATAAAAAAGGCAATCAACAACCCAAAGAATAGAAAAAGGGCGATTGCCCAACGTGATAAAGCTTTCATTGTTTTTATGTTTAGTAGGCCGTCAAAAATAAGTCATATTTTCAACTTTAGGTCATTACCCCTGTTATCCTCAAAACTAAAAAATGAAACAACACATCCCGGCCGCTGAACTTGCGCGAATGGCTAAAATCCCTCGACTTAATTTTTTCAATGCACTCTCCGGCTTCAAAGGTGTCAATCTGATTGGTACGATTAACAATGCAGGCCAAACCAATCTCGCGGTCTTCAATTCGGTCATCCACATTGGCTCAGAACCAGCCTATATGGGTTTTATGTTGCGCCCTTTAACCGAACCGCGCCATACCTATGAAAACATCAAGGCCAATAGGCAATTTACCATCAATCAAGTTCATCAAGGTATTTATCAACAGGCACATCAGACTTCCGCAAAATATCCGGAATCAGTTTCAGAATTTGAGGCCTGCAAACTTACGCCTTGGTATTCTGCTCAGGTATTGGCACCTTATGTGCTGGAAAGTCATTTTCAAATAGGCTTGAACTATGAAGAAGAGCACCACATCAAAGCCAATGATACGCTGATCATCATTGGAAAAGTAGTGGAAATCTGGATACCCGAGAACAGCATGGAAAACTCTGGACACATTAATTTGGAGGATTACAACGCCGTAGCGGTTAGCGGTTTGGATACCTATTATTCCGTTCAGCGCCTAGAAAGATTGGATTATGCTAAACGCCCCAGCTAGAAAAAAGCAGGGTGCGACCGAAGCAGCACCCTGAATAACCCCAAAAAACCAAATGAAAACAATCTACATGTAATGTCTTGTGCCAAAAGGCAAAAGCTATTACCTAATTTTTTAAAAAAAATTAAAATCGCTAAAGTAAAAGCAGACTGTAAATCAACAAAATCTTAAGTAAATCAGTTTAACCTTAACACAAAAATAACGCTATTTTTTTTGTCGCCTTAATATTAAGTAACATCTTTGTTTTCAACATTTTCCTTACAGTTCCCTACTATAAAATCAATCAAAAAATCTAAATTTATCTCCTTTAGTTGACCTAAAGTAGACATTAATCTGTTTGCCCTCACGGAAAATCCATATATTTTCTATTTAAGTCGACTTTTTATCCTTTCCCTAAAAATGCTGCTGCTTTTTTTGGTGGATAAAGGACAATCAACTATCTTTTTCATTTTTACGGAAAATAAATTCCACAAGTCGTGTCTAAAGTAAAAAAAATATTTGTTTGTTCTGAATGTGGTGCTACCTCCCCGAAATGGATGGGAAAATGCCCTTCTTGTGATCAGTGGAACACCTACCATGAGGAAGTCATTTTCCACGAAACGCCCAAAGAGGCCGCACGCAATGTATGGAAAAGCACCGCCAATGGCCCTCATAGCAGCCCCCGCCCGGTTTTACTCCCCAATATCCAAGCCAATGAATCACAGCGTTTAGTTACCTCAGATTCTGAACTGAATCGGGTACTAGGGGGCGGTATTGTGCCGGGTTCTTTGATCCTTATTGGCGGGCAACCCGGGATTGGAAAATCCACCTTAATGCTTCAGGTTACTTTGCAGCTGAAAGCCAAAGTCCTCTACGTTTCGGGAGAAGAAAGCGAAGAACAGATAAAAATGCGCGCCGATCGATTGGGCAATCACCAATCCGAATGTTTTATCCTCACCGAGACCAATGTCACCAAAATTGCTACCTATGCGGATGAACTACAACCCAGCTTGATCATCATCGATTCTATCCAGACGCTGCATGCGCCTTTTATTGAATCTATGCCCGGCAGTATTTCTCAGGTGCGCGAGTGCGCAGGCGAGCTACAAAGATTAGCCAAAACAACCAATATCCCAATTTTTTTGATTGGCCACATCACCAAAGACGGCGCCATCGCCGGTCCGAAATTACTGGAACACATCGTGGATGCGGTTTTACAGTTTGAAGGTGATCAGCATTATACTTATCGTATTTTGCGCACCATTAAAAACCGATTTGGTTCTACTGACGAGCTCGGGATCTATGAAATGCAGGCCAATGGTTTGCGAGAAGTATCCAACCCTTCCGAGTTGCTCTTATCGCAAAAGGATGAAGACTTAAGTGGTAGCGCAGTTGCTGCTACGGTTGAAGGATTGCGCCCCATGTTGATCGAAACCCAAGCGTTGGTGAGCAAAGCCGTTTATGGTAATCCCCAGCGAACAGCAACCGGTTTTGACCTGCGTCGATTAAGCATGTTGTTGGCGGTATTGGAAAAAAGAGGGGGTTTGCCCTTTGGCATGCACGATGTTTTCCTCAACATTGCCGGTGGCATCTCGGTTGATGATCCGGCAATAGATCTGGCTATCGTAAGTGCTTTGCTTTCTTCTTTACAGGATGTTTCCATACCGAGTACCATTTGTTTTACCGGCGAGGTGGGGTTGTCGGGGGAGATCCGAGCGGTCAACCGCATTGATCAGCGCATTCAGGAAGCGGAGCGACTAGGTTTCAAAGCCATTTACTTTTCGAAATACAATTTAAAAGGTTTGGACACCAATCGTTTTTCGATCCGATTGCACCCCATTGGGAAAGTCGAAGAATTATACCATGCCCTTTTTGAATAATCGGATTTACTTTTCAACCAAAATAGCTTACAGTTTGTTTTTTTATTCATGAAAACGCATGATTCCATGACTTTCCCAACCGATAAGCCCATTGTACTTTTTGATGGGGTTTGCAACCTGTGCAATGGATTTGTGCAGCAAATGATCAAAGTAGATCCACAGGCAAAATTTCGCTTTACTGCCATACAATCTCCGATTGGCCATGAAATCATGGAACAGCAAGGTCTATCTACTGCCAAAATCACCACGGTGGTGCTTTATGATAAAGGAAAAATCTATACCAAATCCGATGTACCCTTAGAGATTGCTAGGCTATTGGGCTTCCCTTGGAACCTGGCTTACAGTTTCATTGTTGTCCCCAAAAGTTTTCGAAATCTGGTCTATGATTGGATTGCCCGCAACCGTTACCGCTGGTTTGGCGCACAGGAAAGCTGTATGATTCCTACGCCAGCGCTAAAAAGTAGGTTTTTATAGTCTTTTTCATCCATTCTACCTATTTTCGCTGCTCCTTAGCGAACCACTAAAGGTTTGCCAAAAATGTAGTTTCATGAAACGGATAGAAATTGCCAAAGTACTGAGTCAACTCCCCATCGGAGAAACAATTACCGTAATGGGATGGGTGAGGGCTTTTCGCTCCAATCGATTCATTGTCCTCAACGACGGTAGCGGCCCAGGAACTTTGCAAATAGTAATAGATACCGAACAGTTTGCCGAGGAATTGGTCAAAAAAATAAAATTCCATGCCTGCTTGTCGGTAAGCGGCGAACTAGCCCCTTCTCAAGGCGCTGGTCAAAAAGTGGAACTGCTAGCGAAAGAGATTACCCTACTTGGAGCGTGTAATCCTGATGAATATCCACTGCAACCCAAAGTACAAACGATGGAGTTCTTGCGGCAAAATGCGAACTTCCGCATGCGTACCAATACCTTTAGTTCGGTATTTCGCATTCGCCATGCCGTAGCGTTTGCGGTTCATCAATTTTACAATGACCGCGGTTTTTATTACCTCCATGCTCCAATCATCACCGGTAGTGATGCCGAAGGCGCTGGTGAAATGTTTCGGGTAACCACCTTGGATGTCAATAAGCCACCGCGTACCGAAGATGGTAGCATCAACTGGGAAAAGGATTTTTTTGGCAAATCAACCAACTTAACGGTTTCTGGCCAGCTCCAGGGCGAAATTGCGGCCTTGGCCTTGGGTAAGGTTTATACGTTTGGGCCTACTTTTCGGGCGGAGAACTCGCATACACCCCGGCATTTGGCGGAATTTTGGATGATTGAACCTGAAGTAGCCTTCAACGATATCATCGACAACATGGATTTGGCGGAAGACTTCTGTAAATACTTGATCAATTATTGTTTGACCCACTACGCTGACGATCTTGCGTTTTTGGAAGAGCGGATCAAAGAGGAAGAAAAAAACCTCCCCAAAGAGAAACGTCGGCCAATGGGTTTGATTGAACAGTTGCGTTTTGTAGTCGACAATGCTTTTGAACGCATCACTTATACCCAAGCAGTGGAGCTGCTCTTGCAATCAAAGCCACACAAAAAAGGCCAGTTTGAGTTCCCCGTAGAATGGGGCAAAGATTTGCAAGCGGAGCATGAGCGTTATTTGGTGGAAAAAGAATTTCAAAAACCGGTTATCGTTCGTGATTATCCAAAAGGCATCAAAGCATTTTACATGCGTTTGAACGAGGACGATAAAACCGTGGCTGCCATGGATGTCTTGTTCCCCGGCATTGGTGAAGTGATCGGCGGTTCGCAGCGCGAAGAACGCTACGACAACCTCATTGCACGGATCGATGAGATCGGTATCCCTCATGAAGAATTGTGGTGGTACTTGGATTTGCGCAAATTTGGAGGCGCGCCGCACGCCGGGTTTGGTCTAGGATTTGAACGCATGGTACAGTTCATCACCGGGATGTCCAACATCCGCGATGTGATTCCTTTCCCTCGTACGCCGGGAAGCGCTGATTTTTAAGCAAAAAACAATGGGTAAATACGAAAGCGTTTGCAGGGATAGATTCCCTTGCAAACGCTTTCTGGTTAAATTCCTTTTTATGATCCGCCAGCAGGCTTTAGGTACCTCGCTTTTTGCGCAATTGCGACAACTCAAGATCCTACTTGATGCCGGTGAAATCACCTTGGCCGGAAATGCCCAATTAAAAATTTATGGTCTACTTGCTTGTTCTTCTGGAAAAAGGATAAAAAGCGTGAACCGCGTTTTTTTCCAAAATGAACAAGAAGCCATTGCTCAGGGTTATCGGCCTTGCGGGCATTGTCTGAGAAGCCTGTACCAGATTTGGAAAACCATATAAGCGCATCTAGTCCTTCAAATTATTCCTTTTTATCTAAAGCGCTGACCATCTCTAGCAACTTGATCATTTCTCGACGGTAACCTTCGGTATCTTTGCCGCGCGCGCCTTCGGCCAATTTTATACATTTGGCATAACTAGCATCGCCTTTGAAAATCGATTTGTGCAGCAACATTCCAAATTCCGCTACTGCCGCCGACCAGCGAAAGTTATCGCTCGAATGATCTAATCGCGTGTTCTTATCCATTACAATTTCTTCAATTAAACTACTCTTGTCGCCATCAGGAGCTTTGTAGCGAAATTTTATTGTCAAGAGCTCATCGGTGTTTTGAGTTTTATTTTTATCAGCCCATTGCTGATATCTCAGTTCATCGGCAGTTCCTAGAAATTTGCTTTCAACACCCACTGGAATAATCTCATAAATTGCCGTAACCGTATGCCCAGAACCCAATTCACCGGCATCTTTGGTATCGTCTTTGAAATCTTCGTCGGCGAGCATACGGTTTTCATAACCGATAAGTCGATACCCCGCTACTTTGGCGGGGTTGAATTCCAACTGTAGCTTTACATCCTTGGCAATGGTAAATAAAGTACCGCCAAATTCATTCACCAAAACCTTACGCGCTTCGCTGAGGTTATCGATGTAAGCATGGTTGCCGTTGCCTTTATCGGCGAGTTGCTGCATTTTATCGTCCTGGTAATTGCCCGTTCCAAAACCCATGACTGTTAAAAAAACGCCGCTTTTGCGTTTATTTTCAATCAGACGCACCAAGTCTCCTTCGCTGCTGGTACCCACATTGAAGTCGCCATCCGTTGCCAAAATTACCCGATTGTTGCCCTTTACCATAAAGTTGTCTTTGGCCAATTGATAAGCCAATTCAATGCCTTCCCCGCCGGCAGTAGACCCGCCTGCTTCCAAATCATCCAAAGCCCGAATGATTTTTCCTTTTTCATTTCCAGGTGTTGGGGGAAGTACCACCCCGGCAGCTCCGGCGTACACAACTAGAGCAATTTTATCGATAGCGCGCAAATTGGCGACCAACAGTTTAAAAGAACTTTTAAGCAAGGGTAGTTTATTGGGTTCACCCATGCTACCGGATACATCGATCAAGAAAACCAAATTGGAAGCTGGTAGCTCGGCGGTGGGTATGTCTTTTCCTTGCAGCCCAATGTGAACCAAACGGTGCTTGGGTTCCCATGGGCACTCTCCTACCTCTGTATTAATTGAAAAAGGTACATTCCCTTTTGGTTGTGGGTAGTCATAATCAAAATAATTGATCATTTCTTCAATCCGTACCGCGTCAATTGGCGGAATTTGTCCACCTTCGATGAATCTTCGCAGGTTACTATAAGAAGCGGCATCAACATCAATGGAAAAAGTGGACAAGGGAGCTTGTTTGGTATTTTTGAATTTATTTTCCTCAATCTTTCCGTAGTTTTCTGTACTAAATGGCTCTCTATTTGGATACTCATCATCTTTAATTTCTACTATATCATACCCAATGTTAATTTCTCTTTTTTTACGTTTCTCGCTAATTACTGAGGGCGCAGGAAGTAAATTAGAGTTCCTTCGGTTAGGTACCTTTGAGGATGATACCATCGAATAATTTTCATGTGATTTCGACGAATAACCTATAACTATTAATTCGTTTAACTCAACTTCTAATTCATTAAGAATGATCGATATTGGTTCCCCGTTGCAAACTTGCATGTTAACGGTCTTAAATCCCACTATACTTATCACAAGATTGGTACAGGAATCCTTTGCGATTAAGGTAAAGCTTCCATCTATATCTGAAACAGCTCCGGTCGTGGTTCCTTTAATCACAATACTTACTCCAATGAGCGGCTGCCCACCAACATCTTTAATTTTTCCGGTAATGGTGTATTCTTTAGTGGCATAGTGGTTTCCACTCAAAGCCAAAACGATAGCGGTACTGAGGATCAATAGCGTTTTCTGAATCATGGTATTTAAGGTTTTTATGGTTAATGTTGTAGCAGATGCAGTTGGCAGGGAGAATTGCACAACCTTGGTTAATTTTTTTTAAAAATGTAAGTAATGGGACAGCATAAATTGATAGCATTCAACTTACACTGTCCCATTACTTAATTACCTTGCAGCATAATTTCATTTCATGTTGCGACGCACCAATAAAAGCCTGGCCAATCAATCCGATGAAGAATTGTTGGAGCTGTATCGTTCCAGTAAAGACCTTGCGGTATTGGGTGCTTTGTACAGTCGCTATACGACCTTAATTTACGGGGTCTGTCTTAAATACGTCCGGCAAGAACAATCTGCTGCCGATGCCGTGATGGACATCTTTGAAGAATTGGTGGGCAAAATTGCCAAACATGACATTCGAGCGTTTCGTCCCTGGTTGTACACCCTAGCGAAGAACCATTGCCTGATGCGGCTCCGTAAGGTCGGACAAAAATTTACCGTACCTTTTGATCCTGGTTTTATGTATTCGCTAGAAATTCCGCATCTAGGCGAGGATGTGGAAGACCAAGAGCAACAATTGCAACGCATGGAAAATTGTCTACAACAGTTGCCCGATCTACAACAGCTGTGCATCCGACGGTTTTATTATGATGACAAAAGTTACAAGGAAATTGCCGAGATGGAGCAAATGGATTTGGGAACCATTCGTTCTTATATTCAGAATGGACGCCGAAATTTGAAAAATTGCATGAATGGCTAAGCAAGATAAAAATGGATCCTTGTGGCGCTGGCTAAGTGGTGAACTCCGCCGTAGCGAGGTGCAACAATTGGAAAAGGAAGCAGCAGGCGATCCTTTTCTGAGCGATGCTTTGGAGGGATTCCAGGATTTTCCAGCAGCTGATCATTTGGAAAAGCTGTCTTTTTTGCAAAAAAGAATTGATCAACGGGTAGCGCAAAAAAGACCTACACTGATGATCTGGTTGCCCAGGCTTGCTGCGGCAGCACTTATCCTAGTCGTTGGCATCATTGCGATTCGCTTTTTTTCAACCCCTAAAGATCAATCTACCATCGCTCAAGTCGAGATCAGTAAACCATCCAACAAGACAGATCTTGAGGAATCGCTGATTGAAAAAAATAAAGAAATAGCTGAAAACCTGGCTCCTTCGACCAATGAAATTGCAGTCAACAAGCCTTCGTTTACTAAAAAAAATGAATCAATCCTCATGGACTCCATCAGTTTGCCCGCTAAATCTAGTGCAAACGATTTGTCTGGTACAGCGCCTTACATCAATGCCGACGAACCTGCATCGTCCCCCAACGCCGCTTTCCCTTCGCCCATCAGGTCTGAAAACAACCCCGCCCGGAGCGTAGCCGCCGAAAATGCGGAAAAAACGATACTGGAAAAATCAGAAGAATTGCCCTCCATTGCCGAAATTAAATCGAGAAACGCGAACGCTGTAGTTTCAACTGTTTTGGCGCAAACCAAACTGGTTGACGCGAATGGTAAACCGCTAATTGGCGTAGCGGTGGTTATTCCTGCTCAAAATGTGACCACTTATACCGATGAAGATGGCATTTTTTCCTATGCGCAGTCCAAGAAAAAAAAGGTAGAAGCTCAATTTTACTCCCACGATGGTTTTTCACAAGTGATCATTTTCAATGACGATGACAATGAGTTGACCTTGAATAGAGAAGATGAGAGGAAGAAAGAACTTAGCGCTAAAAAAAATCCCGTTCGCCCACAAGCACAAACCATTGACATCAAAGCCGATTTGGACTACCCGCAACCGGTCGGCGGCATTACTGCTTGGCAGCGCTATTTGGAAAAAAACTTGAACGCTCCCGCGGCAGCCAATCGAGAGAATAGCGGAGGATCAGTAACCTTAAGCTTTGAAATTGATGAAAAAGGCGTGCCCAAAGCATTCAAAACCCTCAAGACCCAAGGCAACGGATGTGAAGAAGAAGCCATCAAAGCCATCAAAAACGGCCCCAAGTGGATTGGCACCAAAACCAATACACGGGTAATTTTTTCGGTGTTGTGTCATCGATCTTGATGTTATTTCAACTTTCCTTTGTCTTTGATGACCAACACTCTCCAGAAATAATATCCGGTAAAGCCGGTCACCACAAAATTGGCAAGGAGAAATACAGCTAGAGCTCCTGAATTCATTGTTTTTTTATTAACGGTGAAAACCTTCCTTCGCGCACCCTTTTTCGATAAGCAGCAGCCACCATCAAGGCAATCCCAATCCAAACAGACAACAGCAACAAGCGCGCGGCATTCCGAAAGATTAAAGTAGCATGTAAACGCGCTATCACTGCTGGGTCAACTGCCGTATGGAGTTGATCGTAAATGGCTTCATTGGTGATCATTTTCACCAAATCCGGTAAACTACCGACAAAAACCATCAACAGAATCAGAGGGGTAATGTACTTGATGATGAATTTATAAGCACCCGAAACTTTGATGTCCGCTCCGGTAATGATTTCTTTCCAACCTTTTTCCATCCCAAATACCCAAGCAAACAAGACGGATTCAAACAAGGCAAAAACGACTAAGGAAACGGTCCCCGCCCAATAATCAAATTCGTCAAACACCCCGTAATCAAAGAAAAGTATGGTCGGGATGCCCAGTATAAAAACTACGCCGCCAAATAGCCAGGCGGCAGGTTTTCGATTCCAATTGAATTCATCTTGTAAAAAAGCGATACAGGAAGTACCCATCGCTAGGGAAGAAGTGATGCCGGCAAAAAACAAGAGTCCAAACCACATCAGTCCGGCAAAAACACCCAAAATAGGGCCCCACTGTAAAAACAAATACGGTAAGGTTCGAAAACCCAGTCCTAAACCTCCGGCTTGGTTGACCAATTCAGTCATGCCATCGATCCCAAAATAGCCCACTGTAATCGGAATCACAATGGCGCCTCCCAAACAAACTTCTACAAATTCGTTCATCCAGCCAGCGCTCATGGCATTAAGCGCCACATCGTCCTTTGGCCCCAAAAAAGAGGCATAACAATGGATGGCACCAGATCCTAAGGAAAGCGTAAAAAAGATTTGTCCAGCTGCTGCCAACCATACTTTTGCCGACCAAATAGAAGAAAAATCGGGCGTCCATAAATAGTTCAACCCTACGATTCCGTCAAATAAAGCGCCATTTGATCCTGCTTTTAGAGTCAGTCCTCGAGCAGCTAGGATAATGCCAAAAATGATGAGCAGCGGCATGCCAATTTTTGCAATCCTTTCTACCCCATGTTTTAGATCTTGCGTAAGAAAATAAGTATTCAATAGCAAACACAGCACCCAAAAAACAATGGGTCGGGCCGAATGCAAACCCACGTAATAGGAAAAATAGCCCGCCACCTGCTCGCGACTTTGCCCATTAAAAGCGCCGGTCGCAAAATTCCAGATGTAGCCCAGCGTCCAGCTTTCCAAATAACAATAATAGGCGGCTACTGCCACATTGCAAAAAAGGCCAAACACCCCGATGTATTGCCAAAACTGCTGTTTGGACATGGCTCCCAAGATAAAAGGACCACTGTGATAGCCAAATTTTCCGCCAAACCGCCCCATGGCCCATTCCACATACAACAGCGGAATCCCCATCAAAAAAAAGCAAATGAGGTAGGGAACAATAAAAGCTCCTCCCCCATAATGGATGGCTTGTACCGGGAACCGTAGAAAATTTCCCAAACCCACAGCATTGCCAGCCATGGCTAGAATTAGGCCAAGCCTAGATCCCCAAACTTCCTGCTTTGCAGTCATTACTTATCGTTAAAATTTGTTTTTCCACATCATGCTTTCCACCGGTTTATCGGTACGCTGGTTGTATTTAGCGTCATTTTTGGCGTTGTAATACCGCTCAATTTCTCCATCCACCAAAAAGTAAATGAGCTGACCGATGGGCATGCCTGCATATACGCGAACGGGTTGCGTGCAGGAAATTTCAAGGGTCCAGAAATTGCAAAACCCAACGTCTCCTTTTCCTGCGGTAGCATGAATATCAATCCCCAAGCGACCTACGCTGGATTTCCCTTCCAAAAAAGGCACCGAATTATGGGTTTCAGTATATTCCTCGGTTACGCCCAGATAGAGCATACCAGGATGCAGCACCAGACCTTCAGCCGGTATTTCGAGGTATTCAATTTCATTGTGCTGACGAGCATCGAGAATCTGGTTTTTATAAGTCGCCAGGGTACGCCCCAAATGCACGTCGTAAGAATTGGTCCCCAAACAATCGCGACGATACGGCTCGATTACAATTTGACCATCGGCAATGGCCGCTAAGATTTTTTTATCCGAAAGAATCATTCGTTCATGTATTTGCTCAGATCGATTGTTACCGATCCGTTTATTTCAAAGGTAGAAAAAAACCATCATTGTTCGGAATGGGTCGGAGCCGCTATATCCCAAATCATCAGGCTACGATCATCGCCAGCCGAAACCAATTCATTGTGATACCGCGTCCACAACAGATCGTTGACCGAATTGACATGGCCACCATGACGAATGGTATCAATCACTTTGAGCAATTCAAAATTATGTCCGTCCCAAATTTTGATGGTTTTATCCCGGCTGCCCGTAGCAAAATAAAGTCCGTCAGGATGAAAAGCAATGGCATTAATGGTAAACCAATGAGCAGGTTGAGCGTAGTGCAATTCCCAGGTTTGGGTATTCCAGATTTTGAGGTGGGCATCGCGGCTGCCGCTGAGCAACCACTGCCCATCTGGTGTAAAGCAGAGGCTAAAAACGGAGTTGTCATGCGCTTGAGCGATCGTTTTTTTGAGTTGAAAAGTAAGGGCATCAAGAATGTAAATCTGGCCGTCACTGGCACCAATGGCCAGCTCTTGTTGGGCTGCTGCATAAGCGATGCTTCGCAAACTTTGGTTACTCAGATGAATGCTTTCCACACTTCGGTACTCCGCTGCCGACCAGCGCGTAATCACCCCTTCCCCGCCAAGCGTAAAAACCTCATTCCCAAGATTTAGAATTGCAAAAACTCCTTTTTTGTGGTGTTGAATGTTGCGGGTATTTTCCGGTACTTCCAAATCAATCCAATGGATACCACCATTCATATTTCCAGCAACCAGCTTATGGGGCTCATCCAATTGTGCCAAAGAAAAAATCTGTGCATCCACCTTAGCCACTAGATGCCCCAATTCTGGATTGGCCAAATCCCAACGTACAACCCAACCATCTCCAGCACCGGAAAGGATGAACTGCTCCTCATGGGTGGCCGTAATGGCAAAAACAGCGGCATTGTGCCCAGTAAGCACGGCTTTTTTATGAATGTTGATCATCAATGCTGGTTTTAAAAAAGGATCTAGCTATTTTGCAACGATAATACTCATTATGCCGATCATTTACCAAAAAAATTGGTTGTCGTCTACCATTTCGGCACTTTGGAAAATCGAAGAACCAGAAGAATGGTTTTTGGAAATGCTAAGTCTTGAAGCGGAGGAAGAGCGGCAATTAGCGCCTTTGAAAGGCCACCGGCGCTTGGAATGGCTAGCAGCCCGACAATTGGTACACGATCTTACTGGAGTACCGGAGCGCCATGCATTGTTAAAGGACGAATTTGGAAAACCTTTTTTACGTGAAATGGATCTGCATTTGTCGATCAGTCATTCCCGGATTTATGCCGCAGCGGTGTTGTCGCCTATGGTTTGCGGCATTGATATTCAGTTGATCATTCCAAAAATAGAATTGCTGGCTCCAAAATTTATGTTGCCTGAAGATATGGCAAGTATTGAGCCTGCCGATAAGATTGAATACTTACATGTTTGTTGGAGCGCCAAAGAAGCCCTTTACAAAGCTTATGGGAAAAGAGAAATCGACTGGATCGCTCACCTCAATTTGGATCATTTTTCCTATCGATCTACTGGCGGAACATTCAAAGCTTGGGTACGCAAAGACAATCAAGAAATCAGCTTTGATGTTTTGTATGAAAAAATGGAAAATTACATCCTTTGTATCGCGTTAGGGGTAAATTGAGTTCAAAATTGGACTTTATAGGCTAAACGATTTCTTGATCCACGGCATAGGAATCACCCTCTTCTTCCATATGGCGTTTTTTCAATAGATGTAAGTCGTCATTGGCCATCATAACCAGCGCTATCGCAACACCAGTAAGTAAGGGGCCAATAACCGCCCCTACCAATGGAATTTGGAAGAAAAGCTGCAAAGTGAGGCCCATCGCCAAAACAATACCGATGTAATTTCTAGCCCGACGAGCGCTTTCTCTGATGTTAAGTCCAAATTGTTCAAAATAGTTATCGATCACCGTAAACCCCATAAAATAACATTGTAATATAAAGATACTAAGGTGCTGGACGATAAAAAAACCAGGAACCACATTGCCCACACCTTTAATAATTCCCGACAGCAAGGATTCCATAAACCAAGCATAGGCGCCTACCTTGATCATCCGAACTTCCGCTTTGACAAAATCCTGCATAGTGGGCAGGTGTTGGTCATTCGTCAGTACATCGATGGTACGGGTACAAACATGAAAAACGAGGATTTCCATCAATATCAAAAGGATGTAGCGCATCCCGCTTTGGAATAGAAAGTTTAATTCTTTGGACACCAAATTTTGGGCAACGATACCTACACTGCTTAAGGCGGCAGTAGTGCTCGAGGTATCTAGTTTATGTAAGGATTCAAAAAAGATACCCATAAATTTATAGCTGGCAATGATGCCAATGATCAGCAAAAATTTTGCTACCCAGCCATAGCGCCAGAAACCTTCCCACAAACGATGCCGACTAAAAAAGCGCACTGCTTCGGGAAAACTATGAAGGGTAAACAAAAACTGCTCAAAGTATTCGCGGAATAAAGCTTTTCGATTCATAACAACTGACTTAGTGTTGGGTGTTTTCTTCGGGTCGATTTGATTACTTAAAGTATAAAAATACACCATCGTTAGCTATGCTGCCCAATTATCCGATCTAAGCTGATTTTTTTCGGATATAAAAACAAATTTGACGGTTTAGCGGCAAAAAAATAAAGTCATTAAACGCTTTACCCACCAACGAGTCTCAGTGAAGAATGTAAAATTTCCATTTAATCATCAATAATACACCATAAATGAAGCATTCTGGTCTTTTGCTGGCAATTTCGCTTTTCTTCATCATTCCGTTCGCGCTAGTTGGTCAAAATCCTGACCTCAACATCAAAAAAGATTCGGCTTTTGTCAACAAAGAGATCAGCACGTTTGCCATTAATATGGATTATGATACCCGTTATCTTTACGCTGGACGTGATTATGGGCAAAAAAAATCTGCCCTATATCCCAATCTTACTTATTTCCACAAGAGTGGTTTGTATGGTGCCTTGACCAGTCTTTTCTTTAGCGATTCTGCTTTTTATTATTCCCAAACCAGTTTCCGACTAGGCTATCTCGGGAAATTTACCAAATCATGGCGGTATGGCGCCTCTTATAACCATACTTGGTTTTCGCCAGCAAATCAAGGTTTGTTGAGCAATAGTTTAAGTTTATCCACCAGCATTGATTTTGGTCCCTGGGTAGCAGGTACGAGTTTAACCGGCTACTTTGGTCAGGAAAGTGGCAAACAAGTCAATCTTTACTTTGGTGGCTCTTGGGATAAAGATTTCACGGGTTGGATTGACAATGTTTCTATTTCCCCTACCATTTCCATGCTTTCGGGTACAGAAAATGTGGCATTCAATCGAGTGCCCTTGAAGTGGTTTCAAACCAGTGCTGGCAAAACTTGGTCACAACGTCGACTCAACCGTGGCGGCGGCGGCAAAATCCCTACCCAGCAAAAAACTGTTTTTGGAGTACTGAGCTTGACGATTTCTGCGCCGGTCTATATCACGAAGGGCGCTTTTACTTTTGGTGTAACGCCGAGTTACATTATACCACATGCTTTGAAAGGCGAAGAAAACACCAATACGCTCCACAATGCTTTTTTTATTAATTTTTCGGCATTTGTGACGCTATAGTAGCCGACATCAATAAAAATCAAATAAGCAGTTTTTAACCTAGACCTTGAAAAAGCAATAACGTTCTACCTTTCTTTTTTCTGACAAAAGATTTTATCTTGCTAGCGTCAAAAATACCGCAGCAATTGATATGAACCAGAATAACACCTTAGACCAAGACACCACTTACGGCAATCGCCTTGGTTTGAATACCCGAACTTACATTGTGTTGGGTATTGTAGCCATTACCTTATTGATCAATTGGCTTACCTACGGCGCGCAGGTAGTCCCCGAACCCTTAGCCTTAGGAACGCGTTGGCTTTCCTTGATTGGTTTGGGCTTCCTAGCCTGGAAGCGAGGAAGCATTACCAGTTGGATCCTTTTTGCACTCGTTTTTGGGGCGGAACTGGGTCACGACCTCCCTGCCTACGCCGAATGGTACAACGTTTTTAGCAAAATATTTATCCGCTTGATCAAAACCGTGATCGCGCCGTTGCTTTTTGGTACCTTGGTGATGGGGGTAGCGGGTCATTCCGATATGAAATCCGTGGGACGTATGGGCGTCAAGGCCTTAATTTATTTTGAATTGGTGACTACCTTGGCTTTGGTTATTGGCTTAACCGCGATCAACATC
>JBBRGN010000011.1:0-37979 GCA_038240665.1 Chitinophagales bacterium | reverse complement strand
GGACGAGTTAAAAGAATCGGTTCAATCGGCTTCTTTTGCCCAAAAAGATCCCTTGGTGGTGTATAAGTTGGAAGCTTACAACTTGTTTGAAACCCTGATCATGGACATCAACCTGGAAGTAACTTCGTATCTATCACAAGGGACATTGGTTTTTTCGGACGGTACTACTTTAGAACAAGTACGCGAACAACGCTCCAACTATTCTAAAACACAAACCAACCGCTCGCGTGAACAGGAAGACAATTCTCGTCGTAGAGCTGCCGAGGCGGTAAGTACGCCACAACAAAAACAACAACCCATCCGCAAGGAAGTGAAAATAGGCCGCAACGATCCTTGTCCTTGTGGTAGCGGAAAGAAATACAAGCAATGCCATGGTAAAGGCTTAAGTGCGTAATAATTAATAACACGTAGATATAAAAACGGGGTCAAATCAATTAGGTTTTTTGACCCCGTTTTTTTTTATGTGCTACCCTACTTTTTCTCAGGAGTTTTATAGAATTTTTCCGCTATTTGAGCATCTAATTTTTTTGCTTCATCAAATGCCGCTTTAGCTTTTTCGGGTTGTTTGCCATTGTCGTAGCCTACTCCTAACTCAAACCAGGCAAAGGCATTTTTGGGCTGCATGGCTACGCCTTTTAAGAAAAATTCTACTGCTTTTTCAGAATTGCCGGATACGCCATAAGCCACGCCGAGTAAGCGGATGGTTTCATAATCTTTTGGATTTATGGCGTAGGCTTGCTGAAGAAAACCAAAAGCTTTTTGCAGATCCCCCTTTTTTTCGCCATAATATTTTCCAGCACTTCGGTAGGCAATGTTGAGATTCGAAATAATTGAGCTATCCCCAGGAGCCAGACTTTTAGCATTCTGATAAGCAACTATGGCGTTTTCATACTGATCCAAAAACACATAGCAATTGCCCAGGAGCAAAAAAGCATCTTTATAACCTGGGTGAATACTTACCGCAGCTTGCAAATGTTGTTCGGCTTCCAAGAGCATTTGCGTTTTCTGGGAAGCATACTTACTATTGGTTGTCGCTTGGGTGATCAGTTCTCCTCCCATTGCGTTTTGGAGTTTAGCACTTTTGTCGGAGGTCTGGATATCGGTAGAAAAAAGCGTTAAATTATCTTTCCAAGCGGGGTTTCTGGTGATGGTTTTGATGCTAAATAAAACGGCCACTACCCCAATTACGGACAAAAGAGCAGTTGGACGTACATTTCCAGGATCTAAATTTTTTCCATAAAAAACACGGCCCAAACCAATTACTAATGCCACACAAAGCCCCAAAGAAGGCATGAATAAAAAACGCTCCGACATATTGGTGCCCACCGCAAAAGGCAAATTGGATACAATGAACAAAGTGAATAGGTAAAACCAGATGCCATAGGCGATTAGATCTTTTTTGAGCAAGCCCCAGACAGTATACCCGCCCATGCCTAAGTACAGGACGAGACTCATTATAACCTTTCCATCCGCCCAATTCATGATCGAAATTTGTCGGGGATAATAATCATGACTAAGCGGGTGTGGAACAAAAAACAATTGTACGTATCGACCAAGGGTATAAAAAATAGTGGATAAGCGCTCGCTGCTGCTAAAAGGCACATAAGTATTACCTACTAGTTTGAGAAAGGGATTGTTCATCAACTCATTTGTAACCACTCCAAATTTGAGCGGAATAATGGCGGTACGAATAATCAGAAACAGGACAGTGGCTAAAAAAGCAGGCAGGATATGCTTTACAATTTGAAAAAAATTAGCTGATGTGAAAAAATAAAAAGTAAGCGGAACGACCGCTAAAAAAGTAATGGCATTTTCTTTGGCCATCAACGCCAGAAAAAAAATCAAGCCACTCAGCCACATCCAGTAACTTTTATTGCTTTGAAAAGCTTTGATTGAAAAATACAAAGCCGTTATGGATCCTAGCAATGCAATGATTTCATCCCGTCCTTTGATATTGGCTACAGCTTCCGTGTGGGTAGGGTGGGTTGCAAAAAGCAAGGTGACTCCTAGTGCTAACCAGTGGGCAAAGGTTCGTTCCAAGCGTAGTGTAAACAACTGAACCAGCAATTGATAAATGACCAAACAAGTAATGCTGTACCACAATAGGTTGAAAAAATGCCCCCAAAAAGGCAAATTGCCAAAAATACTCAATTCTATAGCAAACATCGCTTGGGTAAGTGGTCGATAGCGTCCGCCAATGACCAGATAGTCTTTACCCTCCACTTTAAAAAAACCGCGAAACGTATCATTGGAAAAAATTTCAGGCAATCCACTGAAACCTTTCAAAGTAAACTCATTATCATACCAAACGATCGCATCGTCCAAGGTGAATTGATGGCCAAGTGTATTGATGTAGAGTAGCGCGCTCCAAAATAGAATCACCAAGAGATGTAGCCGGGTTAATTTTTCATCAGGAATACCCAAATTCGCTACAATTTTAGTTGGGCTGGGTGCGAGTTCCGGTTTGTTTTTCACAGAAATTGGCGGCAATTTTGGCGTATTTTTGCCGGGAGTGGGTTTGCGGCCTTTAGATTGTTTGCTCATTTTACTTAACCTTATGATAATGGACAAATGTATCGAATGTCGAACATCCTTTAACCCGTAAGAGCGGTTTTTTTCGAAAATACGATAAGTAATTGTACCTATCTAGATTTGAGAATTTTTTTTAATTAGAGCGCTATCGGTACAGCAAATTTGCTTTTTCTGGAGTCTAAGGAATGAGTTGCCCATTATAGATCCATTTTTAATAGTGGATACCCAGTCCTATTTGTAAGTTGGTCATTGCTACATTAAATGAAAGGTTTTATTTTTTTATCCTTCTTGTTCTACCTCTTTTTGCTTTCCCCTCCACTGAGCGGACAAGCACCCGAAGCTATTTCCACCAGGACTCCCGTCTTTTTAACCCCTTTTCCAGAATTTGCGCCACTCATAGCTCCTGCCGGCGATGTCCTTTTCTTTTCACGTGCTGGACATCCTGCCAACTTTGGTTTTGAAGATCGAGATGATATTTGGATGGCTGATTTGAATTACAATGGTCAATGGAATGCCCCACTCAACCTTGGTCCTACTTTGAATACGGAAATCGAAGATCAAATTTTTGCCGTGAGTTTGGATAACAATCGCTTGTATCTAAGGCGAATTGATCAGAAAGGGAAGCCATTTATTGCCATAGCGGAAAAAGATGGCCGTAGTTGGCGATATGCCCAGCCGATGAAAATCGAAGGACTGGATTCGTTGGCTGTTTTGCGGCATGCTTTTGTATCCATCAATGAAAACTGGCTTTTTGCCTGTATTTATCACCCTGATGACGGTTGGGGTAAAACGGATATTTACGTAGCCAGCCGTAAAGGACTTTTGGAATGGGGATCTTTCAAAAACTTAGGGCCAACCATCAATTCAGAAGGCGATGAAAGTACCGTTTTTTTAGCTCCTGATGGAAATACCCTTTATTTCTCCTCCAACGGGAGACAGGAAGGGTTGGGAAAGCAAGACATCTACATGAGTCGGAGAGGAGATGATAGCTGGGAGAAATGGACGACGCCAATCAATTTGGGGCCGGGCATCAACACTTCCGCTGACGAAGAGCATTTCTCTACCAGTGTTGCAGGAGCGCGCGGAATCTTTTGTTCACAAGAAGCTGCTTCAAATACAGTTGTTTTTCAAAGCGTCATCCCTGAACTGCTTCGCCCCCTGCCGGTTTTTTTACTTGAAGGCATTGTCAAAAATAAGGATAGTAAGAAACCTATATCGGCTAAGGTGCACTATTTTAACATTGAGCCGGGGACGGCAGTAAAGAAAGAAAGCATCGTACCAGTTGGCCGTGATGGCAAATACAAACTGGTATTTCCCCCTTCTGCGGCGGTTGGATTGTATGCTGAACGGGATAGTCTTTTTTCCACGAGCTACACTTTTAACCCTGAAAACTTGCCGATTGAAACCGAAGACCGAACTTCTGAAAAATTAAAGGAACTACAAGAAACGGATCCCAATTACTTGAATCGGGAAAAGGAAATACAGGAACTGCAAATATCCATCCAGGACATGGAAAAAAAGATTGATTTTTTGGCAAAAGACCTGGAAGCAAGTTTGAAAAACATAAAAGATAAAAAAGTCCAAATTTTATCTGAAACAGCTAAAGATGAAGACCCCTTAGATTATGAACAAGAAATTTCCGGCATTCGCAAGCAATATGAGATAGAATCTATCCAGGAGAGTCTGGATTTTCATGGATCGAGTACTAAGTTGAGTACGCCAACATTGGAAGGCCAAAGTGATGGGAAAAATACTTTTTCTACAAATGAGGTTTTAGGGCCAGATTTTAAGGGGTTCTACAAAAAAGTAAAGGGTCAATTGCGCCAGAAAATCGTTGTTCCTACCTTATCTAAGCTATCAAAAGACCTTCGAGGAGGCGTATTTCAAAATTTCAAAGATAAAAAATTCAATGCCAAAGATTTGAATCTTTTAAACCCTCAAATCGCCAAAGCCCTTGTTGAATTAGAAGCCCATCCGCTAAACCCTGCCGCTGATCTATACCTCGATAAATTTGTACAAGCTAAATACCCCTATTGGGAACAACCCTATGTGCTTAGGCTGAATGATCTGCTTCAATCGAAGATGGAAAAAGAGATGTCAAAGACTTTTCGTTCATCAATGGAACTTTATTTAAACAAAGAACTGGAATTGGATTATCGGCAGATTGAGCGCGCTTTTACAATTTCTAGCATACAGTCAAAATTGGACATCCAAAAAAATATTGAAAAGCAATTGCGCCTCAGAATTGGAGACGAGGTGAACGCTAAAAAAGAATCGAATCAGGATACCCTGTTTGTTTCTGGTAAAAGTGAACTTGTTTTGGATATTGAGCTGAATGCTTTGGCTAGGAAGGATCCGATTTTGCTTGAAAATATCTTTTTTAATGCCAATACAGCTATTTTGGATACCGTCTCCGTATTTGAATTAAAACGATTGAGTGAATTTTTAAAAAACAACTCAGGACTTGGCGTAGAGGTAAATGTCTATACCCACAGCAACCTCACTTACGAATTTGCTTCGGCCATTACTTCCGAGCGCGGACAAGTGATTGCCCAAGAGTTGATTGACCGGGGTATTGATCCACTAAGGGTGCATTATCGGGGCTTAGGTAAAGTCAATCCGCTTAATAAAAACGATACTTCACGGGCTCGTTGCAAAAACCAAAGGGTAGAGATCATTTTTTTTGATCTCAAGGATAATTAATCGTTTAAAAAAATCGTGGTAATTTGCAGCGATATTCATTTACAGTACCCGAAATTCAAAAATGACGCTCCTTTTTAGGCGCTGCCATTGGGTTCAAACCTCAAATTCTTTTTTGACATGAAATACATTGACGATAAATTAATCGATGCTGCGGTTGACGTCATCAGCGATGACGACGACAAATACGATGAGGTGCTGGCCGACTTAGAAAAAAAACAGCCAGCTATTTTAGCCTACTTGAATGATGATGATTCTACCGCATTTAGCGAAGAGGAATTGGACTACATTCATTATTTATTGCTGATCATGTGGGATTCTGTACGCCGGGTACACCCCGATATGCCAGCAATTACCGCTGAAGACATCTCCGCAGCCGAAGAAGTTAACTGGAGTAAGTTGGAGAATGTTGAATCCAAGCGATTCAAAGATCGGTTGGATATCTTTTTTGATACCGCCAATCAAGAAGATCTTTTGGCATTTCTGGAAGATGCCCTTCAAGAAGACGAAGAAAGTTTTGTGACCAAAGAAGGTCGGGAACCTATTTTTGTTCTGTTGAAATCGATCATTGATTGCTGGGACAAAGCAATCGAAGGCTAATTGGAATGACTTCACTCCTCCAAGTCCGTGCGCTCAAGGTGGGCGATACCGTGGTGTCTTTTCACCTTGAGCCCCAACAATTGTGTGAAATCATCGGCCCAAACGGTTCTGGTAAATCTTATTTGGCTCGATTGCTGGGTGGAAAAGTGTTCAATCAAGAAAACATTACCCGAAACGTAGCCCTCAATGACATTTCGTATACCGATTTCAGCGCGGATACCTCCGGATTCCAGTACGACAAATCTTATTACCAAGAGCGGTACCAAAATGGCGCAAGAGGAGAATCGCTTAAGGTTATTGACTTTCTCCAGCGGCAGCAAGTCGATCCTTCGGTATTCGATGTTGCGCAGCTGCTACCTGATTACCTGCTACAGCGCGAACTCATTGAACTGTCGAGCGGGGAAACCCGCAAAGTGCTCATTGCCAAAACGCTACTTAAACCCGCCAAAATCTACATCCTTGATAATCCCTTTACTGGACTAGATGCTGCTTCTATTCTAGCGCTTTCCGTTTTTTTACAAGAGTTTCGGCAGTACAAAGCGACTTGTTTGGTGGTGCTGGATGTGAAATCACATTTCAAAGAGGCGGAGTATGCCCAGATTATTGATTTATCTCCTTTTTTATCGCGAAAAAATGTTGTCCAGGCCAGCCAATTGCCTCCGATAACTGATCCCAAAGCAGGATTTTCTACGGCTTTTCAAATCAGCAACGCCAATATTCTGGTTGGTGGAAAAATACTGCTCCAAGATGTCAACTGGACGATTACTAAAGGCGAAAAATGGTTGTTACAAGGAGCGAATGGCTCTGGAAAAACTACCCTTACGAGTCTTTTTTACGCGGATAACCCCGCAGCTTACGGTTACGATTTAAAAGTATTCGACAAACAGCGGGGAAGTGGGGAAAGTATTTGGCAAATAAAATCGCGCATCGGCCTGGTATCACCGGAAATTCAAAACTTCTGGCCGCAAACCGCAAAAGTGATTGATGTGGCGCGTTCTGGACTTACGGGCACGCAGGTGCTCACGCGCAAGGCTACCCCTGATGAAGTGGATCACATCCAAGTATTGTTGACCGCTTTGGGCTTGAGCGGATTTGCCCACACTCCATTGGGTCAGTTGTCAACTGGGGAGAAAAAAATGGCGATGATTGTCCGTGCGCTGGCTACAAATCCCCCTGTCGTGATTTTGGATGAGCCTTTTCAGGGCTTGGATGAAGAAAAAACAGCGCTGGTAAAAGCCTTATTGGCCAGTCTGGCTACTCCAGAGCGGACATTTGTACAAATTGCACACGAAAAATCCGAGATCTTGGACTGCATCAATCGACGCGCTTGGATCCGTGAAAAAAAGTTGCACATCGAAAAGGCAGAAGCCTCCTGATTGGCAACTCTTATTCTTCCCCTATTGGTGATTCCTCCTTCAGTGCCCGCCGCAATATTTTCCCGACGTTGGTTTTGGGCAGTTCCGTGCGGAATTCAATCTGTTTAGGAAGTTTATAAGGGGTAAGGTTTTCTTTACAATAAGCCAGTAGTTCTTCCTTACTCAGCGATTTATCTTTTTTGACCACAAAAGCTTTGACTACTTCTCCTGATTTGGCATCGCCAACGCCTACCACGGCCACTTCAAGTACTTTTGGATGGCCAGCAATAACTTCCTCTACTTCGTTGGGGAAAACGTTAAAACCCGATACGAGAATCATGTCTTTTTTTCGATCTACAATTCTGAAAAAACCATCATCCTGCATCAAACCAATATCGCCGGTCAGCAACCAGCCATCCACAATGGCTTTGGCGGTTTCCGTAGGTTGATTGTAATAGCCTTTCATTACCTGAGGTCCTTTTACTTGTAGCTCCCCAATTTGATTAGGGCCTACTACGTTTCCTAGATCATCCACAATACGCACATCCGTAGAAGGCATTGGAATGCCGATGGTGCCGATTTGACCTGATTTATCATATGGGTTGGTCGTCACTACAGGAGATGATTCCGTCATTCCATAACCTTCGGACAACACGCAACCCGTGACGCGTTGCCATTGTTCGGCCACGGCTTTTTGAACGGCCATACCGCCGCCAGAAGCTACTTTTAAGGAAGAAAAATCAAGGGTAGCAAACTCAGCGTTATTCAGCAAGGCATTAAAAAGCGTGTTTACCCCAGTCAGCAAAGTGACTTTGTACGCTTTCATGGTTTTGATTACCGATGGGATGTCGCGGGCATTAGTGACCAGTACCGATAGCGCGCCAAAACTCATCATGGCCAGGCAATTCACCGTAAAAGCAAAAATGTGGTACAAAGGCAAAGGACAAAGCGCTATCTCCATCCCTTCTGTCAGATGAGGCGAAGCCCAGGCGCGAATCTGAAGCATGTTAGCTACCATGTTGCGGTTGGTAAGCATGGCTCCTTTGGATAACCCAGTTGTTCCGCCCGTATATTGCAACAAGATTACATCGTCAGGTTTGCCAGTGTGCACAGGTAATTTGAATTTTTTCCCCTGGGTAAGAGCTTCAGTAAAAGTAACCACATTGAAGAGTTCGTAACGCGGAACCATCCGACGGAGGTTACGGATCACAAAATTGACCACTAATTTTTTTGGAAAACCAAGCATTTCGCCGATGCTGGTGGTGATGATCGTTTTGATCTGCGTCTCGTCGATGATTTTTTGCAAATTGGCGGCAAAGTTTTCAGCAATAACAATAGCTTTGGCTTCGGAGTCGACAAATTGGTGTTTCATCTCCCGCGGCGTGTACAGGGGATTGGTATTGACCACAATAAGCCCAGCCCGTAGAGCGCCAAAAAGAGCAATAGGGTATTGCAGTAAATTCGGCATCATCAGCGCAATTTTGTCGCCTGGTTCCAAGCCTCTGCTGAGTAGATAAGCGCCAAAATTTGCCGAATAGCGATCTACTTCAGCGTAAGTAATCTCTTTCCCCATACAGGAGAAAGCCATTTTATCTTTGAATTTGGCAAAACAAGACTCGAATAGATCAACCAAAGTAAGGTATTCTTCCGGGTTGATGTTGGCAGGGACACCGTGAGGATAGTATTTTAGCCAAGGACGAAAATCGCTCATGATTGCAGAATGTAGGTTGTTACTAAATTTCCATTTGACGAATATTCAAAAATACTTGTTTTTTTGTAGAATCAATCCGTATAAAAAAAAATCTACTTCACGCGAATACGCATACCCGGTTTTACTGCCGCGTCAACAGCGAGGTTGTTGATTTTTCTAAGCACATCTACACTTGTGCTCAGTTTTTGAGCAATGCTGTCCAATGTCTCCTCGTGTAGCACTAAATAATACTGAGGAGCAGTTACGGGTTGAGCAATTGCGCTACCAGGATTTTCGCTGCTAGCAGGTAAAGTTGGGTTGGGCTTATCGGAATCTGAGCTTACTGGTTTTGTCTCCTGTTGAGTGGGAGCCTGACCGTTACCAGCGCTCAACAGCGGCGGATTGGTAGGCCTGGTATTTACGGGAGGGTTTGGTGCAGACATGGGGAATTCCAAATTAGGTATTTTACCTTTTCCACCCCGCAATTTAATTTTTTCGTCAGGTTTTGGTTCTTGCCCAAGCGTCATCTGGTTGCGCCGATAAAGCGCTTCAAGAGAAATGGCGTATAAATTGGAAATTGACCCCATATTTTCACCTTTTTTCACCAAATGGAAGCGTATTTTTCCTCGAAAACTTTTTCGTTTAGGTTGTAAAAACACCCTAGAACCAAGCGGTAAGATAAGATCCGGTTGGTAAAGGTTATCATTGTAATGCAATAAGGTTTTGACCGAGATCGAATAACGGGTGGCAATGTCACGAAGGGTTTGAGTAGTCACCGACTGGATGTATTCCACATCATTAAACACAAAAACAGCGCTGTTCTTAAGCTCAATGGGCGGGCGTTCCATGGCCAAGGTACCGGAGGGAATGGTGCCCATAGAAGCAAGAACTTTAGCCGTATTTAAGGAATCAAACTGATAAAGCTCAAATTCCTGGATTATTTTGATCAGTTTTTGGTGGTAAGTACCATCAGTGGCATAACCCGCTTTTTTCAATCCTTCTGCCCAAGAGCGGTAATCGGTGTGGGGGAGCTCAAACAAGAAACCATAACGATCTACTTTGCGGGGATCCAGAAGGAAATTAGAATGATCCATAAAACATTGTTCCGCACTGGCATAACTGCGAAAACAAGAGTTGATTAGATTGCCATTGGTATCGGTATCATCATCCTTTTTGTAATAAGTGGGTCCATTCCACAGGCCTCCGCACTTGATGCCAAAATGATTATTGGCTTTAGAAGCTAGATCGCTAGTGCCCCAACGGGATTCTAGCAAGCCTTGCCCCAATTTGATGCTGGCGGGAACCCCAGCGCGTTCCATTTCAGCAACTGCTAGTAGCTTGTATTGTTCAATATAAGCCAACTTAAGTTCCTTTTCTTGCATTTGCCCCCAAAGAGGAAGCACTAAAAACAAAAAAGGACTAGTCCAACCAATTCGCATTTTCATAATAGAGGGTTTTCATATTTCCAGAGCTCAACGGGCAGCGAAAGTTAAAAAATATCAAGCAGTTTGATATTAAAAAATCTTTAACGTAAAGAGAATTTTTTGGTTGCTAAAATGTTAACTACATCCATCTCCTATTTAAATAAAACCCAAAGAAAAGTAGCTACCGTAGCGACAAATCCGGCCATAAAAATATTGTAAGACGCTGTAAGGTAACGGTATTTTTTGTCCAACACTTTACCTAAATAGTACAAATCACGCGTAAGGTTACCTACATAAAGCTCACTATCGCGAAAAACGCTATCCATTGCTTCTTCGTAATCTTCTAAAGAGAGCGGTACGAAGTTGCCAAAGAACACAACATTGCGTAGGATCTCCGTTTTGCTCAAACCTTTTTTAGAGTTAAGGGTCGTTACTTTTGGGCGAGCCGATAATACCGCAAAGATAAGGGAAGCCAAACCAGTAACTAAAAAAATCACCACTGGCAGTAAAATCATCGGGTTGGTAGCAGCAGCATTGCGGTAAGACAAAAAAGAGATCATCACGCTGATGAGGATAGCATTTACGCTAATCATAATGTTTGCCTTGTTGTCGGCAATGGAGCTCAGATTGATGTGGTTGCGGTAATTGATCCGAAAAAAAGATTGAGCTTGACGTGCAGTTTCTGGATCTTGGCCATAACGGAAACGTTTTTTTTCTTCTTTTTTATCATCGGCTTTTTCCAATTTCCTAATTGCCTTTGTGATGGTTAGTAGTTGAGTAGAGAGCTGCGGTTCGTAAGTTAGTTTGGCGTAATGTTTTTGTAGCTTAATGTTCAGCAATTGTTGCATCTGAAGTTCCAGCCATTCTTTTTTACTAAATTCGCGATGCTCGATCAGTTTCCATTCCAATTTAAGCAAGGAGCTGCGGTTTTCGCCGTCAATCAAATAAGCGGCGATCAAATAAGCGTCGTTGAGCAATCTTTCTTCCGAGCTAGCCGGAGTTTGTTGATTTTCAACGGTTTGGAGGGTTTGCACCACCTTGATGCGCTGCGCGTCGGGATAAGGGTAAAGGGCAAAAAAACGACCGATCTCCTGAAGACTGGGTTTGAGGGGCTGGCGATAATCCAGCGTATAGCCCAAAGGAATAAACCAAGCAGCTAAAGTAGCAACTTCTGCTTCGGCGGAAGGTATTTTGTCGGCATCGGCAATTTGTTGAACCAAGGAGGCTGTTTGGTAAGCCAATTGGTAATTGTGAAACACCAAACGCGCATCTTGGTGTTCATCATAAAATTTTCGGACAAAATCAGCGGCCAAAATGACCATATCCGATTGACTAGGCGCGGAAGTATTCATGGAAATGTATTGAATAACAAGTCTACAGCTTTTCTACAACAAAACGTTACAGGGAAAAGATTTCCTTTGCCCGCAGTAACAACTTCATGCTACTTTTTTGCCCCCAAGCGCTGGTCTTTTTGTTTAGTCTTTTTCTACGTATCTTCAGGCCGTCAACGTCTTGCCAAATCAGCTGGGCGGATAATTCCTGCCAATTAGCCCAAAACTAGTTTTAAATCATTCCTTAAGGTATACATATACAGCCGAATTAAGCGTTTTTTTAATTGTGCCTGAACAAGTTCTAAGCTATTAACGGATTCATGCAATCCTTACTCAGGATAAGGCGGATCCATCATTTATCATTTTTTCAATCCCAAAAACATGAAAACTACCCGTACGCTGTGGATTTTACTGTTGTTTTTTGTTTTAGCCTGTCAACAAATTAAAGATTTAAAGGATGTAGAACCGCTGAATTACCGAGGTGAATTGGCGATCCCTTTAATCAATACTGAAACTACCGCTCGAGAGATCATCAACAATGTTGCCAATTTGAAAGTGGTGTTCATTGATCCTGACGGTACCATCCGTTTCCAATACCGGGGTGATATCATCCAGCGCAGCAGCAATGAAGTTTTCGCCACCATTGGAAATTCTATCCCGCCGCTTATCCCCGCTTTTAGCCCTAGCTTGGAATTGCCTTTTTCTTTACCAACCGGAGTGAAATTGGATCGAGTAGACATGAAAACGGGCGATTTTGTTTATTACTTTGAAAATCCTTCCAACGAGGCGCTCAAGGTAACCATTACCATCCCTCAACTTTTAAGTAACGGAAAACCCTTTACCGTCGTCAAAGATGTGCCTGCCTACAGTGGCAGTGGACAAAAACCAATCGGAACCAATCAGACTGCTCCCGCCTCATTGAGCGGATATGCTTTTATCCCCAATAATGGCGTGGTGAACATCAATTACAGCGCAGTTACCGCTAGCGGAAAAATAGTAACTCCGGAGCTATTCATTTACAAGTTCTCAAATTTAGCCTTCAGTTACGCAGAAGGTTTTTTTGGTACTTTGGTCTACACTGGGGGCAAAGACAGCATCGATATTGATTTTTTCCAAAGTTACTTGCGGGGTAATTTCTTCTTTGCTGATCCAAAAGTCACCTTCTTTTTTCAAAATTCATTTGGCGTTCCTGCCCGTACCATTGTGAAGGATTTTCGAGTCATTACCGTCAACGGGAATCAAATCAAATTGGTGAGCGATTTTGTAACCAAGGGGATAGATCTACCTTATCCTGCCTTGAATGAGCGCGGAAAAGTAAAATATGACACCTTTCGTTTTGATCGAAAAAATTCCAATATAACCGATCTTTTAGGGTCTAATCCAGTAAAAGTAATTTATGATATCGACGCCGTCACCAATCCCAATGGAAACATTAAGGGATTTGTAACGGATGATGGTTTCTACCGAGCGCAGGTACAAGTCGATCTACCACTTTATGGGCGGGTGAGTAATTTTGGGTACAAAACGGACGTAGTATTGGATCTCTCCAAAATAAAAAATGTTGATTACGCCGAATTTAAAATCATCACCGAAAATGCTTTGCCTTTGGATGCCACGGTCCAAGCGTATTTTGTGGACGACAAAGGGAAAATCATTGACTCCTTATTGATGGGGGCGCAAAGAATATTGCAAGGCGCGCCAGCCAACGCGCTAGGAATAGCAACTACTTCGGTTACAAAAACTACGTTTACTACAGTGGATTCAACTCGATTTGGGAAACTACAGGTCGCCAAAAGGCTACAGGTGTCCTTGTCTCTTTCAACGGAGTTGAGCAATCCTGGAAAATCGGTGCGCGCACTAGCTGATCAGTTGATAAAAGTACGAGTAGGCGCAAAAATCGGTATTAAATCCAACTAAACACAAAACCCATGAAACAAACGCTCCTATTACTCGGAAGTTTTTTTTTATTACAGCAAGACCTCTGGGCACAACTTGATCTAGGGTCTCATTTCTTAAATGGTACTTGGCAAGCCAACCAGACAAATCCTGCTTTGTTACCGGATCAAAAAGTGACATTGGCCCTGCCCAGCATTTATGGATACACCCAGGTAACGGGTTTTCAATACAATGATTTGGTTGGGAAAAATGCGCAAGGTAAAACGGTGCTCAACATCGATAATGCGATCAGTAAAATGGATGCCCAAAATTACCTCCGCAATCGAGTGGATTTGGGAACTTTTGGAATTGGGGTACGTGCAGGGAATTGGTTTATCTCGGCAGGGCATAGCATCCGGTTTAATTCTTTTATCCAATATCCGCGTGAATTGGCGCAACTGGCTTGGAAAGGGAATTCCCAATTCATCGGTCAAACCATCCAGATTTCCCCTAGTTTTGTGAACCAAGGATACCATGAAATAGCGCTGGGATTGAGTTATTCTCCCAGTCCCTTGATTTCTTTCGGCGCCCGATTTAAGGTGCTAAATGGTTTTGGCGATGTATCTTCTATCCACAATGACATCAGATTGAGTACCAGCAGCGATATTTATCAAATCGGTGTACAGGCTGATTTTGCGCTCAACGCAACGGGCGATTTGCAGTACAAAAACTTTTCTAGTTTCAAACCAAAGATTGATTTTGGCGGATTTACTGGCAGTCGTGCTTGGACTTCCAATTATGGTTATGCAATAGATCTTGGTTTTTCAGGACAATTCGGACCCTTGGAGATTGCTGGTAGTGTGTTGAACTTGGGGAGTATTCGGTGGCAAAAAGATGTTTCCAACTTAACGGTAAAAGGAAATTATGCTTACAATGGCTTGGATATCTTTCCCAATATCCTTAAAGACAGTTTAAACCTCAATAAGGTCATCGATACGCTGGAAGCTAAAGTAAATATTGTGCAAACCCAATCGCCTTATATCACTGCTTTGCCGCTAACCGCGTTCTTAAGCGCCGCTTTTAAAATTGGAGAAACTTGGCGGCTTGGCGCCCTTTTATATGCTGATCGGTACCGCAATATCACCTCCCCAGCCATTGGCCTGAGCGCATCGCTGCGTCTTGGTGAGGCGTTGACAGTTGGAGGAATATATACGATACGCAATAACACTTACAATAACTTTGGGGTCAACTTCAAGCTCAAGGCTGGTCCAGTACAATTGATTGGTGCCACCGACAATTTACTTGCGCTGGTCAAAATCAACAACACCATTTCGGCAAATGTGCGCTTGGGACTAAATGTGGTTATTGGATCGATTGATGAAGAAGGCAATCAAGGGAAAAAAAGAAAACGCTCTGTTCGGAATCCTAATTTTTTTAAAAGATAAAAAAATGGCAGGAGGGAAAAATTGCCAGTCATGCAAAAAATACCTTTCCTGCCGTTTTTTGACTTAAAACAGCAACTCCACTTGACTTTGTAACCTTTGCGTTGCCAAATTGATGATGCGTCGGTTGATCTCGCTTTCCTCTTGCAAATAGAAGGGTATGTTTTCTACTGAAAAATGTCCCGCCACCATGCCTATCACCAAACCGCGTAAGCGATTGTCTTTGCTCAAACTATCAGCGATCCAGAGCAGGCGTTTTTCTTTACTCAATTGAGCAAAAGGAACTTTGCGTTTCTCTAAAAAATGCCGGTAAAACGCAATGAGGTGCTCGTTTTGCATTTTAAGTACTGGGCGAAGCGTATTGTTTTGAAATTGTTCCACGGGCAGCGCAATGCCAGGCGTGCCAAAAGATTGTTCTGTTTGTTCGGTGTTCATAGCAATTGGTTTTGAGTGGTTGAGATTGAAAAAAAACAGCAAACCAATGCGCCAAAGAAGGGGCTCTGGCGAATATTTTTACCGAAACTGTTTATTGTTGCAAGGATAACCGCGAATCTTCAACGAAATTATAGGAAAAATAGTTGCGCTATAACTCAGCTTGACCTATATTTGCACTCGCTTTTAAAATTAAGCATTTTGGCGCGGTAGCTCAGCTGGTCAGAGCGCACGATTCATAATCGTGAGGTCGGGAGTTCAAGCCTCCCCCGCGCTACTAAAATAAGAAATCCTAAATAGCAAGTTGCTTTTTAGGATTTTTTTATTTTGGCTCTTGATCAATGGAGGTATAGAAAAGACTAGATGAACTTTTTGGCCACAATAGCTCCAAGGCTCAAAAAACCGGCTACAATCATCAAGCCCAGTGGTAAACCATAAGCTTTGGAAATCCAGCCAATGACTGGTGGGCCTAGCAAAAATCCCAAAAAGCTAAATGTGGAAAATGTAGCTAAGCCGGTAGCTGGCGGTACACCAGGTAAGCGCATCGACATTTTAAACAACATCGGTGCCCCCAATGAACAACCCAATCCCAATAACAAAAAACCCAACCATCCAGTCCATAGGGTTTCGCCAAAAACAGCCAGCAATAGGCCGCTGGCGCCAAGCAATCCACCACCAAAGAGCAAATTACGTTCCCCAAAACGAGGAATAATCAGATCGCCCATAAAACGTACCAGCGTCATGGCAAAAGTAAAAGCAACAAAGCCCATAGCGGACTCTGAAGGCGAAGCTTGTCGATAATCACGCAAAAAAACGCCGCTCCAGTCAAATGCTGTACCTTCAGCAAACAAAGCGGTTAACCCCACTAAAATCAGCAAAGCTAAACGCCGATTGGGGAGGATGAAGCCTTTTTTTGTAACCTCGCTCTCTTGGCGAGGCCGGGCCTGGATGGTCAAAATATGTGGCGATGCCCATGCCAATAAAAGCAAGATAACACCTGAGGCAATCAAAATATGTACCCTCGGCGCAATACCAGCAGCCAACAAAACACTAGCTATTGAAGATCCGATCACTCCGCCGGTGCTCCACATGCCATGGCAACTGGCCAGAATGGATCGACCAGCTAAAATGGGAGTTCCTTCGGCGGTGAAGGTATCCTCAGCAAACATCACACAGGTATTGAGTGATACGTTGAGCAACGCAAAATTGATGCCCAAAATCACCAATGAAAGGGTAAGTAAAAAAGTATTGGAAGCCCAAACGGGAAGAGGTAGAATAAACGCTACTGTCAAACTGGCAATCACGGTCACTCTTGCTGCTCCCCAGCGCCGTACTATACCACCCGCAAAAGGATTAATCAACAGTTGACCGATGGGCAAGCCAAATAACACCAAACCCAGCGCAGCATCATCCAGGTGTAAATTGGATTTAACCGTGGGTATGTGTACCACCCAGGATGCAAAACTCCAACTACTAGCAGCGAAAAGAATTCCAAGCGCCCGCGTGACCGGAGTACCCATATAGGCGGAAATAAAAGCCCACCACTTTGAGAGCGTCAACTCTTGATCCATTGTTAGGTATTTGCGGCAAAGCTACCAAATCAAGGTTAAAAAGAGCTTTCCTTAATTGAGGAGTTAAGGAATGCCACACTATAAATTCTTTAAACGCAAACCTGCCGCTTCCAAAGTTGATTCTTTTTTGGCAAAACATAGCCGAATGATGTGGTCGGTGCGCGGAGAATTGTAAAATACTGATACAGGAATAGCCGCCACGCCGTATTCTTGGGTCATGCGCTTCGCAAACTCAGTATCAGGTTCTTGGCTTATTTGGCTGTAATCACACAACAAAAAATAAGTGCCTGCACAAATTATCGGTTTCAATCTGCTGCCTTCCAGACTGTCCAGAAAAAAATCGCGTTTATGGTTGTAAAAAGTACTTAAACCTAAATATTCATGCGGGTCTTCTAAAAATTCTGCCAGCGCATACTGCATCGGCGAATTGACGCAAAAAACATTGAACTGGTGAACCTTCCGGAATTCGGCGGTAAGCGCGGGAGGCGCCACACAATAACCGATTTTCCAGCCCGTATTGTGAAAGGTTTTGCCAAAAGAATAAACGGCAAGAGTTCGCTCGCGCAAGCCCGGATAAAGCAAAGCTGTTTGATGGGTTTCCCCATCGTAAACCAAGTGTTCGTATACCTCATCGCTTAGCAACAATATCTCCGTTCCTTTGGTCAATTGTTCCAATCGGATCAAGTCGTCGGCTTTTAAAATAGTGCCACTGGGATTGTTGGGCGTATTGATGATGATCATTCGAGTACGCACATTGACCATTTTTTTGAGTCTTTCCCAATCAATGGCATATTCTGGCGGCTCCAACTCTATGGCTTTGGCCGTTCCACCAAAGAGCTCTATGGTAGGTCGATAACAATCATAAGCGGGTTCAAAAATAACCACCTCATCGCCCGGACGGATGAAGGTAGCAATAGCCGTAAAAATGGCTTGGGTAGCTCCAGCGGTAATGGTAATCTCGGTTTGAGGATCAACAGAAACGCCATACAAACCTTCTATTTTTTCAGCAATCCGTTCGCGAAGAATGGGCAAGCCTGCCATCGGGGCGTACTGGTTGTAACCCAATTTTAGGTATTTGGTGACTAGGTCGTTCAGGTGATCCGAAGAAGGAAAATCAGGAAAACCCTGTGCGAGGTTGATCGCATTGTGTTCCTGAGCCAGTGCCGACATTACCGTGAATATCGTGGTTCCTACTTTTGGTAACTTAGATGAAATGTTCATTTAGCAGAATACCTTATTGTTAAAAAAGCTAATGGCCACTAATCCTAGTAGGTAATTATAAGGAATGTGGATTGACAAATCTTGCGTAGATGCCATCAATTGATGCGGCTAATTTACGATCTTTATTGGTAACTACATTACCTACATCATGTGTACTTAGATGGATGGTCACTTTGTTCCAAACATTACTCCATTCGGGATGGTGGTTTTGTTTTTCGGCATGGAAAGCTACTTCAGTCATAAAGGAAAAAGCTTCTATGAAGTCCTTAAAAATAAAGCTTGCCTGCAATTGATGGTTGGTTTCAGTCCACATGTTGTTTACGATTGTGTGCGGGAATTTTTTTTGCCCCAAGGACAAAAAAATGTTTACTTGGCGTTAACTTTTACCGAATTTCGCAAATTTAGCGCCAAAATCTACTTTGATTAAAACAAAAATTTTTGCCTTTTGATCAAACAAATTTTTTAAACCAGTGCAAGTCTCTTGTCAAGTTTAAAAAAAAATCCGATTTTACCTGAAATGTTCATCATTTCTCAGTCTCTCAAAAGAACGCATTGCCGTCTTTTTCAATTCTATAGGTGTGAATAAAGAATCAGCAAACTCCTTGCCCCCAGAAAATCAAGAACTTCCGAGTTCAGTGCGGCTTTCAAGGATTATCCTCCCCATGATCTTAGGGGTTGGAGCTATTGTCTATTTATTTTGGCGGAAGTTTGACCCTCGGGAATTTGCAGCTATCCACTGGACTTCTCATACTTTTACTTGGATTGGTATTGGGATATTGACCGCAGTGGCGCGGGATGTGGCCTATGCGACCAGGCTTCGAGTACTTACCAATCGGGAGTTTTCCTGGTGGAAATGTTTTGAGATCATTATCATCTGGGAATTTAGTTCTGCGGTTTCTCCTACCAGTATCGGGGGATCGGCAGTGGCATTTTTTATTTTGGCTCAAGAACGCATGCCCATGGCACGCACCATCACCATTGTGTTGTATACCATTGTACTGGATAGCCTTTTTATGTTGGTCACTTTACCCATTTTATTTAGCGTTTTTGGATACGACATCATGCGCCCCGGCGCGCACTCGTTTGCGGACACTGGCGGATGGGGCTATTATTTTATCACGTTCTACGGCATTAAATTGGGTTATGCCATCGTGTTTTTTTATGGTTTGTTTATCAGTCCCAAGCAATTGCGAAAATTTCTAGGTTGGCTCACCAACAATCGGCTGCTCCATCGATTTAATGCTGGAGCAATCAAACTGGGCGATGATTTGTTGATCGCCTCTCAAGGTTTGTGGGGACAATCTTGGAGCTACCATTTTCAAGCTGCCTTATCTACGGCCACTGCTTGGATTTTTCGTTTTTTGTTGATCAGTTGTTTAATTCTTGCTTTTGTACCCTCTTTGCCATTGACCTTTGGCGCTCAATTTGAATTATACGCTCGGCTTCAAACCATGTATTTTATGATCATGTTTAGTCCTACTCCAGGTGGTGCTGGGTTGATTGAGTTGTTGTTTGGCGGTTTTTTGACGGATTACATCAATTCGCCTACCTTATCTACCGTGGTTTCTACCATCTGGCGACTTTTATCTTACTACCTCTATCTGTTGGCGGGCGCATTGGTTATCCCCAATTGGCTGCGCAACCGGGTGACAGGTAGGAAATAAAAAAGAGGGTACATCTTTTACAAATGCGCCCTCTTTTTTCAAAAGCAGCTACTAAAGCAAGTTTATTATTTACCCAGCGCTAAACGGTATTTCGCCGGCGTTTTGATCATTTGAATCGCTTCCTCTACTTCAGAATCGCGTAGAAGACCCATTTTAGTCTTGCCGGTAGCGTAGTAGTAGCGACCCGCAATCTCTTTTTCAATCAATTTAGTGATCACGTCCTTGTTTTTATTAATCAGATCGAGTTGGGCTTTTTGCAGGTTATCTTCCAGTGTTTTTACACCTTCCAGGGCATATCCTTCCTCGGTGGCTTTGGTTTTAAATTGCTCCAACAATTTTTCACTTTCCGTACGAAAAACCGTGTTTTCTTGTTGAACGAAAGCCAAAAAGGCGGGAAAATCAGTGAATTTGAATTGATCTACCGCTGGAATAGTAGGTTTGCTTTTGCAGAAGTCGGTCACAAAACGGAAAATCAAATCCTGATCTTGTAATACTTTGATCACCGGAATGTTGGAAGGCGAAGGCACTTTCACATCTGGCGACACACCGCCGCCATCCAGTACCATACGGCCATTTCGGGTTTTGAAAGCATTGCGACGACTATCAGGAAGTTCTACGGGTTCTCCGTTTTTGTATTCTACGCTTTGGATACAGCGACCGCTGGGGATGTAGTATTTAGCCGTGGTTAACTTTAGCCGCGAATTGTAGCCCACATCGGTGGTGTTTTGTACCAAGCCTTTGCCGTATGAACGTTGGCCAAGCAGTACGCCGCGATCATAATCTTGAATTACGCCACTCACAATCTCAGAAGCCGAAGCAGAGTTTTTATCAATCAAAATGGTCAACGGTAGTTCGGTGTCAACCGGAGCGTTGTTGGTGCGATAACTATGGAAATTTTCTTTTAGTTTTCCTTTTGTAGTTACCACGATTTCTCCCTTAGGTACAAAAACATTGCAAAGGTTGACGGCTTCGATGAGCAAACCGCCGCCATTGCCGCGTAAATCCAAGATGATGCCTTTCAAATCAGGTTTTTGCTGGCGTAAATCGCGAATGGCATCGCCGACATTTTTTCCTGCATTTTGGCTGAAGGTCGAAAGGGACACATAAGCAATGTCGCCGTCCACCAGTCCTGAATACGGTACGTTGGGAACTTCAAGTTCTTCCCGGGTAATTTTTACTTTAATTGGATTGGCTTGTCCCGGACGACTAAGGGTAAGTTCTGCGCTTGTTCCTTGAGCACCGCGCAAAAAATAATCCACTTCGTCGCTGCTTTTTCCTTTGGTTTCTTTGCCATCGATGGCGATGATCTGATCGCCTACTTTGACGCCTGCTTTATCGGCAGGCTGTTTTTCAAAAAGCTCGGTAAACGTCACGTAGTCGCCAATTTTTTTAAACTCAGCGCCTACCCCGTTAAACGTTCCTTCCCGCAACAAGCGATAGCGCTCAATATCAGATTCAGGAATGTAGTTGGTAAATGGGTCAAGGTTATTCAACATGGCGTCAACGCCGTCGCGCATGACTTTTCCGGGATCGAGTTCATCCACATAATCAGCATTGAGCTCTTTATAGACGTTGGCAAAAATTTCTAAATTTTTGCTGATCTCAAATTCTTGTTTGGTATTCGGGAAATTGGTAAAAGCAATGCTTAACAAAGTGAAGGGAAGAATCCAAAGCGATATTTTCAAAATACGTTTCATGGTAGTTGTTTTTGTTGTTCTGAAGGACATGCCTCCTTAGGAAAGGTTGGTTGGTGTCCCATTATATAACAATATTAACGATGATTTTTGATGTTGCCTATTTTTTCGAAGGGTATGCAAAAAATCTGTGGTAAGGTTTTTTGCTTAGGTGTGGGTTGTTTTTAAGCCAGCAAAAACGATTTAACCAATTGTAGCAGGGTTTCCGGTGCTTCCGCATGTACCCAATGACTCGAATTGGCGATGGTTTCTAATTGGGCAGCGGGGAAATACCGCAATACCGTTGGCCAATCACTATCCAGTACATAATCCGATTGACCGCCGCGGATGAAAAGACTGGGGCCCGAAAATACACCTTGAGCAGTAGGAGCATGCAATATTTTTTCGTAATCGCGAAAAATAACGGGTAAGTTCAATTTCCATTCAAATCCGCCATCGAGGCTGCGCGATAAGCTTTTGAGTAAAAATTGGCGCGTGGCGTATACCGGGACTTTTTTTTCTAATAAGGTTTCTGCCTCTTGTCGATTTTTTAGGGTTTTTAGATCAATGGCAAAAAGGGCGTCAAAAATTTCGTTGTGCCCGGGTGGATAAGTTTTTGGGGCTATGTCTACTGCGATTAATTTATTTACCATATCCGGATAGCTTAGAGTAAACTCCATCGCAGTTTTGCCCCCCATGGAATGCCCTAAAATATGCGCTTTGTAAATCCAATTTTGCTCCATAAACGCCAACAAATCTTCGGACATCGTGGGGTAATCGATGTGATCGGTGTGCGGTGAACGGCCATGATCGCGGGCATCAAAGATGAAAACGAGGAAATTTTCGGCCAATTGTTTGGCAAGCGTTTGCCAATTGTCGAGCGTACCAAACAAACCGTGTAGGATGATTAAGGGTTCGCCTTGGCCAAAAGATTTAAAATTAAGCTCCATGGATAGTCATTTTTTTAATCCCGCCCCATTCGCCTTCTGTATCAAAAGGATGAAAACGTGCAAACAATTCTTCCTTGTACCAACCCAATTCACGCGTTTTTTGGATCACTTTGCTGTGAAAAGGACTTTTGTAGGCGTATGCCTGCATGAGTTTGCTGTTGGTCCAAAGGCTAAAGGTAGCTTGTTGGATCAAAGGAAGCTCCCCAATGCCTACAGAAAATTGTAGCCCTTCCTGGTGTTCTGCCCACATCGCCTTACTTACCTTTGGCACGTAGCTCCAAAAATGCCACAGACGACTGGGCTTGATGGTTGCCCGAGTGATGACCGCTACGGGCAAGTTTTCATCGTATTCGGTAGCGATCGCAAAGGGGGACTGTTGATCCCATTCACCATGTACCTTGAAAGCGCGAAGATACAGTGTCCAAACTTCCTGAGCATGCTCCCGAAAATCGCTAATCAAATCGTGCTGGGCAAAAAAATCGCGGGCATAATTTTCCTCTTCCCAGACGCAAATTAGGCCATAAACACCAAAATTGGGCCAAATGCTAAATCCATTGCCATTGCCGCTGCCCACCATTTTATGAAACTCCAAACCAGCTATGCCTGCCAGCCGCTGGGGTGCCAAACCCATTTGTTTGAATCCCCACCAACACTCGGCTGCGCCATGGTAACGGAAAAAAGAAACTGTAACAATTTGCGATTTTAACATTATGTTGAATTAATCTGAAGACATGGAAGATGAACAAATTCCTAATGAACCCCAAACAAACACCAAAAGGAATAGTTTGTCGCTAATACTTGTATTTAAAAAATACTAATTCAAAAGAATTAGAGTTATTTTTACACATTAAATACTGTGGTCGACATGAAGAAGTCTATACTGTTCCTATATCTATTTTTTTTCATTGCCTATTCGGCTATTGGCCAAACGATTCCTGAATTAGAAAAACAACTTCAGGAGGCCACTAGCTTTGATGCTAAAGTCTCGGCAAACCTGGACTTGTCGGTTGCTACCTTGGCTACTGATCCCAAAAAAGCTTTGGAATATGCCAAAGCTGCGAACCGACTTTCGATCGATAATGGCAATAAAGCATTGGCGGCTCAATCGGCGATACAAGTTGCAACGGTATACGAAAAATTAAAAGACGAAAGAAATCAAGAAGTTTGGCTTAAAACCACTTCTACCTACGCTAAAGAAGCCGGGGATCTACAACTGTTGGTCGCCAGCATTGAGCGTCGGAGCCGATTGGCTACCCGTGATCAGAATTACCGCCGAGCTTACGAAATCAATCAAGAAGCTTTTCAGTTTTTTAGTCAGAAAGGCAACAGCATCGGGGATTTGGAAAATCGCTACGTCACTCAACGTGCTAGTCTAGAACGAGAAAAACGCGCGTTGCAAAAAGAGCGCGACCTACTACAAGCGGATATCGATGTATTGCTCTCAAGTCGCAACCAAACGGTTGAAGACAATTCTCTACTTACCACCCGCCAAAAAGAACTAGAAACCCAGAAAAAAGAAGTTGAACAGCAAGTTACCCGCAAAGATGAAGACATTGCGACCATCTCCGAAGAAAAAAAACAAGCAGAAGAACTGGCCAAAGTAAAGGAAGGAGAAGTAAAGGAGCTTTCACGGGATACCTTGGAAAAAAGATACATGCTGGGGTTGGCTCAGGAGAAGTTGATGAAAGAACAGCTCAAAGTAGAAGAGCAAAACAACCTCGTACGACTAGCTGGGATCGCCTCAGGTTTCTTTTTGTTGCTGACGGTGCTGTTGTATGGCCGTTTCCGTGCCAAACGTCGGACTGCGCGTTCGTTAGAGGAAAAAAATGGGATCATTGAAGTCGAACGCCAACGATCAGACGAGCTTTTGCTGAATATTTTACCCAAATCCATTGCCGAGGAATTGAAAAAAGAAGGCAAAGCGCGCGCGCGGAGATTTGAACAAGTATCGGTCTTGTTTTCGGATTTTGTCAATTTTACGCGAATTTCAGAGCAGTTGGACCCAGAAGAATTGGTCGAAGAGCTGGACAAATGTTTCAAAGCGTTTGATTACATCATTGGTCAATATCCAGATCTCGAAAAAATCAAAACCATCGGCGATGCCTATATGTGTGCTAGTGGCTTATCGGATCGTAAAACCATGCCTTATAGCATCGTTCAGGCCGCTTTAGACATCCAAAACTATCTCAATGAGTACAAGGAACTGCGTATTCGTCAAGGTAAACCCTACTTTGAAGCGCGTATCGGCATCCATACCGGGCATGTAGTTGCTGGCGTGGTAGGTTCCAAAAAATTTGTTTACGACATTTGGGGCGATACCGTCAACATCGCTGCTCGCATTGAATCCAATAGTGAACCAGGTCAAATTAATATTTCTGAAGAAACCTACAAATTGGTCAGATACCGTTTTGAATGCCAATCCCGCGGAAAAATGCCGGCAAAAAATAAAGGTGAAATTGACATGTATTTTGTCAAAAAAGCTTTGGTTGGCGCAACAGTTTCCTAAAACAAATCTTAGGTTTATTTTGTAATTACAGACGATTATCTTTAAGGAATGAGTCAATAATAAGGTACTAAACTGGGCTAGGCTATTTTGTTGCCAGACAACTATTTTTTGAGGCGAATAGCCGAGCTATTTAACGAAAAAGATAGGCAGTATGGCAGCAAAAGTGGCAGACCATATTGGTATCTTATTGTTGACTCATTCCTAGCCATAAACTTAGGCACGAACCGACTATGAGCTTTCAACTTGTTTCTAACTACCGACCTACCGGCGATCAACCTACAGCCATCAAACAATTGGTTGATGGCTTAAACGGGGGTGAACCAGGCCAAGTACTCCTTGGTGTAACGGGTTCGGGTAAAACCTTTACTGTAGCCAATGTGATTGCTCAGGTGAATCGCCCTACTTTAGTGCTTACCCACAACAAAACTTTGACCGCTCAGCTTTATGGGGAGTTTCGCGAATTTTTTCCCGATAATGCCGTGGAATACTTTGTGTCTTACTACGATTATTACCAACCCGAAGCCTATATCTCGGTAAGCGATACTTTTATTGAAAAAGATTTGGCCATTAATGAGGAAGTAGATAAACTTCGATTGCGCGCTACCTCCAACTTATTATCGGGGCGCCGCGACATCATCATTGTGGCTTCAGTGTCCTGTATTTATGGTATGGGGAATCCCGAGGATTATAAAGCCGGGATCATCCGCATCCAAAAAGGCCAGATGATTTCCCGCAATGCCTTTTTGTATACCTTGGTTGAAAGCTTGTATGCGCGGACGGAGACCGATTTTCGCCGCGCCACTTTCCGGGTACGGGGTGATACAGTGGACATCAACCTGCCTTATGTTGATTATGGTTATCGCATCACTTTTGATGGCGATTTAATCGAGGAGATTGAGCAAATCGAAATTGAATCCGGCAAACGCATTGAGCGCATGCCCAATGCTGCCATTTTTCCAGCCAATCTCTATATTGCGCCGCGTGACCGAATGGGGCAAATCATTCGCGAAATTCAAGACGAACTTTTTGATCAGGAAAAATATTTTGAGCGCGATGGACGCGTATTAGAAGCCAAACGAATCCACGAACGCACTAATTTTGATCTTGAAATGATCAAAGAACTAGGGTATTGTAGCGGGGTAGAAAACTATTCCCGATTTTTTGATGGCCGCAGACCTGGAACTAGACCTTTTTGCCTGTTGGATTATTTTCAGGATGACTATTTAATGGTGATTGATGAAAGCCACGCGACCATCCCACAAGTGCGCGGTATGTACGGGGGGGACCGGTCGCGAAAGCTCAGTTTGGTACACCATGGATTTCGTTTACCCTCTGCTATGGACAACCGGCCTTTGAATTTTACGGAATTTGAAAGCATCATCAATCAGGTCATTTTTGTTAGCGCTACACCTGGAGATTATGAGATGGAGCAAACCGGCGGTTTGATCGTAGAGCAGTTGATTCGGCCTACGGGTTTGCTTGATCCACCGATTGATGTGCGGCCTAGTCTTAACCAGATCGATGACTTGCTGGAGGAAATTGATGAGCGGGTCAAAAAAGAAGAACGCATCTTGGTAACCACCTTGACCAAGCGCATGGCGGAGGAGCTCTCCAAATACCTCGCCAAACTCGATATAAAAGTACGCTACATCCACTCGGAAGTAGATACTATGGAGCGGGTGGAAATTCTCCGCGATTTGCGTCTTGGAGGTTTTGATGTATTAATAGGGGTGAATTTGCTGAGGGAGGGTTTGGACTTACCGGAGGTTTCTCTAGTCGCCATTTTGGATGCAGATAAAGAAGGTTTCTTACGCAACGATAGATCCCTGACCCAAACGGCCGGTCGAGCAGCCCGTAACTCCAATGGCTTGGTGATTTTTTATGCTGATAAAATCACCGAATCCATGCAAAAAACGATTGAAGAAACCAATCGCCGTCGCGTGATCCAAATGGCGTACAATGAAGAAAATGGCATCACACCTACAACCGTTTTCAAAAGTAAGGAGGAGATTATGAATCAAAAATCTATCCTTGATGTACGTGGTAAAAACCCCCAAGCTTATATAGAACCAGAAACCAAAAGCTTTGCTGCGGATCCTTTGGTCAACTACATGAATCGCGAGCAACTGGAAAAACTCATCGATGCCACTGATCGAAAAATGAAACAAGCGGCGAAGGAATTGGACTTTATTTCTGCTGCTCAACTGCGGGATGAGCTTTTTGCGTTCAAAGAAAAACTCAAAACGGTGGGTTGAAATCAAGTTTTTTTAACCAGCACTTGCAAGATTGCTTGAATCTGCCTTATCTTTAGCCCTAGCCTTTCTATTGTAGCACAGTTTTATACATTCGAGCCCGCATCCCCGTCAACGACAACGATTACATTTGTTGCCATGAAGTATTAGGATCAATCACCCTAATAACTCAATATTAATATTTTAGCTAAACCCAAAATTACGTTATCGTATGCTTGTAAAAACCTATGCCAGCGCCATGCACGGCGTGGATGCCCGAACGATCACCGTTGAAGTAGATTCAGGAGGCCAACCGGTTGCTGGAACCAATTATTACTACATGGTAGGATTGCCCGATAGCGCCGTGCGCGAGGGTTTTCAACGCATTGAAGCCGCCATTACCAACACGGGATTGCGTATGCCGCGGGCTAAAACCATAGTCAATTTAGCACCAGCCAATGTACGCAAAGAGGGATCTTCTTATGATCTACCCATTGCGCTGGGGATCTTAGCGGCCAGCAAACAGCTCAACGCCGAGATCCTGGAAAATTACATCATCATGGGTGAATTGGCCTTGGATGGTATGGTACGCCCCATCAAAGGCGCATTGCCAATTGCCATTCAGGCGCGGAAAGAAAACTTTAAGGGATTCATCTTACCCCGCCAAAATGCCCGCGAGGCAGCCATTGTCAGTAATTTACCGATTTACGGGGTTACCGATCTGGCTCAAGCAGTTGCTTTTTTAAATGGCGAGCAAAAAATAACGCCAACAGAAGTTGACACCCGCGAAGAGTTCAACCATTGCCTGAGTCAGTACGATGTGGATTTTTCGGATGTAAAAGGGCAAGGAAACATCAAACGCGCCATGGAAATTGCTGCCGCAGGAGGGCATAACCTGATTTTAATAGGTCCGCCAGGAGCAGGTAAAACGATGTTGGCGCGGCGATTGCCTACCATTTTGCCCCCTTTGAGTTTGCAAGAAGCGCTAGAAACGACAAAAATCCACTCCGTAGCCGGACAATTAGCAGCCAATGCTGCGTTGATCGCCAATCGACCATTTCGTTCGCCCCACCACACGATTAGTGATGTCGCTTTAGTTGGTGGCGGTGGAAATCCCATGCCTGGCGAAATTTCTTTGGCGCATCACGGCGTTTTGTTTTTGGATGAATTGCCGGAATTCAAAAGAAGCGTGTTGGAAGTAATGCGCCAACCGATGGAGGAGCGAAGGGTAACCATTTCTCGAGCAAAAATGAGCGTTGATTACCCTTCTAGTTTTATGCTTGTGGCCTCAATGAACCCCTGCCCATGCGGATATTACAACCACCCCGATAAAAGTTGCATCTGCGGGCCCGGAGTTGTCAAACGTTATTTGAGTAAAATTTCAGGCCCATTATTGGATCGAATAGACTTACATGTAGAGGTTACTCCAGTCTCTTATGATGAACTCGCCAGCGTAGATTTACCCACGGAAACCAGTGTAGACATTGCAGCCAGAGTAGTAAAAGCTCGCGATATTCAGATCGAGCGGTTCAAATCCCTCACCAACATATATAACAATGCTCAAATGCCAGGCCGAATGATTCGCGAGGTATGCCAAATTTCCAATGCCGGGCAATTATTGGTGAAAAAAGCCATGGAAAAACTCCAGCTTTCGGCCAGAGCGTACGACCGTATTTTGAAAGTTGCTCGTACTGCTGCCGATTTATCAGGCAGTGCTGATATTCAGATTGAGCATTTGGCCGAAGCGATACATTTCCGTAGCTTGGATAGGGAAGGATGGGCTGGATAAAGTTTTTTTTAGAACAGGATTTAAAAAAAATTTAAAAAATATTCAGGGCTAAAGGCGAGCGACCCGCGCCAAATCTACTTTTGCAGTGTCCAAAGTTTAAACCCCAGGCGTATATTGCGCGTTGTAGAGAAAAAAAAGGTTTATCAAATCTAGTATCTTCTTTGCTGGTGCGCGTAATCGAGATACTTCTTTTATTCAATCTTAAGGAACTGATCTATGCTGCTTTGGGTAGGATTTTTATTGCTGGTTGCGATTTTATTGGCCTTTGATTTAGGGGTGTTCAATAAAGAAGCGCACATCGTATCGGTTAAGGAAGCTTTTCGATGGACGGGTATCTGGGTGGCGCTTTCTCTGCTGTTTAGCATCGTCATTTACAGTGCTTATGAAAATAATTGGCAGCATATTGCCGAAAACTCAGCCTACACTGGTCGGGAAGCCGTTGTAATGTACCTGACGGGGTATTTGGTGGAACAATCCTTGAGTATAGATAATATTTTTGTCATAGCTGTTATTTTTACGTATTTCAAAATACCGAGTAAACTTCAGCATCGGGTCTTGTTTTGGGGCATTTTGGGTGCCGTTATCTTCCGGGGCATCATGATACTAGTTGGCTCCGCTTTGATGGCAAATTTTAGCTGGATCAATTATATTTTTGGCGGATTTTTATTGATTACGGCGTACCGTATGTTAATCGCCAAAGATCATGAGGAAGCAGAAATCGAAAACAATGCGACCATCGGTTTGATTAAGCGTTTTGTTCCCGTTACGCCTTCTTTTCACGGGGATCGTTTTTTTGTAAAACAAGGAAAATTAACGGCGGCAACGCCGCTTTTTGTGGCTTTGATGGTTGTAGAAACCACGGATGTGCTTTTTGCATTTGACAGTATTCCCGCTATTTTTGCCATTACTACGGATCCATTTTTAGTGTTTACCTCTAATATTTTTGCCATATTGGGACTTCGCTCCTTGTATTTTGTACTGGCCTCTGTTTTGGGCAAATTCCAATACCTCAAATATAGCCTAGTAGTAATTTTGGGCTTTGTAGGCGTTAAGCTGGTTTTGGTACACTTTGTCCACCTCCCTTCCTGGATGTCATTGGCGGTGATTGTTTTGTCCCTGGCAGGAGGAATTGCGCTCTCTCTTCCAGAAGTGTTGCGCAAAAAAAAATCAGCTCGGAATGCTGCAACTAAAGTAGAATCCGAAGCTTAGCTACATTTTTTTTTCAAATACTTGAAAAAAATGCGAATTTAGAGCTGGATGCAGCAAAAAAAACTGCTCCCTCTAATGTACAGCCGCATATGGATTCCATCTTGTGTTTGATTGATTATGGTGCAGATAGGGAGCAACCCTTCTTATATGGGCAACATCTTGCCGCGCACCTGCATGCTGATATCATTGCCGGGCATTTAGTTGAAGGGGCTTCGAATCTAATTATTGAAAACGAACAAGAAGCCCGCGCGACACCAGAATTGGCGCAATCGTTAAATCAGTTACAAGATTTAATACGTAGAACGCCTGGAGCACCAGCATTACCCAAGTGCTTAGTAGCGAGCGGTAACCCTCGCGAACAGGTCATTCATTTGATTGAAAAATATGAAGCAGGCTTAGTCGTAATGGGCATGCGCAATCGCAAGGGTTTGACCAGTAGGTTGTTTGGATCTTTTGCATTGCGGATTATTCATGAGGTGTCGTGTCCTATTTTTCTATTGCCACCCGGCGCAACTTTTCAGCCACTTCAGACGATTGTTTATGCTACCGAATTTGGTTATGCCAATTTAGCAGCCATCGAGACTTTACTTCAATGGAGTCAATTGTTTAATGCCCATCTCCATTTGGTGCATGTCAATTACGATGCAGCCGATCATGCTTGGGCCAAACAGCAAATGGAAAAAATTCGCCGAACCTTTGAAGAAGAAGACGATGATCGTCAAATGACGTTCAAAATCATTGATGGAGAAGATGTGGTAGAACACCTCCAGCAATACATTCAAGAGGTGCAAGCCAATTTAATAGCCCTTACCGTATACCACAAAGGTTTTTGGGATCGCGTACTGCGCAACAGCATCTCCAGAGAAATCGTGGAAGATGTATCCATCCCCGTGTTGGTTTTTAAAGAATAACACTGCGGTTTCAATTATCCGTTTTTACAACTTTTTCCACTAGTGTTCTTCCTTTTTCGGTTTGAACTTTCAGGAGGTACATACCCGCCGGCCAGTCTGCCAAGCTTAACTCATGACTGGAAACGCCTGAGGGATTAAGCGCCCAATTACTTTGCCACAATTGCTGACCCTGTAAATTGAAAAGCCCAATTTGTGCCTTGGTCTCGCTTTCAGGCAACTCCAATCGCAAGCGTAATAACTGAGCAGTGGGATTGGGAGAGACCAACAACTGCGCTGTTGAATTGGAGTTGGTATTTTGCGTAGCAATGATGCTATTGATGTTGATACAATAGTCTTCAACTTCTCCATAAGCAGTGGGAGAAATATCGCAAGCAGCTCCTAGGTCTCTGGAGACCATCACAACCCGCATCCGAGTAAGTCCAAGTTTGGCTGAAGCAGGGGCAATAAAGAAACCGGTTGTAGCAGTGTCCCTTCGTGCGCCGGATTCTAGCACAATTTCATTTGTAGCAAACTGCCCGTCTTGGTTGTAGTCTATCCACACGGTATAATATTCCGTAAAAATTGGGCCTAAAAACCCAGCTGAAATGCGCAAACTATTGGTGGTTCCGAGATTAATTGTGGTCGTCGCTAACCCGGTAAAATCGCCATAACCATTTTGTCTGCTGCGGTTTTCAAATGTATTCATCTTCACGCCGGTAATCCATTCCTCCTTACTTTGATCAATGGACACTCCCGGTTTACAGTAATTATTGTCCAAACAAGCGCCACAAAGCAATGTTTTGAATTGAAAAACAGGGCTAAATGCCGAAGGTGTTCCGCTGCTACATTCGCTACGGATTTGGAATTCGTAAACAGTACAGTTCGCTAGGTTGCGTAAGTTAGCTGAAGTAAATGGCGGCGTTGAAGTTATCCAGTCTTTGGCGCCAGAGGCGCGGTAGCGAAAAGTATAGCCACTGGCTGCGGTAATGGTATTCCAGCGAATAAGTGCAGAATTGACGCCAACAGAAGCAAATTGAATTTGAGTTGGCGGTTCACAACAGCCATCGGTTCTGAAGTTATAAGTATCGGCAAAATCATTGAATGAACTGCGGCAATAGCTTTTAAGTTGGTATTCGTAATCGCTACAAAGATTCAGTTTGGTAAGAATAAAAGGCGATTTTACATTATCCAAGGTATTCCAATTTGTGGCTCCTTTGGCCCGCCACCGCAGATCAACTCGACGAATGCTGTCATTGGTGATCCAATTAAAGGTGGCACTATTTACCGTCACTTCAGTTTCTAAAGAGCGGATGAGCGGCGGACAATCACTACAAGATGATCCCAATAATAAAACGAGGCTCTTGAAAACGTTTAGGTACCCGCCTGTTGCCGTGATATCTTTCATACTGGCAGCAGGCATAGCGGCATCAAGGAGCATGCGGCGCGTCAAACGGGCCGCTTCAATCGGCGCTATACGGGCTAAAATCGTTAAGCTAGGACAAGGCGCAGAATAAAGCAAGCCTACTGCTCCAGCTACCAATGGAGCCGAAAAAGAGGTTCCATTTACTAGAGCGTAACGATTTCCATTCGTTGTGGTATATACTTGTTCGCCAAAAGCACCCAAGTCAATGTTTTTGCGGCCATAACCCGCGAAGTCAGATTTTAATCCTTGTTGATTGACGCTGGTAACAGCAATTAAAAACTCGCTGCTACAGGTAGAAGGCATATCACCTACCACATCCACATCGAGATTTTGATCTGGACCCGCTGAAATATTGATTATGCCCTGTACACCTAAGCTATCATAAAAAGCGCACCAAATTGGGTTGTCAGCTGCTTTAGCGCGGGTAATTCCCCAAGATGAATTGGTAGCAACTACAAAAGCACCTTTTTTACCGTTGGTTTGATTGTAAAGCCTGCGCTGAGTAAGCGGATAGGTGTAAGCTTGAATAATTTGCTCGGTAGTGCTGTTAAAACCACCCACCACCATCATGATTTTTACCTTCCAGTTGACCCCGCTAATGCCTTTACCGTTGTTGCCTACCGCTCCGATCATACCTGAAACGGGGGTTCCATGGTTGTTGTCATCACTAATATTATCGTTTTGTTTTTTTACATGCCAACCACGAAAATCGTCGATATAGCCATTGCCATCATCGTCGCGGCCATTGTTGGGGATTTCTTGATGGTTTCTCCATAAATTTTGGCGAAGGTCTTCATGCAGCGTATCAATTCCATCGTCGATTACACAGATCACGATGGTGTCGCCGCCAGGCGTAACGCCGCCTTTTGTGATGTCCCAAGCGCGATCCATTTGTAGATCGACTCCAGGCTTTCCTCCAGTTTGGCCAGTATTATAATGATGCCATTGCTTACTAAACTGGGGATCATTTGGAAAGGTGGAACGCAAAGAGATGTAGTAATTCAATTGCGCGGCGGCTACTTCGGGGTCGCGTTGGTAGCGTTGCAACAGGGCGGTTTCGTCAGTAGAAAAAGGATCAAAGGTTATTTTCCAGATGTTCATAGGTGCAGATACGCTTTGTGGTAGCGTGCTGGAAGCAGCTGTACTGCGCAATTTTGCCTGCTGCCCCCACCAAGAATCCACCTTCGCGCTTGGGCGCAACTGGATTAAGATTTCACCGGGTACGTGATCTAGATAAGACTGAGCAGAAAGGGGAAAAAAAGAAAAACAAACGGCAACAAACAAGAGATAGGTAAATAATTTCTTCATGGGATGCAATGATTCTTTGTCAATTGTAAATATAAAGAATCAGCAGCAAAATTATTGCTGCAAGCCAGAAAGCTAGCGCATTAAAACGCAAATTCATCGGAAAGATGACGATTTAAGGGATGATTCCCCTTTTCGTCAAGGCCCATTAACCCACTTTGCTCATCTCCAATTTTAGTTGCGCATAAGGCTGAGTAGAAAGGGGAACCAAAGGAATGCGTACATCGCTGCTGCAAAAACCAGCAATTTCCATCGCAGCTTTTATGCCTACCGGATTGCCTTCAACATACAACCAAGGGTGGATGTCCAGCAAATCAGCATTGATTTTTGCCGCAGTAACGAAATCTCCCCTTAAAGCACTACGCACCATCTTGGAAAACTCAGCCGGATAGACATTGGCGATAACCGAGATTACGCCATCCGCGCCACAGGCAATCATCGGTACGCTAAGGGTGTCTTCACCGCTAAAAACCATAAAATTGGCGGGGCGTTCTTTCAGAATTTTCATGGCCTGCCCCATGTCGCCTGAAGCTTCTTTGACACCCAAGAATTTATCACTAGCGTTGGCAAGCCGCAATACCGTCTCCGGTTTTATATTGCTTCCAGTGCGACTAGGAACATTGTAAATGATGATGGGAACTGGCGATGCTTTTTCGATCGCCATATAATGCTGAAAAATTCCTTCTTGAGGCGGTTTACTGTAAGACGGGCTGCTAGACATGATGGCGTCAAAACCTTCGAGGTTGTAAACTTTCAATTTTTCGACCAACATTTCTGTGTAATTGCTGCCAAAAAGACCAGCAACTACCGGGCGACGGCTGGCAACAGTTTTGAGGGTGAAATCAAAAACTTCGCGGCATTCTTTGCTGGAGAGGGTGATGGCTTCACCTGTGGTTCCAAGAGATATAAGATACTCGACTCCATTGCTGATAACATGTTCAATGATACGCTCTAAGGCGGCATAGTCAACACCTTTTTCCTTAAACGGGGTAATCAAGGCAACTCCTGTGCCCCTAAATTTGCTGCGCTCCATGCTTAAACATTGGTTATTTTAAACAATTTTTCCATCTCGCGAATGAAATCGCTGATGTTGTTTTTGTTGTTGACGTCGATCATCATATCATAGCAATACAGATTGCCAGTGACTGGACCAACCTTGAGGTGCGCATTTGCCAAAGCGGCAATGTATTCGGTATGTAAATGGGTAAGGGGGTTGAGGGTGATCAGGATATCGTAGGTGGATTGCAAAAAATACTCGACGTTTTTGCCATTGGGGCGCAAAGCCCAATCGATGTTTTTGCGATTAAAATAGCCAAAGGTAAAATTTGGGTCCTCTTGAGGGCTATCGAAATAGCCTAGTAGTTTTACCTTTTTGCCAATAGCCCTTAGCGCTTCTGCGTATTTTAGGGCGGTTTGGCGTTTTTCGAAATCAGTTGCGTCAAATAAAACGCCGATGGATGAAGCTTTATCAAAATTCATCCATTGGCGAATGGCCGCCTTTTTTTGCTGTAAATGCTGTTTGAGCGAATTATTTCGGAAATAAATCCGCAGCGTATTTAAAATTCCCATATTTGTAAAACCAAGTGGTTATTGAAAAGATCGTCGATTAAAAAAATGTTCAAGGGGCTTTTACTTGTCTTTTTTAACTTCGGTGCTGATCGCAGAAACCTCGTCATAAACCCCCATTTTCGAGTATTTGTCAACACGGGCATCAATGAGCTCATCCGTAGGCATTACTTTGAGTTCGGCGATGGATTTGAGGATTTGCTCTTTGAGTGACTGCGCCATCACTTCAGGGAAAGAATGGGCACCCCCCTCAGGTTCGCCGATGATGCCATCGATAAGCCCATTTTCAAACATGTGCTCAGCGGTAAGCTTCAATGCCTCGGCTGCTTGTTCTTTAAAGTCCCAGCTCCGCCACAAAATAGAGGAACAGGATTCCGGAGAAATAACCGAGTACCAGGTGTTTTCCATCATGAAAACTCGGTCTCCTAAGCCAATACCAATAGCGCCTCCAGAAGCACCTTCGCCAATAACGATGGAAATAATGGGCACGCGCAGTTGAGCCATCTCAAACAAGTTGCGGGCAATGGCCTCGGCTTGTCCGCGTTCCTCTGCTTCCAAACCAGGGAATGCACCCGGAGTATCGATTAAGGTGATGACAGGAAATCCAAATCGTTCCGCCAGTTTCATTAAACGGAGTGCCTTGCGGTAGCCATCAGGATTGGCCATGCCAAAATTGCGGTATTGGCGCATCTTCGTATTGGCTCCCTTTTGATGCCCAAGGATTACCACCGACTGGCCATCAATGGATGCCAAACCGCCGACAATTGCTTTGTCGTCTTTTACATAACGGTCACCGTGCAGCTCAATGAAGCGCTCGCACATTTGCTCTATGTAAAAAAGGGTATAGGGACGTTCAGGATGGCGCGATAGTTGTACCCTTTGCCAACCGGTGAGGTTGTCATAAATCTCTTTGCGTTTCTCCTGGATTTTGTTTTCTAGAGCGGTGATGGAAACGGTAACGTCAATATCCCCCCCCTCGCTTATCTCCTTGAGTTTCTCCAATTGCTCATAGAGCATCTCCAACGGCTTCTCAAAATCCAAAAAAACCATATCCTTGCTTTCTTTGATTGTGGGGCAAAATTAACAATAACCAGCGGGGTTGGTGATTTTTGCCTAATTTTTTTATTTTTTAGCACCTAAGTATTGTGGATATTGAGGAATCAACGTACATTTGCGCTCGCCCTTTTAAAGAAGGGGCATTTTGCGTTGAGCCTATGTTGCTCAATGTCGACATATATAGGGTAAACTTCGGTTTACCCACCATAAGGTTCGGTAGTTCAGTTGGTTAGAATACGTGCCTGTCACGCACGGGGTCGCGGGTTCGAGTCCCGTCCGGACCGCCAACATTTTTGACATTTTAGATTTATTTTTGATCAATTGGTTCGGTAGTTCAGTTGGTTAGAATACGTGCCTGTCACGCACGGGGTCGCGGGTTCGAGTCCCGTCCGGACCGCCAACATTCAAAAATGTTTAAACCCGCCCAGATTCATTTCTGAGTGGGTTTTGTTTTTTATCCTTCAGTGGTTTTCAATAACTTTAATGGAGCAAGATACATCCATATGGTATCTAAAGTGCACATTTGCCACTGCGCACTTGGCTTGAAATCAATTGAAGTCGGGGTAATGATAAAATTAAACTTGGTTCCCAAATCTTGAATTGCTTCGGTATTTCCTCTACTTATAGATGGGTTATTGGATAGTTTAATTTCAATAGCTACCACCATTTCATTCCCCCGCAGAAGGCATAAGTCAATTTCAGCCCCATTTTGGGTTCGATAATAATATGCTTGAATATTTCCGGCCAGCCGGCCAATAATTTGTTCGATTACATAACCTTCCCAAGAGTGGCCTGCCACAATATGATTAACCAATTCGTCATATTCAGTAATGTTAACTAGGTAATGCAATATTCCGGGATCTCTAAAGTATAACTTTGGACTTTTCACTAAGCGCTTTCCAACGTTTACATAATAAGGTGCCAAACGACGGATGACAAAAGAATGTTCTAGGTAATCGAGATAGACTTGTATGGTTTTACTGGAAAGTCCCATAGAACTGCCCAAGCTTGAATAGTTTAATGGCGACCCCTGAAGCGTTGTAAGCATGCGCAATAATTTTTGTAAACCTAGAGGGGAAGAATTAAGACCCAAAGAACGAAGATCTGATTCGATGTAGGTTTTTAAAAAAGATTCTTGCCAATCAAACCATAATGAAAGATCAGGAGCTAGCAATGCCTTTGGGAATCCCCCACGAAGCCAATGGGTAGTCATGGTTATCTCTGAGCGTTTTGCTTCGTCCCATCGAATTGGGGTTAATTCACGATAAATAATGCGTCCTGCTAATGTTTCAGAACTTTTTGCCAATAGTTCTGGCGAGGCAGAACCCAATAAAATAAACCTCCCAGCATCAGGTTTTTGATCAATCAACGATCTCAATAACGGAAATAAAGACAACATCCTTTGTACTTCGTCGATTACGATGATTTTGTCTACGTGCTGTTCTAAATACCATTGTGGGTCTTTTTCCAAAAGGGCAGCGTCATTTAGATTTTCTAGGTCTAAATACAAAATGGGTTTTGTGATATTTTTGAAAAGTGTTTTT
>JBBRGN010000010.1:0-38907 GCA_038240665.1 Chitinophagales bacterium | reverse complement strand
TGCTTTGTTCTGATAAAAAACCGGTCTGGATTTTGACTTCTTTTTTTAAGCCCAAAAACTGTTTGTACCAGGTGTAGGGCTCCCAAATGGGTTCCCGCAAAACCGTCAGATTGGGGTCAACCTGTTGAGCTAAAGTATGGTCGTAAGAAGGGTATTCGCCATTGGAAACGGTGTACACAATCGGCTCAATACCTAGGTTAGGTAGGTGTTTTGAGAACTTAAACCAACGCAAAACTGGCGAACCGCCACTGGGCGGCCAGTAATACGTGATGATCAGAATACGTGGTGTGTTCATGGCGAAGGGTATTTTGGAATCGGGAAGGAAAAATGGCTATTCTTCCTTCCCAATTTACTTGTTGGCTATTTCTTTTTGCCTTTGCGGCTATCCTGTGGTTTGCGGACTGCCGTAGCTGGTTTGTCGGCTGGTTTAACAGGTGGTGCTACCGGTTTAGGTTGTGGCTTGGGTGCAGCCGGAGCTGGGGTATCATCCACCGGCGGATTTTTGATGACATTCCACACCGAAGTTCCAATGACCACACCCAACAAAGCAAACAAAGCGATCGAACTGATCCCGGAAACCATTTTTCCGGTTTCGTAGCTTTTGGGGTCAAACTTGAACTCGATGGTATGATTGCCAGCAGGGATCTTCATACCGCGTAGAAGGTAGTTCACCCGAATATGATCCACGGGTTTGCCATCCACATAAGCTTGCCATCCTTTATTTGGACCGTACCAAACTTCTGAGAAGACGGCAAATTGCTCGGTTTTGGCGATACTAGAATAAGTCAGCGATTGCGGGTCGTATCGGGTGAGCTTGATGGAAGCAGTACTATCGGATACCAGGCTCAAGCCCTTGATATAGGGTAGAAACTCTTGATTAATCACCACCTGAACCCTTGGTTGAAGGGAATCGAGGGCATTGATTTCTTCCAGCGGCGTTTTTACCAGCGTAATCATGTTGACAAACCAAGCATTGCCCAGCGCACGCGGATTGAGCTGTACGAGGGGTTGAGCAGGTTGACCGCCCTCACCGCCCTGACCCGGTACGATGAAGTACTTGGTGTTCAGCATGTCGAACACGTTCTGGTTGCCTTTGATCAAATAGCGATCGATGATGTCATTGAAGCGCTGCAATTTCGCAGGGTTGTAACCACCTACTGTTTTATGAAAATAAGAAGCTTGCGCCGATTGGAAAGCATCAATGGTCAAATCGTGTACGCGGTAGGAAAGCGATTTATCAGTCAGGATTTGTTCGTCCACGGGGCGTGGAGCAAAATTTGACTGGTAATTGTTTTTGGTCACGAAGTTTTCGCTATTCACATAGCGGCGACCAACCGTCCAGGTGTCAAAAAAGGCCAATAAACCAATCCCTACCAGAAGAATGTTTTTATTGATCCGTTCTGTTGCCCAAGCCCATACCAAACCCGCACAAAGCGCGATCAATAAAAAGGAACGCCAAGCATCAGAACTCATTTTGGATTTGCGATCGGCAATGATGGAAGCTAGGTCCATGCCTTGTTGTTGCAGCCGTGGATCAGAATCACTGGTGAAGCTGTAAAAAGAAGAACCCATGATGGCATAAAAAAGGGTGATTACACCAAGAATACCGCCCACAATCTGTAAAGCGCGCATGATTTTTTTGCGGTCAGTAGCTGGGTCAACCATTTTTGCCACCGCCAAGAAGCCCAAGGCTGGCGCTAAAAACGCCGTAACGCTGAGGATTGAACTGGGCGATCGGAACTTGTTGTACAAAGGCACATAATCAAAAAAGAAATGATTGATCGCTCCGAAGTGTTTGCCCATAGATAACAGAACGGTAAGCAGTACGCCTAAGGCCAACCACCATTTTACCGGGTCTTTGATCAACACCACCCCCATTCCAAAAAGGAACAAAACAATAGCGCCCAGATAAGCTGGCCCGCTGGTAAATGGCAAACCGCCCCAGTACAAAGGCAGTTTGAAGGTGCCCGGTACATTGTAACCTTTGCTGCGCAAATCGGTGAGCGTTTTGGAATCCTGTCCTACAGGTTCTTGGCTGCCGCCGCCCGCTACGCCAGGAATCAACGCTGCCATCACATCTAGGGTGTTGTTGCTCCACTGCATGGCATAATCATAAGCCAAACCGCCCTTTGCACCTTGCACATCAGGTGCCTGAGGAGCAGCAGCAGTGCTGGCAGCCTTGGGCAAAATGCCATCACCGCGCATGGTATCTTTGGAATACTCGTAGGTAGGCAACAAGTTGGAAGTAGCTGTTCCTAAACCAAGCAATCCGCTGAAAATGAGCACGCCAGCTGCTTTGGCAAAATGCAAAAGTTGTTTTTGCTGAATATCGTACACTAAACGAGCTACGCCAAAAAAGAGCAACGTAAGCACGAGGTAGTAGGTCATTTGAATGTGGTTGGCAAACAATTCCAACGCGACGCCGATGCCAAAAACCGTGGCACCAGGAATATATTGTTTGCGGAACGCCATCAAAATACCGGCAGCCATCAGGGGCAGGTAGGCTATAGCCCCCAATTTGGAGGTGTGGCCGGCTTCAAAAAGAATGAGGTTGTTGGTGGTAAGGCCAAAGGTTATGGCACCAAAAACGCCTGCCCAAAAAGGGACGCCCATGACCATCATCAACAGATAAAACGACAACATAGCCGAGATAAAACGACCAATTGGGCGCGCGATGAACAGTTGCGCGATATTGTCAAATACTCCGGTTTGGTTCCCGTCGCGGATGGAATTGATCTGGTAGGTAGGCATTCCGCCAAACATGGCGTTGGTCCAAAGTGCTTGTTTTCCGGTTTTGGCGCGGTAATCGTCCATTTCTTTGCTCATGGAGCGCACCGAAATGATATCCGATTGCTGCATGACTTTTCCCGACAACTGCGGAGAAAAATAGAAAGCCGAAACAAGGGCAAAAATTGCAATTGCGCCAAGATGAGGTAGGAACCTTTTAAGTATTACGTTCATAACTAATTGTTTAAAAATGTCAGATGTCTTGGATTTTCAGGGTCGAGTAGAATTTTTTATTCAACAGCGCCTGATCATCTTATTGTTGAATCATTCCTTACATAAAGTCGACATCCACATCGTATGGATAGGTAATAAGGAACTTGATTGCTTTGTCAATGTTGAAATTTTCAAAAACCACTTCGTACAACATTTGGGTAATTGGCAGCCGCAGTTTGTATTGCTCTGCCAATTTCCAAGTGATTTGTAAGGTGCGTACGCCTTCGGCCAGTTCGGGCATCGAAGCTTTTACTTCTTCAATTGTTTCGCCTTGGCCTAGTCGGTAACCGAAGGTAAAATTACGACTGTTTTTGCTGGTCGCGGTGGCCACCAAGTCGCCAATTCCTGCTACACCAAAAAAGGCAGAACTGGTTGCGCCAAATGTTTTACCAAAACGCACCATTTCCACCAAGCCTCGGGTAATCAGCATGGCTTGGATGTTTTTTCCCAAACCTTTGCCACGCAAAATTCCCGAACCAATCGCGATTACATTTTTCAATGCGCCCGCCAATTCAGCGCCCAGAATATCATGGTTGCCAAAAACGTGAAACCGGTCACTGGAGAGCACCTTTTTGCCTATTTGAATGACTTCATCAAAAAGACTACCAATCACGGTAGCTGTGGGTTGACCTTCCATGATTTCACCCGCTAAATTTGGTCCTGACAAACATCCTACGCGGCGGACTACGCTTTCTTGCACGATCACTTGACTCAGGGTATGTACATTTTCGTTGCGCAGTAAACCTTGGGCGATTTCTTCTTCTGATAAGCCATTCACGTCAAAACCTTTAGCCCCATGAATCAATACGTGATAAGGGCGAAGATGAGGACCCAAGAGTTTCATCATTCCTCGGAAGTTTTCAGCTGGAACGATGGGGAAAATCAAACTACATTCAGCAGCAAGCTCCTGAATTTGAGTAGTCGCCTTGATTCGCGGAGAAATGTTTACTCCATAAAGCACATGATCAGTATTGATTTGCGCCACTACCGACTCTTTCCGCGTGTAGACAAGCACATCAGTATTGTGCGACAATAAGTTAGCGATGGCGGATCCAAAACTTCCCGTACCGATAACGCCAACGGTTTTTATAGCATCTGCTTTAGGCATGATTTTTTTCTCCTATTCGGCATAAAAGTACATTTTTCGCGCATTTGTTGGTTAAATCTTTTGGCTAATCTGCAACGTTATCAATTATAGGCTGTTTTAAAAGCGAGTATAGTTGGTTAAATTGCTTTATGATGAATCGGTTGTTGTCTTTTTCTTTTAGGCTTTTTGAAAAAATAGGTCCTTGGACGCGTAGAGCCATGGTCATGAGTGCCGTTACTGGTTCCTTTTTGACCTATGGCTGGGTAAATGACCACAGCACTGCGCCCGCCATGCCCGTTCAATCTGCAACGGGGCCGGGGGGAGCTGCCTATCTTCACAATCAGGTTGTTTTTAGTGATTTTGCAAAAAAAGCGGATGGTTATTGGTTGTTTGAACCCGCCTCGCCACGACCTGATTCAGCACATGTGGTCGTGTTCAATCATGGTTATGCTGCCATCAATCCGATGGCCTACGGCAATTGGATTGAACACCTGGTTCGCAAGGGCAACATTGTTATTTATCCCCGGTATCAGCGCAACATGTTTTTCCCTGCTACGGAGGTTTTTCCGCGAAATGTTGCCAAAGCCATCCGCGATGCCATTGCCGAGCTGAACCACGGCGATCATGTAAGACCCAAAACTTCGGAATTGGTGATGGTTGGTCATTCTTATGGCGGAGCTATTTCCGCATATTTGGGGGTGAAATACCGGAGTTTTTCCATCCCGCAACCCAAAGTCTTGCTCCTTTGTTCGCCAGGAACGGGACCATTTAATGGAGCGCGTTTGGCCGACTACCAAAACCTTCCTGCGGATACCCGACTGGTCATTCTTTCCAATACCGAAGACCATGTGGTGAAGGAACCCTTTCAAAGACTCATTTACCGAACCGCCACTCATACGCCGGCCCGGAATTTTATTCGTTTATATTCAGACAAATATGGATATCCAGCGATTTCTTCAGGGCATAGCGAATGCTACAGCTTAAATGAAAAATACGATTGCGGTATGCGTAATCCCACCATTTACCGGAGTTACGTGACGGGAAAAACCGATGCCTTGGATTACAATGGTTACTGGAAAATATTGGATGGTTTGATTGATTGTCTGCACCACGGCCAGAATTGCGATTACGGCATGGGCAATACGCCTCAATTGAGGTCTTTGGGGAAATGGAGCGATGGGAAACCTATTCGCGAACTTGAAGTAATGATGCCTCAATAGATTATTTTTGAGCACTATGCTACCGTCGCACCAACGCTATTACTCCAGAATAGGGCTCAGTTTTTCCATCAATCCCTCAATGGAATAAGCGTCTTCAATCGTATAATCGCCAATTTTAGTGCGCCTTAAAGCGGTAAGATAGGCGCCACTACCCACCACTTTAGCCAAATCATGCGCTAAGGATCTAATGTAAGTTCCCTTACTACAGCGCACGAGGAAATCAACTTCTGGTAAGGCAATCCGTGTTAGTTCAAAAGTGTAGATGTGCACTTTACGCGCTTGGATTTCAATAACTTCCCCTTTGCGGGCTTTTTTGTACAAGGGTTGGCCATCGACTTTTATGGCCGAAAACATGGGAGGAACCTGTTCAATATCCCCCATGAATTGGGTTAAAGCCTCCTGGAGCATTTCTTCAGTGATGTGCTGAATAGGGAAATGCGCATCGGGTTCAGTTTCGGCATCATAAGAAGGAGTAGTGGCCCCTAAATGCATGGTTCCCGTATATTCTTTGGGCTGGTCTTGGTATTCTGTTATTCTTTTGGTGTCCTTTCCGGTACAAACGATGAGTAATCCAGTGGCCATAGGATCCAAAGTACCGGCGTGTCCGACCTTGATTTTTTTCACTTGATAGATGCGCCGTAGCTTAGAGCGGATTTTAGCGACTACGTCAAAAGAAGTCCAATTTTGGGGTTTGTCCACCAACAACACACTGCCTTCAAGATAATTGACTTCCGGTAAGGGAGGTTCGTCGTCATTCATATTGGGAATATTTTCTTCAAATGGTTTTCTTAACCATTAAAAATCAAGACATAAGTTGCTACGGCGGCGGCAACTACAAAGCAATATATGGAAAAGTAGATTAATTTGCTGTTTTTGACGATGCGGATCATCAAACTACAGGCAAAAACACCCGTTAAAAAAGCAAAAACAAAGCCGATACCCAACTCTGTAGCACTTTCCGTAGTACCGTAGTTTCCACCCAGCAGATCTTTGGCCAGTTTTCCCAAAATCAGCGGAACCACCATCAAAAAAGAAAACTTAGCTGCTTGCTCCCGATCAATACCGAGAATAACGGAAGCGCCAATGGTAGAACCAGAACGCGAAATCCCCGGAATAATAGCTATCGCTTGAGCAATACCGATGATGAAGGCGTTCAAAAAAGTAACTGGTTTGTCGGTTTTTTTGGATTGATGGGCTACCAAAAGCACCACTCCGGTTACGACCAACATGGCGGCAATAAAGAGGATGTTGCGGGTAAACATTTCTTCAATCTGCTTTTCAAAGAGCAAACCGACTACCACCGCGGGGATCATGGAAACCACGATTTTGGCACTGAATTGCGTTTCTTCATTCCACTTAAAAGCCAAAAGGCCGCTGAGGATTTTGCTGATGTCTTTCCAAAATACAACAATGGTAGACAAGGAAGTCGCCACGTGGAGGGTTACAGTCATCAACAGACTTTGCTCGGCAGCAGATTGATCTCCTAGGAAATACTTGGCCAACTCGAGGTGGCCGCTGCTGCTAACTGGCAAAAACTCCGTTATGCCCTGCACAATACCCAAAATGATAGAGCGGATGATTTCCATCGTGGTTTATTAAGGGAATTACTTTTTAAATATGGCAACAATGCCGGTAGCTAGCCCAATCAGCATCACGATGGGGGCGAGGGTTAATCGACGGCTGCTGTAAATGACGCCTTCGTCCCATACGTTTGGATCAGTCATTGCTCCGCCCGACATAAGTGCTGTGCCAATAATCATCAAAGACGCAGAGGCGATAATGAGGTAAATATTGATTGTATTGAAAACCAGGGGTTTCTTCTCCCGAGCTATCCTGGGAACTGAAACGGTAGTTCTATTAGCAACTTCAGGAGCTACCGGACGAGCCACCGGTCTGTTGGCTGGAATCTCTTTTTTTACACTTGAAGTTTCAGCACCTTGTTTTTTTGGTGCAGGTACTCCTCCTTTTTTCTTTGACGGTCGATTGGTACTCATGTGGTTTTAAAATTTGAGCAGTAAAGTTAATTTAATTTTTGTCAATTGGATTAGGAATGAGTATTTGGAATTTTTGTTTAGGAATCATGCACCAAACCAAAAACTTTTCAATACAGGTCATCTGCACGCATCCTCAAATATTTATTAACTGCAAAACCCGTACTAGAAGTATACAAAATAACGCCGCAAAAAAGCAAAGCGCTGATGACGATGATCAAAGCATTGTTGTTTTGTAGGAGCGCCAATTCTGGGATTTGATGGCTGATCCAAAAAACCAGCCCCAGCAAAGCAAGTGCAGCCAACAAACTACTTAATAAGCCATGCAAAATAGCGCGAACCAAATAAGGTCTGCTGATGAAGTTCCAAGAAGCGCCTACCAATTCCATGTTTTTGATCAAAAAACGGTTGGAATAAAGTGCTAAACGGATGGTATTGTGGATCAAAGTGATGGCTACCAATAAAAAAAATAATCCCAAACCCAAAGCAAAATAACTGGCTCGCTGCAAGTTGTTGGCGATGCTGCTGACGATGTTTTCTTGATAAAAAACATCGCTGACGCCCGGCAATGCCTTGAGTTCTTCGCGGATTCTGGAGAGTTTATCAGCTTGCATGTATTCGGCGCGTAGGTTAAAAAGAACAACGTCAAGAAAAGGATTGGGCAAATCCAATTTGAGGAATTCTTCGCCATATTCAGTTTTCATCATCTTTACCGCATCTCCCTTGCTAATCCACTGAATGGATCCCGGACGAGTATACGCAGCTTGTTCCAGATAAAGCCGCAAGTCGCTCACTTGCTCCACCGCGGCATCGGATTTAATTTCCACGATCAAATTGACCTGTTCTTTATAACGGCGAACCAATTGCTGGGCATTGAGGATCAGCAATCCAAAAAATCCCAATAAAAACAATACCAAAGCTACGCTGATGATGGCATAGAGGTAATTGGGTTTGGTGCGGCGTACCGCGATGGAGTCGATTTGCGACATGTTAGATGGATAAACAAAAATTAAGAATGTAGCTTATTTGTCCATTTGACGCATCAAAGTCTCCGTTTCCGCAAAAAGCGATTTCAAGTCGGTTTTGATGTTTTTTTCTTCATTGGCATTTTCAGCGACTTTACTGGCGGATTTGGAACCTGGCAACAAACGTCTTCTGGCCGCCTCCAATTCTTGCATGCGTTGTTCCAACTCTTGGCGCTGCGCATCCAACTCGCGGATGCGATCAAGCGATTGGCTATCATTGGCAGAACGCGCGTGGTTGCGCAATTCGGCATAAATATTTTCTAGCTTATTGACCGCAGTATCGTACTTGCCTTGATCCAATTTGGCTTTTTCAGATTTCAGCAGCGACCAAGAGGCTGTACTCAATTCTTTGATCTTATGGAAAATCTGTTTGGAATTTTCCTTTTCTTCAACGGTGCCAAAGAAGAAATTGTACACCAAAATACCCGCTAGGAGCAATAAACCTATTTTGATTAAGGATCGCATGTTGTTGTTCTTTCTTCAAAAATAATAATTATCCTATCTTCGCGCAGCGAAAAATTTGTTCAACGCTTTGGGGACGATTTGTCCTAACCCAACGTTCACTAAAACACATAGAGCATTTCCAGAAATGGCTCTTGGGGGAAACGTGTCAAAAATTGTTGATTCCGGTGCTGGATTTGAGTTTTTAGGCTTAGTAAAGCTTGCTAACATCCAAAGGAACCAAAACAATTGCTCGGCCGCAACCCAACTGCAATTCCTAATCTGCTCACAAATCTACGACTAAGCACATGGAATACAAGCCGCGCGACATCGAAAAGCAATGGAAAGCCTACTGGGATGAAAACAAAGTATACCAGGTAACCCACCACAGCGACCGTCCAAAGTACTATGTTTTGGACATGTTTCCTTATCCTTCTGGAGCAGGACTTCACGTTGGTCACCCATTGGGTTACATTGCTTCGGATATTTTTGCTCGTTACAAACGCTTAAAGGGCTTTAATGTGTTGCATCCCATGGGCTACGATGCGTTTGGCCTCCCAGCGGAACAATACGCTATTTCTACCGGCGTACACCCCGCAAAATCCACAGCCGAGAATATTGACCGCTATCGCCAGCAGTTGGAAAACCTTGGGTTTAGTTACGACTGGGAGCGCGAGGTTCGGACATGTGATCCGCCGTACTACAAGTGGACACAGTGGATATTTTTGCAATTGTTTGAACATTACTACGACAATACTCTAGATAAAGCCCAACCCATCGCGGCCTTGGAAGCCATTTTTGCCAAAGAAGGCAACGGTAACGTCAAAGCAGCAACTACTCAGGAAACCAATTTCAGCGCCGCTGAATGGAAGTCCATGAGCTTACGCGCCCAGCAAGATGTGTTGATGAACTACCGTTTGGCATACCGCAAATCTTCCTTGGTCAACTGGTGCGAAGCATTGGGATCGGTATTGGCCAACGATGAAGTCAAAGATGGCGTGTCGGAGCGTGGCGGATATCCAGTCGAGCGCCGCCCCATGTTGCAGTGGTCTTTAAGGATTACCGCCTATGCGGAACGCATGTTGAATGACTTGGGGGAAGTGAATTTTTCCGATTCCATGAAAAAAATGCAAGCCAACTGGATCGGTCGCTCGGTAGGAGCTCAGTTGTTTTTTGACATATTGGGTTCGGAAGAAAAAATTGAAATTTTCACCACGCGTCCGGATACTATTTTTGGTGCAACTTATATGGTATTGGCACCGGAACATGACTTGGTTCCCGCGTTGACCACGCCCGAACAAAAGGAAAAGGTAGCACAATACCTCAAATACGTCAACAGCCGTACCGATATAGAACGCAAAGCGGAAGTAAAAGAAGTTACTGGCGAGTTTTTGGGAGCTTACGCGCTTAATCCATTCAGCAAAGAACACATTCCGATTTGGATTGGCGAATATGTGCTGAAAGATTATGGATCTGGTGCGATTATGGCAGTGCCCAGCGATGACGACCGCGACGATGCTTTTGCAACCAAATTCGGGTTGAAAATCGTTGATGTAGTTGATAAATCCAACTACCCAGGATCCACGCGCAGCGATAAAGAAGGCATCATCATCAATTCTGATTTTTTGAATGGCATGGAAGTTCCTGCAGCCATCGATGAAATGCTCAATCGCATTGAAAGCATGGGTCTGGGCAAGCGCCAGGTCAACTTCAAATTGCGCGATGCGTTGTTTAGCCGTCAGCGGTATTGGGGGGAACCATTCCCGGTGTTGTACGATACCGAAGGCGTAGTCCATCCCATGGCGGTTGAAGATTTGCCTTTGGAATTGCCTGAAGTAGAAGATTTTAAACCAGCTTCGGGCGGACAATCTCCTTTGGCGCGCGCTACGGAGTGGGTCAACCAACCCAATGCCTGGAAACGCGAAACAGATACCATGCCTGGTTCGGCGGGCTCGTCCTGGTATTTTTTGCGTTACATGGATCCTCAAAACCCGGATGCTTTTGCTAGTCCCGATGCCGTGAATTACTGGCAAGATGTGGATCTTTACATTGGAGGTACCGAGCATGCTGTCGGGCACTTGATGTATTCCCGTTTTTGGCACAAGTTTTTGTACGACTTGGGTAAAGTTCCCACCAAAGAACCTTACCGCCGCTTGGTCAATCAAGGGATGATTCAAGGGGTGATTGAATCCGTGTACTTACAAAAAGAAAAGGTGGGTGGAGTATCGCGGTTTGTGGATGCTCAATTGGCTGCCGAAGAGAGCAAAAAAGGAGTAGAGTTCACCAGAATACCGGTGCATATTGATTTCGTAAACGATTATGGAAAAGGCGAATCGTACTTGGATGAAGCGGGCATTCGCCGATTTGTGGAATGGATGCCTACTTACAGCAACGCCATTTTTGAAGACCAACATGCCTCGTTTCAAAACGGGCAATTGCGTTCAAAAAATGGCGCGGAAACCCAGTTGCATTTGTTGACGCATTCGGAAGTGGGGAAAATGTCCAAATCCAAGTTCAACGTCATCAACCCCGACGATATGGTGGAACAGTATGGCGCGGATTGTTTTCGGATGTACGAGATGTTTTTGGGGCCAATTGAAGATGCTAAACCTTGGAATACCAACGGAATCGATGGCGTTTCCAAGTTTTTGCGTAAGTTTTGGAGTTTGTTTTTTGACAAAAACTGGAACTTTCAAGTCTCGGATGCCGAACCTACGAAAAAGGAACTCAAAGCGCTCCACAATGCCATCCGGAAAGTGACCGAAGACATCGAGCGCTTTTCCCTCAATACCTGTGTGAGCAACTTCATGATCGCGGTAAATGAACTCAAGGACATTGGTTGTAACAACCGCCAGGTTTTGCAGGAGATGACGGTATTGATTGCTCCTTTTGCACCATTTATTGCCGAAGAGCTTTGGCATCGTTTGGGGAATACTGGTTCGGTACACCAATCCAGTTTCCCGATATTCAATGCCGATTTCCTTAAGGAGGACAACATCCAGTATCCCGTACAAATCAATGGAAAAGTACGCGCTAATGTGGAATTCCCAGTTGATACGCCACCTCAAGAATTACAGGTAGCCGTGTTGCAAGTGGAGGCGGTTAAAAAATGGACAGAAGGCAAGGAAATTAAAAAAGTAATTGTAGTTCCCAAACGGATGATCAACATCGTAGTAGGGGAGTAAAAGATATCAAGTAAGGCTACAAACCGTGCTATTTCGGCAAGATTTAGCGCGGTTTGTTTTTTAAGACATAAGTACAATTTACACCTGCGCCGTACGTTACGAATTTATACCATAAGATCCTAAATCAAATACCCAATGACCAGCCTATTTCACCAAGTTATTGCCGGGGAAACCCTAGCCGGTATTGCCCGCCAATACAAAACAAGCGCTTCTACCTTAAAGAAGCTCAACGGACTTAGTTCTTCCGAGCTTTATGCAGATCAAGAGCTCTTGATCGGAATTTTTGAACCAGGGAAGGAACCAGCTTTTACGCCAAAAACAAACGAAAAAAACTCCCTTGACCATAGTTTCGATTACCATGTAGTTGCCGCCGGAGATACCTTGTACAACATATCCAAACGTAATGGACTTAAAGTACAGGAATTAAAAGCGTTGAACCACTTGACGGATGATGTCATCCAGATTGGGAAAAAACTTATTGTCCGTGTTCATCGCCATGATGTTGTTTATCCTCCACCATTGCCGGAACCTAGCAAAGGAGGCACGGTATCGACCATTGATTACCCGCAATTCCCAATCAAAACCATCCGAGTAGGTAAAAAATACCATTATGAATTAATGGTACCGCTGCAAAATGGTAAAACGGTAATTGCTACGCTTAAAGATGCCCCTAGCCGAAAACCGACGGGTATTTACTATGTCGGTTTATCCAAAATAAAAGTGAACCACAAAGAGCTACTGGGAATTGGCCTTACGGAAAGAATTGCGACTGCTCTGGAATGTGTTTCAGATTTCGAAGGTGATTTTGATGCCATCAACACCTATGATCGGGCGATTTTTTCCTACGGATTTATCCAGTTTGTAGGTCTGAGTACCTACGGAGGGAGCCTCAATCAGTTGTTGGCAAGTATGAAAAACAAGTCGCCTGAAGCCTTTGCTCGGATTTTTGAGTCCGTAGGAATCAGTATAATTGGGAAAACGACGCATTTTATTGACAAACAAGGGAATAAATACCTCGGCGATAAAGCTTGGTATGCAATTAAAAAGCATGTGCCAATTTTTGGTACTTTTATCCAGGCTGGATTTGAGCTTTCCTTGGTCATGGAACAATACCGGATGGCCAACGTACTGTATGCCCAGCCCGCGCTGAAAGGCCAGTTGGTACTCAATTTATCTGGAAAAAAGGTTACAGGTCTATCCTTACAAGAGGTATTGATTTCTGAGGCCATGCAAACGATCGCCATTGCGGTGGCGATCAATCAGGGTCAAGGCGGGATGGTAAAAGTGATCACCCAAGCCATTGCTAAAGTAGCGGTTGATTTAAAACTCAAGAGCAAGGCCGATCTAGCGAAATTAGACGAAAAAGCAGTATGCCAAAAAATCATTCAAACCTCCCAAAGCAGCGGCGCTGTTGAACGTGCTAAGGGGGTGTTGAAAAAAGGTTTGAGTTTTAAACGGAATTAACAACAGTTGTTTTGTGCTGGCAAAAAGGAATAAGTCAACCATGAAATTCCTTATGGTTGATCTATTCCTTTTTGCCAGATTTTAGCTTGTTCGAGAATTTACCGCCAAACCATTCCCATACAAACGTGGAAACAATTAACTTTGGGTCACATCCTCCTTATAGAGCCCAATAGACTTGTTGCAAGGGTAAACTGATTGATTCAGAAACGACCTTTTTTCCTTGCTTTTCGTTCTAGCTTTACAGCAATAAGTCTAATGAAAATTTTCCTTCACAAAACTTTCGACTAATTAAGGAATAACTCATTCCTTAAATACTTTTTTCCTAAAACCACATTTGGAAGTTTGCCTTGGAGCTCGAATTTTGCTCTTTGCCAACGAAGAAAGTAAGCTTGACAAAAAACTTGAACGATTTTGACCGATTTTATACAACCCAAAAACAATCCAGAATGAAACGCTCCGTACAAATCATTCCTCTTTTCTTACTACTGACCTTACCACTTTGGGGGCAGGATGTTATCCTGACCAATCCTTCCGTCTGCGATTCTACCAGTGCCAATCGGCTGATTAAAGATTTTACTTGTCCAGAAAACAGCGGTTTTTATCAACCCAACCGGTTTAAAATTCAAGTGCGCAATGCACCAGGAACTGTTTTAGGACAGGACGTTTTTCTTAAAGAAGTACGGCTCTTGATTCGTCACCCTTGGGCAGCTGACTTGCGCATCCGCTTAATTTCGCCGGGCGGAAAAACGGTTCTATTGAGCGAAAACAATGGAGGCGGGCAGGACAACTATGGAGAACCTTCCAGGCCTAATTGTGGTGGATACATGACTTTTTCCGCTGCTTCTTGTTTTTCGATCAAAACTGCCGAAGCGCCGTTTACGTCAGCTCCCTCTCGTTCGGAAGAACCTTTGCTCAATTTTAATGACAATACAACCAATCCCAATGGAGATTGGACCCTCTTAATCTGCGACGATACGGAACAAGATACAGGCCGATTGGATTTTGTACAGTTAATTTTTGAGCCTTTGGCTTGTTTACCGGTGCAGGAAATTACCATTCTTTCTCAGGATACCACCGGGGTGGCTTTTTCCTGGTCGCCTAGCAACGCCTGTGCGCAAACCACCACCATCATTGAGTATGGACCTTTTGGATTTACGCCCGGCACAGGCGCCAGCAATGGTCAAGGACGCATTGCCATCGCCAACTGCCCACCCTATAACCTAACTGGTTTACAGCCTGATACTCAATATGAAATATACATTCGAAAAGCATGTAGTACCGGTGGTTTTTCGGGTAATTCTTGCCCTTTATCCTTTCGAACGGGGTGTTTGCCTCCCAGACCCCTGACTTTAGAGACTTTTGATCAGGAAACCATCTGTGATCCGGTCTGTAATACGCCTTGTAAACCAGGTGGCTTTTGGCGCAATGATCCTCAAGCTTCCTTCAATTGGATTGTGTACAAGGATCCTACGCCTACGCAAGGAACCGGTCCTGATGTAGACGTGTCGGGGGGAGGCAACTATGTGTACATCGAAACAACTGGTTTTCAGTGCGCAGTAGGAAGTAAGGCCATGTTGAACTCCGGCTGTTTTCAATTAAACAAACAAAACTCCGATGCTTGCCACCTCTCCTTTTATTACCATATGTACGGCCCTACTACTGGCTCGCTGCGCCTCGAGGTAAGCATTAATGGTGGCATCACTTGGACTTCGTTATGGGAAAAACGGGGAGATCAAGGCAATAAATGGAACAAACAATATGTGAGTTTGGGCGCTTATCAAAATGGGACGGTCATGCAGTTCCGCTTTATAGCGACCAAGGGCAGCGGATCGGCTGGTGATATTGGATTGGATCAAATTGCGGTAAATGGCTCGGCATATTTGGGTTTTCCAGATACGCGGTATTATGTCGATGCCGACTTGGATGGTTTTGGTACCCCCAATTCCTACATTTTAAGTTGTGCCAATCAAACGCCTACTGGGTATTCTCGCATAGGAACCGATTGTAACGACGCTAACCCTGCTATCAACCCCAATGCGCCAGAAATCCCTTGTGACAACATCGATAACAATTGTAATGGTTTGGCTGACGACACCGTTTTACCTCCACCATTAGCGTCAGGAGATACCATATGTTCCGGTGAAACGGTTCAATTGCGAGCAACACCAATTCGAGGTGACGTGATTTTGTGGTATACTTCGCCTTCTGGCGGAACCGGCGCTTTTGGCGGAAATCCTTACTCGCCGGTTCTTCCCGTCAATAATGGAACTTCACCCGTAATTTATCGCTTTTATGCCGAAGCAGTTGACAACCGCCAGCGCTGTTTTTCAGCTACGCGAACCGAAGTATTGGTTGTCGTAAATCCCTTGCCCAAACCAGTATTGGTGCAAGCTCCAGCCGTTTGCCCTGGAGAATCCATTGATCTTGCTAGAATTAACATCAGCGATCAGAATTTCACCTCGGCTACCTTAAGTTTTCATCAATCTCTGCCGGCGACCACCGCCAATAAACTGAACAATACTGTAGTTCAACCTACGGCAACTACTCTTTTTTATTACAAAATGACCAGCGCCCAAGGTTGTAGTGTAGCAGGGGATGGCGCAATCCAAATTCGCCAACGCCCAAGCATTCAAATTACCCCCAGTCGTTCTATATTTTTGTGTTTGGAGTCCTCACAGTCGGTCGGAGCCACACCTTCTGGAGGCGCGGGCAGCTATCGCTATTTGTGGAGTACAGGCGAAGAAACTTCCAGTATTCGCCTCAAAACTGGTAGTGTGGTAGGGCAAAAAACGACTTACCGACTTACCCTGACCGACGGCTCAGGCTGCACCAATAAAGACAGTCTTATCCTCACCACCACGAATAACATCGACTCCGTGAGGCGCAGCATTACCAATGTTTCCAGCTGTAATGGTAAAGACGGTTCCATCAGGGTTGAACCCCTCAATGGCAGTTCACCATTTCGCTACCGCTGGTCAGGAAGCAATGGAACTCAGGGTGATACAACTGTTGCCAGCGGAAGAATTCTTTTGTTGAGCAAATTGGCGCAAGGCGCCTACAGTTTTACCATAACCGACAACTCCAGCCAGGGGTGTCAGTTTATCCTCCGTAATGCTTATGTCAATGGCCCAGGCGCGGAGCTTAGATCAGTTCAAACGAGCAATGTAACTTGCCGTGGGTCAGTAAATGGTTCGATAGCTCTTGATGTAAAAGGGACGGCACGTTTTCGATGGAATACCAATGATACCACCGCTACCATCAGCAACCTAAGGGGAGGTACTTATGCAGTAACCATTACCTCCGGTATTTGTCAGAACATCATCAGCAACATCGTAGTGGCCGAGCCGGATTCCATCAAAGTTATCGCCAGTCTGCGTACGCCATTGTGTAGTACCTCGCAGGATGGTACCATCAGCGTTAGCGTCTTTGGGGGAGCAGGAAATTATAAGTACCAATGGAGTACCGGTAGTCCGCAAACCAATATTGATCGATTGTCAAAAGGAGGGTATCAGTTGACCATCACGGATGGAGCAGGTTGCCAAGTAGCGCGATTGTTTGAATTGGGTGCCCCGCCAGCTTTGGTCATCAATCTCGATTCGCTACAAGCTATTTCTTGTTTTGGACAGCGGGATGGCCGATTAAGGGTCAGTGGGCAAGGTGGAACTGGCCCTTATCAGTTTCTTTGGAATCAAGGATCGAATAATCCTGTACAACGCAACTTATCAGCAGGGAATTACACCGTTACGCTTACCGACAACAACCTTTGTCAAGTGTCCAGAACGGTTACTTTGATCGCGCCCAATCGATTGCAAACACAAATTGTCAATGCTACGGTACCGCGGTGTTTTGGCGATACTTCGGGGCGCTTGAGCGCTACCGCTACCGGGGGTACGCTGCCTTATCGCTTTTTGTGGAACACCGGAAAAACAAGCTCTGAGATCCGTAGTTTGGGGGTTGGCGCCTATTGGGTCTTGACCGCTGACCGCAACAATTGCCTTTCGGATACCGTTCGGGTGCGTTTGGATGCTCAATCCCGAATCGAATTGTTGGCCAGTATCGTTCCCCCCACCTGTACGGGTCGTAGCGATGGCGTTATTACCGTTCAAGGTCGTGGAAATGGCCCTTTTCGTTACCGTTGGGAACGAGGAGACACGACCAACTTTATCCTTGATGCTGCCCCAGGAGCGCAAAAAATCAGTATTCGCGATGGTCGCGGCTGTATTTTTGACACCACCTTTTTGCTCTCCGTTGCTACCCGACCGCTTGTAGCCGAGATCTTAACGCTTCCTCCTCGCTGTAAAAACGATCAGGACGGAATCATCAATGTACGCATCACCAAAACAGACAACCCACCACTGGCCTTCCGTTGGAGCGATGGTGCATCCACCGAAAATCGCGAAAATTTAAAAGATGGTTTGTACGGTTTGACCGTTACCGACCGCTTGGGATGTCAGTTGATTAAGGATAGCTTGCGTTTGGAAAGCCCTCCCGTGCTACGCTACGATACCGTGGGCTTTGGTCAAGTATTGTGCAAAGGAGATTCCACTGGATTTGTTGAATTGGCAGTTAGCGGCGGAAAAAAACCTTACAGCTACAACTGGATAGGAACGAAGTCGACTACGAATGCTGCGTATCGACTAAAAGTAGGGGAGTACCGGGTATTTATTCAGGATGCCAATGGTTGTCCCATCAATGCAAGTTTTAAAATCAACGAGCCGGCAAAGTTGTTGGCCACCATCAATGCAAAAATAGGCAACCCCTGTGAAGGTGATACCACCAACCAGCTTACTGCTGTAGCATCTGGCGGGGTATTGCCGTATGCTTATCAATGGAATTTTGGCCCCTCGCAAACCCAGCTCAGTAACCTACCTCCCGGTGATTTCCAAGTTTCGGTCAAAGATGCCAATGGCTGTAAAGCGATTTCGCCTTCGGTCAAAATAAGGGACGCCGGCAACGTTTTGCGGTTGGTGTCATTCACGACCCGCGATATCAGTTGTTTTGGAAAAAAAGATGGAGAAGCAACGGCGCAGATTCGTGGTGGACAAGGGCCATATCAGTACCAGTTTGCCAACTATTCTACTACTGTTTTGACCAGCCAAACTACCATAAAAATCAAGGGTTTGCCCGCAGATAATGCCCACCAGGTGGTGGTTTCTGATGCACGGGGTTGTCGGGTACTTTCGCAACAACGGTCCATTCGGGAGCCATTTTTACTTAAACTCCGCCGCGATAGCGTGCGCAATGTTCGTTGCTTTGGTGATAATACGGGCGGTGCTTATGTCACTATCACCGGAGGTACGCCGCCGTTTGCCTATAATTGGTACGACAATACGACCAAAAAACAAGTGGCAGTAACTGAGGATTTGCAATCTTTTCGCAGCGGAACTTATTTTGGCGTAGTGACGGATGCCCGTTTGTGTACGGATACCATTAGCTCGGTGCTCATTAATTCCAACGCCCCGATTCAATTGATTTCTTCTGCCGTCACGAATATTCAATGCAAAGGATCAACAACGGGAAGTATAACCGTCAACATTCAAGGCGGACGAACGCCTTACCGCTACGAATGGAACAACCGCGTTGGCGGTAGAATCTACAGCAACCTAGCGGCAGGAAATTATCAATTAAGGGTGATCGATGCGGACAGCTGCCGAGTTTTGTTGCCTTCCTTTAAGATAACGGAACCCGATCAAAAATTGGTTGTGAAAGATACCGTGAGCAACATCAGTTGCAACAATGTAAAGGACGGTTCGATTCGGGTAGGTATTTCTGGAGGACTTCCTCCATATCGTTGGGATTGGCAGGATACCCGTGGCAATGTATTTGGACTAGATGCTTTTCGGGTAAGTAATTTAGGTGCGGGTTTGTTTACGCTTTCCCTTAGCGATGCCAATAATTGCAATCAATCTTATTCTTATTTGCTGAATCAGCCATCGGCTTTAAAATTCGAATTTGAGGTAGCCAGACCCTCTCGTTCTGCTACTTCTGATGGTTCTATCAAAGTTTTGCCCACTGGAGGAACGCCAGCTTATCGCTACTTATGGAACAACTTAGCTACCACACAGCAAGTAACGGGTCTTACCAAGGGCAAGTACGTGGTAACGGTAACCGATAGTAAAAACTGTAGGCTAGCAGATTCTATTCAGCTGCTTTCGGTAGCTGTTCAGGATTTTCCGATTGTGGAAAAAGTGGTCCTTTATCCCAATCCCAGCTCGACGGAAAGTCGCTTGGATGTGACGCTAAAACAAGCTACCCCATTGCAACTCCTCGTTTACAATGGGGTAGGTCAACTCGTTTTTCAGCAAGCGATGCCTTTGGGGCTGAATCCGCAACTGAGTTTGCCGGTTCAGTTGTGGCCACCAGGCACATATATGGTACGCTTAACTGATTCGGATAGAATCGTTTATGCGGCTCAGCTACTCGTTACTCGATGATCTTAAACGTTGTACGGCGATTGGCTTGGTACTCAGTCTCCGTACAACGGGCACAGATACAGTTGACTTCGGGCACCGTTTCGCCATAGCCTTTGGCTTCGAGTCGGGAAGCATCGATTCCTTTAGAAATCAAGTAATCGACGGCAGATTGTGCCCGTTTTTGCGATAGTTCCTGGTTGTAAGCATTGCTGGCTCGACAGTCAGTATGGGAAGACAATTGGATGCGGATCGTAGGGTTTAGTGCCAAGTTTTTGGCAAGTGCGTCCAAAGTTGGTTTGGCATCGTCGCGAATGTCCCATTTGTCAAGGTCATAGTAGATGTTTTCCAAACGGATTTCCCGGTCTTTGTAAATTTTATCCAAGATGATTTCGATCTCAAAAACCTGTTCGGGTATATTGGGGTCTTTGGCGATGCCTTTGGTACTAAACGAAGCTGCATTTTTGAGGTAGCCATCCTTAGAAGCCAGGAAGTTGTAGTCGGTGTTTTCCTCCACTTCAAGGCGGAATTGGCCGTCTTCACCTACGGTAATGGATTGAGGTTTGTTGGCCAGCTTAAACTCTACTTTTGAACCAGGCAAGGGTTTACGACCCAAAACGGGGCTATTGGGATTGGTCGCATCGGTAAAGATTTTTTCCAAAACATAGCCTTCCAAAATCATTTTTGACTTGATCTTGGTAATCTTTGGGGTTTCCACGGGTACTGGCGGCGGTGGTACATAGTGTTGTTCAAACCGGTAAATGTCGTCGTTGCCCTGACCGTCGTTGCGGGTGGAGGTGAAGTATCCGGTTTTAAGTACATCTTTGGGCAGTTTTCCCTGATGATCAACGATTAAAGCAAAATCATCGCCACCGGAATTGATGGGTGCTTTGAGGTTGACAATCGGCGACCAATCCCCATTTTTGAGGTGGACAGAACGAAAAATGTCCAATCCGCCCATGCCTGGATGGAAGTCGGAAGAAAAATACAAGGTATCTTGGTCGATGTAGGGGAATTTTTCATTGCCAATCGAATTGATGGCACGGCTCAATATTTTTGGATCACTCCAACCTTCACCCAAACGTTCCACCACATAAATGTCATAACCACCCCAGCCTTCAGCATCATTGCAAGAATAATACAAAAAGCGACCATCAGCGCTGATTGAAGGGTGGCCATAGTTGAGTTTATCATTGAGAAAAGGCAGTTTCTCGGGTTTGCCCCACGCGGTACCATCATAATGGCTGTACATCAATTTGCAAAAAGCGTCCTCCTTTTTGCCGCCATAACAACGGGTAAAATACATATCGGTAAAATCCTTGTTAAAAGTAGCGGTACCTTCATTGTCTTCGGTATTGATGGTAGGGCCAAAGCCCTTGATCTCGCTGGTGGTAGGATTGACAAGGTATAAGTCTGAAAAATCATTTCCGGTCCAATTGTAGATTTTATCGCCGGTGCTGGTATTGCGATCAGAGGTGAATACCAGTTGATTGTCTTTGTAAAAAACGGGGGAGTAATCCGCTGCTTTAGAGTTAAACGGCAAGGATTCTACCGTATATTCGGGGGTTTTATTTTTTTTCCAACCGGCAGCAAGATCGCAAGCGGCAATTTCTCTTTTGTATTCATAAGGACTACCGATCTCGATCCCGAGGTTTTTAAAAGCATCTTTGGCTTCGTCATACCGTTCAGCTTTTTTTAATCCATATGCTACTTCGCGGAGGGCATCTACGCCATATTGATTGTCGTAAGCTTTTTGGAACCAATCGATGGACTTACCGCTTTGGTTGAGTTGCTGATACGAATCGGCAATCATGAATGCCAATTTACCTTTTTCTACGCGGGTTTTGGCCTTAGTAAACTCCTTGGCCAACAAACCAGTAGCTACATTGTATTGCTTTACGGTATAGGCCATTTTACCATCACGCAGTTTTTGGGTGCCGGTGCAGGCACCTATTAAGATTAGAATCGTAAAAAAGAGGATTTTTTTCATAGTAGTTGTTCTTCCGGTCGGGAATTTAAGGAAAAACGCTTAGTTGAGCATTGTTGTTTTGGAAAAAGATAAGAGTTGTCGGATGTCCGTTAAGGAAAATTCCATATTTCAGGCCTCTCTAGCGTTTATTTTTCTGCTTAGGTCGCGGCAATCAATCCCGATGGCGCAGTTTTCGCCATAATTCACAGCCTTGAGATCCGAAAAAAGGAGTAAAAAAAATAGCGCGAGGCCTAAACCTCGCGCTATTTTTAATCGATATATGCACCAAGCACAATTGCTATGGTTATACTTTTTGAACTGACTTGGAAGCGCCTTGTCCAGGATTAGTAGATCCAGGGCGTTTCACCAAGTTGCTATCCAAAATATCGCCTTTGGTCAAATCAGCAACGATTGGAGAAGCGATAAAGATCGAAGAGTAAGTACCAAACATTACCCCAACCAACATACAGAAGGCAAAACCTTTGATGCTGTTACCACCAAACAAGAACAACACCATCAAGGTAAACACCACCGTGAGCGATGTTACAATGGTACGACTCAACGTACTGTTGATCGCGTTGTTGATCAGTTCTTTTTTCTCGATTGTAGGATCTTTATGCGAGTATTCCCGGATACGGTCAAATACAATCACCGTATCGTTGATGGAATAACCAATCAAAGTCAGGATAGCCGCTACAAATGCTTGGTCAATCTCCATGTTGAAAGGCAAAATGCCGTGGAACAAAGAGAAGAAACCGAGTGCAAATACAGCATCGTGTACCGTAGCAATGATGGCACCAATACCATATTTTACTTTGTTGAAGCGCAACAATAAGTACAAGAAGATCGACAACAAACCAAAGAAGGCTGCCCACAAGGAGCTTCGTTGAATATCATCAGCGATGGTTGGACCTACCTTGCTAAAGCTGGTTACATAGGTTCCTTTACCGGATTGAGATTTGAAGTTGTCGTAGTCGAGGTTGCCGCCGGCTACTTTATTAACACCCGCGTACAATTTTTTCATTACGCGCTCCGAAGCATCTTTGTCAGTATCATCTACCAAGTAGCTGGTCACCACATTGAAGGTGTTCCTAGTATCTACGGCCTTAACCACCAAGGAACTTCCATTAAAAGCCGTACTCAAGGAAGTACGCAGATCTTCAGCAGCTACCGGTTTGGTGAATTGAACGGTATACGAATACCCCCCTTTGAAATCTACGCCGAGGTCAAAACCTCTAAAAATCATCGAAGCCAAGCAGATGATGGTAACGATTCCAGAGAAGGAATAAGAGTACTTTCTCAAACCCATCCAGTCGATGTTTTGGTTCAACAACACATTGGCCGACCAAGGGTAAGAGAAATTGATGGTACGACCTTTGCTGGTCCACCATTCAATCATCAATCGCGTTAACAAGATACCCGTGAACAAGGTTGCCGCAATACCAAGCATCAAAACGATGGCAAAACCTTTGATCGGTCCTAGTCCAAAAACCGCGAGTGCAATCCCGACAAACAACGTAGTCAAGTTACCATCCAAGATGGCTGCGGTAGCGTGTTTAAATCCTTCTTGAATCGATACCTGCATGGACTTGCCTTCGCGCAATTCTTCCCGAATACGCTCATAAATGATTACGTTGGCATCTACCGCCATACCAATGGTCAGTACGATACCAGCGATACCAGGAAGCGTAAGTACAGTTCCGAATGAAGCCATCGCGCCAATCAGGAAGAACAAGTTGATTACCAAAGCCAAAATGGCTACTAGACCGCCGCCAGCATAATATAGAATCATAAAAGCCAGGATTACTAAGAAGGCAAAAACCAAGGATAACATACCCTTGTAAATGTTTTCTTCCCCAAGTGAAGGGCCGATCAAAGATTCCTGGATGATCCTGGTTTGTGCTGGAAGTTTACCTACTTCCAGGATTTTGGAAAAGTCTTTTGCCTCCTGAATGGTATAGCTACCGGAAATTTGCGTGTTACCACCAGTGATGGGTTCGTTTACCCGGGGGCAAGAAACCATTTCATCATCCAAGGTAATGCCCACTTCGCGGTTGTTGTCTTGAGCAGCTTTAGTGGTCATATTCGCCCAAATCTTAGCACCCGCGTTGTCCATACTTAAAGAGACCACCACATCTTTGGTAATGGGGTTGGTGTCTTCGTAAGCTTTTATGATGTGCTCACCTGTCAAAGGAGATTTGCCGCTGCTACCTTCTTTTTTGATGGCATAGAGCTCATATAGATTGGTAGTTTTTTTGGTCTCCGGATTGGTGATGGGACTTTTTGACCACACAAACTTAAGGTTCCGCGGAAACAAAGCAGCTACTTCTTCTCTTGCAAATAAAGTATCGATGGCCGCTCTTTTGTTTTTTTCCGCTACCCCCATTACTGATGGGCTAAAAGTGCGTCCATCATTGATGGTGAATTTTTCAAAAAGCGGGCCTTGGTTGACATTGACGTCACTGTACACCGTATCCAACTTAGCGATTTTTCCTTTGATGCGATTGCCATTGGCGTCGCTAGCAAAAGTAGTATCAATGCGAAGGATTTCTTTTTTCAATTCGCCTTTACCCAAAACCTTTGCCAAAAGTGCATTGGCATCAATGAGGGCTTTCTGGATATTGACTGGCGTAGCAGCGTTGGGGTTGACCGGATCAGAAATGCGGTAAACGTTCCAAAATTCAAGCTTAGCAGCGCCGGTCAAAAAACTATGAGCACGCTCAGGGTTGTCGATACCCGGCAATTCTACCAAGATCAACTGACGTCCTTTGTCCAAAGAGATGTTTGGACTTGTTACCCCTAACTTATCGATCCGTTCTTTCAACATTTGGAAGGTCAATTCCGCAGTTGAATTCGCTTTTTCACGCAAAACGCTTACCACTTGTTCGTTTGGCGAGTCGAATTTAATTTGTTCCCGCAGCGCGCTATTGCGAGCGAAAAGAGGCGCCAAAGGACGGTTGTTGGTTAGTTTGCTGTATTCTTGAGCAAACAAATCAACATATCCGGCTTGAGCATTCTTTTGAGCCTCTGAAGCTTGATCCAAGGCTTTCAAGAAAGTCTTATCCTTGCTGTCGTCAGCCAATGACTTTAAGAAATCTTTAAGATCCACTTGAAGTACGACACTCATCCCGCCTTTCAAGTCCAAACCCAGCGATAACTGCTGCGCTTTGAGTTCCTGATAAGTATAGCCTTTCAGCATGGGTAGGTTGAATACCACCACTGAAGACATTGAATCCAGGTACTGAGCACGACTTCCTTTAAAGATTGTCTCTTTATCCTTCTCTGCCACCTTTGCACTCGCTTTTTGGGCGTAGGCATCCGCATCTCTTTCTACTTTCCCAGTAGGAATAACAAAGAGGAATTGGAAGAGCGTAACAATGGTCATCAACACTAGGAAGAACCTTACAACTCCTTTTCCTTGCATAACTTCTGCTTTTCTTAAATTTTTTGCTAAAAAACTGGGCAAATATACGCCTTTTAAACAATTTTCACTTTTCCAAACTAGGAAGTTTAAAAAAAGAAATGGATTATGTTGTCCGATAGAATCAATTAGGGGTAGAAACTTGCTCCAAGGTAGTCAGAATTAGGGGATTAGAAGAACAGCTAGCGGTTTCATTTTTTTGATTTATAACGGTGTTAAATTATTCGACTGCTATATTTACCTTTGTACCTATTCCAAATTCTCAACCTTAAATAACTTAACCATGGGTCTGTTTTCTTTTCTTAAAAATGCAGGAGCTAAGTTGTTCCACCACACCACCACTACTCCAACTACCACCACTACAGCAGTAGATACGGAGAAAGTTCAAGCCGTTCATATTGAATCACTGAACAAAGCAGTTCATGATACTGGAATTGACATCAAAGACCTTCGCATCGAACTTCAAGGCGACACAGTGACGGTTTATGGAGAGGCTTCCTCTCAAGCGGATAAAGAGAAAGTGGTATTGGTACTCGGAAATGTCCAAGACATCGCCGTGGTAGATGACCGCATTACGGTCAATGTTCCCGAGCCAGAATCTGATTTCTACGAAGTAAAATCTGGCGATTCTTTGTCAAAGATTGCTAAACACTATTATGGCGATGCTTTGAAATATCCCGTCATTTTTGAGGCCAACAAACCGATGTTGAAAGATCCAAACCTGATCTATCCTGGTCAGATGTTGCGGGTTCCAAAATTGTAAGCTGTTTTTTGCTTAAAAATAAACGAAAAGGGGCGATGACAGCAGTCATTGCCCCTTACTTATTGGGCAATGCCATCACTTCGCCACTTATTTTTTCGGTGCTGTTATCGATCAATTTGACAAAGGCATACCAGACAAAAACGCCTTCGCCTGCCGAATTGCCTCGATTCCGGCCATCCCAACCGCTCGATACATCATTGGGCGGGAAATTATTCTTTTCAAACACCAGGTTCCCCCAGCGGTCGTAGATCCGCATGATGATGATTTCCGAAACCAAGCGCCCGCTGAATAAAGTGAACGCGTCGTTGATGTTGTCGCCATTGGGTGTAAAGACATTGGGTGCAAAAATATTCAATGGCCCGCGGATCACCTTGATGCGCACACTATCGGAAAAAGTACAGCGCTCAGGGGTAGTATAGAAGTATTGATAAATGGTATCATGCGCAGGTAAAGCAACATTGGAGGCGCAATCTACGCATTGCAGACTACTGCTCGGTCGCCAAAAAAAACGTACACTGTCTCGGCTTGAGGTTAAACTCAGCGTAGTCGTTGATCCTAGGGTAATGACTGTTTCTCCCATCAAGGTTACCGGAGGCTCCAATCCCTGCAGGTCAATTTCCGCGCTGTCATTATTTACACAACCGTAGGCGTCGGTTAAGGTGACCCGGTAGATGCCTGGAACCAAACGGGCCACATCCTCGCTTTTAGCACCATTGCTCCAGGTATAACGATAAGGCGGCGGACCTAAAGTAGGTGTTAAATCAATTCGACCGTTGGCCGGTCCGCAACTATGGGTAACTTTCAACGAAAAATCAGGGGGCGGAGCAATTTTTGCCACCACTAAATTAGAACTCACACTGCAAAACGGGTTGTCCAGTGCGCTTTGACTGTTGGCTACCAATACCCGATAATGCTGCGCTGGATTATCGTGAAAAACGGTCAAGGCTGGTTTGGGACTTTCGGAGAGTGTCTCCCATTGCGTGGAGTCGCTGGCCAAGCTTCTTTGCCAGCGAAACAACGGTGTGGTGTACCCCGGTCCGAGCGCGACTTTAAAACGCAACGAATCGGGATGACAAATGGGGCTTATCAAAGAGGGCGTGGAGGTAAGATTGATTTGATCTCCGCAAGAGCGGAAGATGATGTCGTCGATGGCCAAGTCGTTGCCACAACCGCCGGGAGCATTGTTGATCATCACCACCACCACATCATTTTGACCCACTGGAGTTGTAAAGCTGAAACCTAGTCGTTTCCATTGCACATCATTTGTAGCAGGAAGGTTACCAGTAACGATGTTTCCGAGCACCTTACCGCTCAGGTCTTCAATTTGAAACCGGACATTGGGCAAGATCAAGCGTTCGCCGCAGATGGTTATGCTAGGAATATTGAGCACCGTAACCCAAGCCGAAAACTCATAAACGCTGTTGTCGCACAAGCCATCAATGCGCTGGCGGTAAAATTCGCCGGGTGCAAAGGAGGCGTTGACCACCAAGGCATAGCCATTGTAATCATTGGGGGTATGGTCGGGGGTTTTGTGCCAGTCGTTTCCAGGAGGCCCCAATATGTTGGCCAGCGTATAATACCCATCATTCGGGTAGCCGTAAGCATAGCGGTAATTGGTGGTTCCAAGAGGTAGTGGCGGACCAAAATTAGTACCGGAACCAAAATCGATGTTGATAACCGGATCGCCAGTTGCGCCGCCGCAAAGCGACTGTTGGCTCCAAAGCGCCGAGCTCACACAACAGAAAACACCTAATAACCAGGTGTAACGAATTCTCATGGTATGTTTTTAAAGTATCTTTTTTAATACTCCCGACCCATCAACTGACCACATTTAGCGGAGTGCCGTGCAAAAATGCCTTGACATTTGTTAAGGTTATTTGCATCATGCGTTCCCGTGCTTGGATGGTTGCCCAGGCATGGTGGGGCGTGATCAAACAATTGGGTAGTCCAAAAAGCGGATGATCGACCCGCGGCGGTTCCCCATCCAATACATCCAGTCCAACACCGGCTATTTTTCCTTCCAGCAAAACGGCACGTAAATCCATTTCATTGACCAATTCTCCCCGCCCCGTATTGATCAAGTAAGCATCTGGTTTCATGGTGTTCAGTAATTTGGCACTCACGATGCCCCGGGTTTTATCGGTTAAGGGAACCGTCAGTAAGATAACATCGCTGGCGGAAAACAATTGTTCTAAAGGTACAAAAGTTACCCCCACTAAGGCATCGCGTTCGGGGTGGCGATGGGTAGAAATCACCCGCATACCCAAGGCCATGGCTATACCGGCCACTTTTTGGCCAATGCGTCCAAAACCATAGATGCCCATGGTACGCCCACTGAGCTCTAAGATCGGTTTTTTCCAGTAACAAAAATCGGGTTGTGCCGACCAATCCCCTTTTTGCACGCTGGCATTGTGGAGCGCTACGTTGTTGGTCAATTCCAGGAGCAAAGCAAAAACATGTTGGGCTACCGATTCGGTGCCATAGCCAACCACGTTGCATACGGTAATCTTTTGGCTGCGTGCAGCGGTCAAGTTGATGTTGTTGTAACCGGTAGCGGTTACACAGATGCATTTGAGGTTAGGCAGCTGAGCCATCGCTTCTGCGCTGATCACCACTTTGTTGGCCAATATAATATCCGCATTTTGAGCGCGTTCTATGATCTCTTCCGGAGAAGAACGATCATAAAGGGCTACTTCCCCCAATTGGCGAAGGGCATCCCAACTGAGATCCCCAGGGTTTAAGGTGTAGCCATCGAGTACACAAATGTTGGGCATTTCGAACTTTTGTTCAAGTTTAAAAAAAATTGCTTTACTAAGTTAGCGTTTATTTGGGGAATTTATTCGAAAGCAAAGATTAGATTCCCGAATAAGTTCTAAAACGCCAAGAGTACAAAAGTGAATGAAAGCGGCAATTAACGATTGGAAATTTGTGTTACTGGCTTGTTTGACCCTGGGTTTGGCGCCTTTTCTTCCGACGCCGCACATTTGGAGCAAGCTGTACTGGATTGCGCGGGGTGCCAAAGGCTTTGATTGGGCAGATTTGCTGGATCTTTTTGTCCATACTTTACCTTGGTTGCTGCTGGCGCGGTTGGTGCTCCTGACGCTGCAAAAGCATTTGAAAAAGTAATAGGTTACAAGTAATAAGGATTTATAGTGTCCCTTTACTTACAATCCTGTAACCAATTGACTAAGCCTTCGTTGTTCTGAAAGTTGTTGCGGTGTAATGACCATAACGAATACTGATTTCCTCACTGTATTAAGTACCAAGCAAAAATGTTTCGCAAATTCCTTTTGGTTTCCTCTTTTTTACTGCCAACCTTTTTGGCTCAAGCTCAATACAACATCATCGCCTCCGAAACGGAGTCTTGGATTACTCCCAATTTTCCTTCTTCTGATTACAACTTGAATTCCTCGTACCTGTTTTTGCTTAATCCCAGCGCCCTGCAATCCGTTTTTGAAGGGGAAGGCCTGAACAAAGGAGAAAAAAAAGATGTCGGACTCAAAAAAGGGGATTACCCACAATACATGTACTTGGCGGCCACGGTAAAGGACCCCAACAACGAAGCGAACGTACTGACCATCCCTTTGATGATCCACGATGTACGTGATCCCAGCGTTGCTTCGCGGGTGGTGGAATACGGCGGTCGTTTTTTGGAAGCCATCTCCGATGACCTCCTCAAAAACCGCGACATTGTAGCCAAAGTGCGTTTTGAAGCCTTTAAAGGAAACAATTCCAATGAATTTTGGAAAAAAACGGCTGAAATTTCCATCGGTTTGGGAAAAACCGCTGCCAATCTCCTACGCAATCCCATTGCCGGTACTTTTTCAGCGCTAACGGAGCAGATTATCCCACAAATCGATAAGGGCCTCAAATCCATGGAACACGTAGAAGACCCGCATAAAATCGTCAGCGAGTTTTACATCAAGTTGCTCAGTAAAGAACTCAGCGCCTTGTATGAGGAAAAGGTGGTATCGGCAACCTTGTACCGCATACATTGGGACATCGACAAACCGGCAAAAACGCGCTATTTTACCAACGCTAAGGTCCAAAAAGTAGACGATATCAAACGTTGCGTAGGAACCACCACCATACCTTACATCCTGGTGGTCAATACCAAAGCAGAATACAATACCGACCACTCGCAATTGGCTTATAACCAGCAATACATCGAGAAAAAAACCCGGGATTTTCGCAAAATTCAAAACTCCACCAAAAAAGAAGTAGAACGGGGTTTTTTGGAAGCCCTCAAATTGGCGGTGGAGCTACAACGCCAAAGCGATCTTTTTCAAAATAGCTTGAATACCAAATACCCCGACTGGTTGGCTTTTTCGCGGTGCATTGAATTGTACTTCAACCTCGAAAACACGCGTAAGTCAGAACTTTCGGGGTTGAATAAATTAGAAATTTCAATCCGCGAAAAATACCAACGCCTCTACGCCAATTTAATGACCGATGTAGATCTTTGGTACCATTCTGAATTGTTGCAAAAAGGCCGGAACATTGCCACCTATCTTTCCGAAAACCCCAATACCTACCAAGCAGGAGGAAAAACGTCGCGTCAACTTTATGAAGACATTGAACGCCTCGATTTTTACCGCGAACGCTTGAAACAAATTGAAATCCAGGGCAAACTACCCAAGGAAATCGAAGCGCAGGAAAGCTACACCTTGGCCATCCGGCGATTGTCGGAAATGGAAACCGCACTTTTTGAGCTTGATTTCACCCCCGATACGCGTCTGGACATTGAAGCCAAAAAAAGCTGGTTGATGAACCGGGCTTCTCAGACTTATCCCTTGTGTCAGACTTGCGGCCAAAGGGTAGGAGAGCGCATCACCGCCCTGGAGAACGCTACCGTGGAAGAAAATATCCGTAAATACAAAGAATACAGCACTACTTATTATGGTAAACTGAGCTGCTATGAAGAGCTGTTGGTCGGCATGGACAATTACCTCAAATCCACTAATGAATCGGCTACGCCAATTTCTCCGGTGATGATTGAATCGGTAAAACGCGATCGGGAGGATTTGGCACGTTTGGTGCTCAACTACAGCGAAATCGTGGGCAGGGATTACTCCGCCATGAAACCCAAGGAACTGGCGGATTTGATCAGTCGTTATCAGCTGAACCGCGATAAAATGGCTACCATCATCCAACGGTTGAAAGGGACGGTGATCCCAGCGGAGAAGATTGATTGTCTTTGAGGAGAAAGGTAAATGTGTGAAACTATTGGACTACAAATAGGTACTGGGCAGTGCGATTGTTCGCCGAAACAATATGGTAAGGAATGAGCCAATAATAAGTTGGTACATTTGGCGAAGCAATTTTTTTGCTAGGCAGGTATCTTTTGAGGCGAATAGTGGGGCTAAGAATACAGTCGAAAATAATGATGGTCATTGATGCGCTTATTTTTTTGTCAGGCGGGGCTTTTTAACGAATTATAACGAAAAAAGAGGCCATCAATGATTATTGATTATGTTTGACAGCCTACTTTTCTAACTAAAAAGATAGTTGTCTGACAGTAAATGAACCTGACTAAATTGGTATCGTATTCAAAATGATACCCCTACTCATCTTGCGTGAGCCATCCAGCCAGCTATTTATTCACTTTTATTATCGCTTTTCTCATTGTTCATTTTCTTTGTTAGCAGGAACTGGGCCTACTTCATGCCCAAATAAACGCAGTACTTGGTTTACTTTATCCAGTCGTAAACTTTGCTTGCCTTGTTCCAATTCACGGAGGAAACGCAAGCCCACACCTGCCTTAGCGGCTAGCTCTGGCTGGGTTAGGTTTACTGCTTTTCTTTTTACCTTTACGAAACTTGCCAAATTCATTTTTATACCCTTTTGGGTGTAAAGTATGAAAAATTATTGAAATGTACCCTTCGGGGTATATTTTTTTGTAAATACACTAATAAATATACCTTTTAGGGTGTATTATTGGCTTATAAATTCGGGACTGTACAATTCAACTATCGATTTCTGCTGAATGGGTTGATGCTTAATAAAAAAAAGCCGCCTGAGGGGCGGCTCCAATGATTCAAAAAGTGAACTCCCCTCAATCCCCAAATCCCTTTTTTTGAAAAAAAACGAGGCCGCCGCGCAAGTATTTCCGTATGCCCTCGTCCAAGTACTATAAAAAAAACTGGAGATCCCATCGAATCACGAACTTCTACACACGACTCGGCCATCCCTGCACTGGATTTCCGCGAATTAACTGCTTTGTATCAACACAAAGTCTACAATACCGTATTGTCGTTGCTGCAGAACCGCGAAGATGCCGAAGATGTGACCCAGGAAGTGTTTATCCGGATCTACCAAACCCAGGCCAGCTTTAAAGGCGAATCCAGTCTTTCGACCTGGATTTACCGCATCAGTGTCAATAAATCCCTGGATTTTATCAAAAGTAAAAAAAGCAAAAAACGTTTTGCTTTGGTGCGCTCTTTGTTTTCGGATCAAGAATCCACCGCGCCGGTCGTTCCAGATTTTGTTCACCCTGGCGTGGTGCTGGAACGCAAAGAGGAGGCGGCAGTACTGCTTAAAGCGATTGATCGACTGCCGGAAAAACAGAAGATCGCCTTTACTTTGAGCAAAATGGAAGATTTGAGTTATGCCGAGATCTGTGAGGTGATGGGTGCAACACTTTCTTCGGTGGAATCGCTCCTGTTTCGAGCGAAACAAAATTTACAGCAATATTTGAGAGAACATTATGAAAAAGAGCTTTAAAAGTCATGGCAAACATCTGATTGCAAAGCTTTGGTAGTTTCGTAAAACAAAAACACATTTTTTATGAATCAGTCTTTACCCGAAAAAATAGCGGCTGCCCTGGCCAGTTTGGATGGCATCCAACGGGCGGAAGCGCCCGCCGATCTTTGGGATCAACTCCAACAACGCATCGAAGCGCTGTCACCAACTCCTGCTAAGTTGATTCCCATGCGGAAGGTATGGCAAGCCGCGGCCGCCATTGCTTTGATGGCCGTTTTGAACATCGCCATTTTGGCCTACGCGCAACACAAAACAAACTTAGGCAATGCCTCGGCTGCGGGAACAGAAACGCTAAGTAATGCCTATTTCAATGATCCACTTAACAATTATTGATCCTAGATACTTATGGAAAAGACCAGATTTTTAACCCTTGTCATTGTTGTATTGGTGGTGGTCAATGTCGTTACCCTAGGCTTTATGTTTTTCCGCGGATCAGGAGGTTTTCCCTTGCCGGGGGGACATCCTCCAGTGGCCAGTTTTCTCATCCATGAGTTGAAATTGGATAAAAAACAAGTAAAGGCTTATTCAAAAATGCACCAAGATCATCACCGTAACAAAAATGCTTACCAACGCCAATTGGCCATTGCCCGCGAGGTGTTTTTTAGGGGCTTGTCTACCGGGGATACCAGCAATATCGCAGGCGTCACGGCCGTACAACGGCAGATGGAATGGAATACGTTTCGGCATTTTAGGGAATTGAGGGCACTTTGTCGACCGGATCAGCAGCAGCGGTTTGATAAAGTGATTCAAGAAGCCTTGCGGAGGATGTCGAGATCGGATGGGATTAAGCCGCCGCCGCCAAGGAAATGATTTTTGGGGGCATAAAACGGATGGTCTTGCTATATTCTTTATAAAATGAAATATTTGAAAATCAACCCAAGCAAGATGCAAATGCCGATGGTACGCAACATGTCCCACTGTAAACGGAAAGAAAAAAACAACGCGCCAATGGAGATGATGACCGACCCCCAATTTACGGTATCCCAGACGGGTAAAGGGATATGCAATAGACCCATTTTTACATCACCTACTTGTTGAAATAAAGTCTGTAGACTGAACCAGATTCCCAGATTGAGGATAACTCCAACTACTGCGGCGGTAATGCCGGAAAGGGCGGTGCTCAGCGACTTGTTGCCGCGTAGGTATTCAATGTAAGGCGCGCCAGTGAAAATGAATAAAAAAGAAGGTAGGTAGGTCACCCAAGTCACCAATACCGAAGCCCATACGCCCGCCCAAATGGGATCAAGCAGGCCGGAGTTGCGAAATGCGCCCATAAACCCTACAAATTGAACGACTTGAATCAGCGGGCCGGGCGTGGTTTCTGCCATTCCTAAGCCATCCAGCATCTCTCCTGGTTGTAACCAGCCGTAAGTTTCAACGGCTTTTTGAGAGATGTAAGCCAGCACTGAATAAGCACCGCCAAAAGTGACCAACGCAGATTGACTAAAAAACAAGGCTTCTTTGGTGAAAACGTTTTCCATACCTACAAAAAACACCAATGCCACCACTGGTAAAAGCCATAAGATCAACCAAAACAGAGCGGTACGTATTGTTTTCCCTAATACGGGTTTTTCGGAGGGAATGCCGGCGTCGATGAGTCCGGCTTCGCTGTCATGTTTGTCGGCATGTCCTTTGATGACGTAAAATTTTTCTTCCCAAATCTTGCCACCAAAATAGCCAAGTAAACCAGCGCACAGCACGATTACTGGAAATGCTATTTTGAAAAAAAAGATGGCTATAAAGGCGATTACCGCCATGCCAATCATGACTTCGTTCTTAAGGGCACGTTTGCCAATTTTGATGACCGCTCCGACAACAACGGCCAAGACGGCGGGTTTGATGCCAAAAAAAACACCTTGAACAAAAGTCAGATCTTTCCAGAGGGCATAGAGGATGCTGAGCAAAAGGATGGACAAAAAGCCGGGCAGAACAAACAAGCCTCCGGCCATTATCCCGCCCCGGGTTCGGTGCATCAGCCAGCCAATGTAGGTGGCGAGTTGTTGCGCTTCAGGGCCAGGGAGCAGCATACAATAGTTGAGGGCGTGTAAAAAGCGGTTTTCACCCAACCATTTTTTTTCTTCTACAATGTACTTGTGCATCACGGCAATTTGTCCGGCAGGACCGCCGAAACTATACAAGGCTACTTTGATCCAAACTTGAAAGGCTTCTTTGAAGGTGGGATTGGCCATTTTTTTTCTTGCAAGTATACAGCGGTTGGGGAAAAAAGGGAGCTAATGGAGCGATTTTGTTCGTTCATAACGGACATGCTTGCCCCAATTACCCAAAAACCTTATCTTTATCAGATCAAAGCGTTAATTAAAAACTATTTGCACCAATATGCCAACGGGTACGCAAACCATACCAATCACTCAATTGTCCCAACTTAATCCGGAGGGGTTGTACTCCTATGCGGATTATTTGACTTGGAAATTCAAGGAAAGGGTGGAACTGATCAAGGGGCGTTTGTTTCCGATGAGTCCGTCGCCAAACACCTTGCATCAACAGATTTCCGGAGCTTTGCATTATCAATTGTATGGTTTTTTTCGAGGAAAAAGCTGTCAGGTATTTGATGCGCCATTTGACGTCAGACTGCCTTCGGGATCCACTCAAGCAGAAAATACAACCTTAGTGCAGCCTGATTTGTGTGTGATTTGCGATCCTTTAAAGCTGGAGGAGCAAGGTTGTGTAGGTGCGCCTGATCTGGTCGTCGAGGTACTTTCTCCCGGCAACAGCAAAAAAGAAATGCGCAATAAATACGAAGTTTATGAAGCTGCTGGGGTGCGCGAATATTGGTTGGTTCATCCTTTGGATCGGGAAGTACGTGTGTATGTGCGCAATGAATTGGGGGTATTTGTTGGGTTGGCACCAGTGATTGAGGAAGATGTATTGGTTTCGGCTATTTTTCCGGATTTGAAAATTGATTTGAAGGAGGTTTTTGTTGATTAGCGATATTTGTTTTAACGGGCTGACTGCGTCGAAAATCCAATGTTTGTTAACTGGTTTTTGAATAAAATCATTTATAAAAGTATGCCAACGGGTACGCAAACCATACCAATCACTCAATTATCCCAACTCAATCCGGAGGGGTTATACTCCTATGCGGATTATTTGACTTGGAAATTCAAGGAAAGGGTGGAACTGATCAAGGGGCATTTGTTTCCGATGAGCCCTGCGCCCAATTTGTTACATCAGGAAGTAACTGGGAACCTGTACCTGTCGCTGCGAAGCTTTTTTAAAGGAAAATCCTGTCGTGTAATCATTGCTCCCTTTGATGTGCTACTTCCTTTTGAAGATGAAACCGGGCAAAACGCCACCATAGTTAAGCCGGATCTTTTTGTGGTTTGCGACCCAGAAAAATTAAATGAGCAAAGTTGTGTAGGTGCGCCTGATCTGGTCGTCGAGGTACTTTCTCCCGGCAACAGCAAAAAAGAGATGCGCAATAAAGACGAGGCTTACGAAGCCGCTGGGGTGTCCGAATATTGGTTGGTTCACCCTTTGGATCGGGAAGTACGCGTGTATGTGCGCAATGAATTGGGGGTATTTATCGGTTTGGCGCCGGTAATTGAGGAGGATGTATTGGTTTCGGCTATTTTTCCGGATTTGAAAATTGATTTGAAGGAGGTTTTTAACAGTTAGCAAATTTTTTTTATTATTTCCGTTCCTTATTATTCAATTAATCCTTCATTCCTTACCCTATTCATGAATCTTTTCCGATTCCTTTTAAATTAACCATTTCTCACAGATTTCTGTAACTTGCCACGGGAAAAATCATTAGACTTGCCAACGTTGGGGTAGAACCCAGTCAGCAAGCCTATTTCACTTAAGTATATTGTACGGGTATTATGAAAGCATTGATCATCGGATTGGGAAATTTCGGAACTTCCTTGGCTGCTCAATTGACCGAGATGGGGCATGAGGTAATCGCTTCGGATAAAAACCCAGACCGCGTGGAAGCCGCTAAGGATAAAGTAGCGCAAGCTATTACAATGGATGCTACCAACCTGGTAGCCATGCGCAATTTACCATTAAAAGACACTGATGTGGCCATTGTCGCCATTGGCGAAAATGAAGGCGACTCCCTGTTGGCATCAGCACATCTCCGAACCTTGGGGGTGAAACGGGTCATCAGCCGCTCCATTTCCGAGACCCACGAAACGGTGCTCGAAGCCATGGGCATCCAAGAAATATTACATCCTGAATTAGAAGCTGCCGAGCGTTTGGCCAAAAGGTTGAACCTCAAAACAGCCATCGATTCTTTTGATCTGGATCAAAACCATTCGGTGGTGGAAATGCACCTACCGCCGGATTTTTTGGGCAAAAACGTACAGGATGTTGACCTCCGCAAACGCTTTAACCTCAACATTGTAACGGTTGTTCGCAAACGGGTAAAGAAAAACCTCCTCGGCATCAACAAAGTCATTTACATTTCTGAAGGCGTTGTGAAACCGGAAACCCTATTCGAAGAAGGGGATATTCTGGTGGTTTTTGGTACCAATACCGACATCAAAAAATTGTCGGATTACCACCACGCTCAACTTCAGGCCTAGGCATAAGCAGAGTGCGTATGGATCAGGTCTTTTTTTTCAATGGCCAATTGCTGACTCAAAACCTACAGCAGCCGCTTGCGGATGCTGTGTGGGTGAAATCGGGTTGTATTCAGGCCGTTGGTTCTGAGGCAGTATTGCACGCGCAACTGGATCCAGGGACAGAACAAATCGACCTTCAAGGAAAAACCTTACTCCCCGCTTTTAACGATGCTCACATCCACCTCTGGAAAGTAGGCGATTTGCTGCGTTACCAATTGGATCTACGGGGCGTGACTTCCATCCAACTTTTATTGGAACAGCTGGCTGATTTTGCTGCCGCTAACCCAGCTGCGCCTTGGATTCTGGCCAGGGGATTTAACGAAATGACCCTTGCCGATGGTCGTATGCCCACCCGTTTGGATTTGGATGTCATCTTGCCCCATCGACCTTGCTTTATCCTACGTACTTGCGCACACATCGCGGTGGTCAATACCGCCGCTTTACAGCATTTGAAGTCGACTTTGATCACGCCTATTGGCGGTGAAATCCGCTTGGGGGAGGATGGTCAACCCAACGGTGTTTTTACGGAAACAGCTTTAGGGCTTTTCCACGATTTTCTGCCCAAACCTACACCCGAAGCCTACCGCAATATGATCCTGGCCGCCCAGGAAAAATTGTTGTCGCTTGGCATTGCAGCGGCTACAGACCCTGCGGTAGCCCCTGATTTGCTGGAGGTATACCGACAAATGGAACAAGCTGGCGAATTGAAAATAAGAGTCAATGCCATTGCCATGGCTGTCCCCGATGGTGGAACGGTCGCCTATCCGCTTCCCAAGCGGTTTACTTCCAATTTTCTCAATGTCCAAGCGGTCAAGTTTTTTGCGGATGGCGGCTTGAGTGGAAAAACGGCCGCACTGTTTAATCCTTATAAAAACACCCAGGAACAAGGTGTGCTACGCTTGGAGTTTGATTTTTTTAAAAAAATGGCCACGCAGGCGCAAGCTGTGGGGTTACAAATAGCTACCCACGCCATTGGTGATCAGGCCATTGAATTGGTTCTGATGGTGTACGAAGCGATTGAAAAATCAAACACTTCAGGACTTCGTCACCGCATCGAACACCTCGGTTTGCCCAGCGCTGATCATCTTTCCCGCATGCGCAAGCTGGGGACTCTATGCGTGTCGCAGCCCATTTTTTTAGAGGAATTGGGCGAAAATTTTATCCAGTACCTGTCTGATGATTACTTAGCGCATGTGTATCCTTACCGCTCCGTTTTGGATGCCGGTGTCGCTCTCGCTTTTTCCTCTGATGCGCCCGTGGTAAAGGACATTAACCCCTTGATGGGCATTCAAAGCGCGGTTACCCGCATGACGGCCAAAATGAGAACCATTGCCCCTCAGGAATCCATTGGTTGTGCTGAAGCGCTCCATGCCTATACCCTTGGCGCTGCTGCAGCTAGCGGCGCTGATAATAAAATGGGCAGCCTGGAACCTGGAAAATGGGCAGATTTCGTTATCTTGGACCGCAATCCGCTTACTGTTTCAATCGATCAGTTGAAAGATGTAAAAGTCTTGCAGACTTGGGTAGGCGGTAAAAGGGAATTTTAGATTTTTTTATGCCCAAGCTCAAAACCTATGAAAAAC
>JBBRGN010000009.1:0-39711 GCA_038240665.1 Chitinophagales bacterium | reverse complement strand
CCTTTTTTGAGCAATTCGATGATGTGGTTCTTGAATTCGGAATCACTGCGGCCAATGAAGTATTTACTAAAAGTATTTAGGCGAATTCCCATTTCGATCACCTCTTCTTTGGCATTTTGTATAAATTGGATTTTGTCGGCGATGGATCTTCTCCCCTCAGCAAAAAAACGAGGTTTATAGCGATGGGCGATTGATAAATGGTCTGGAAAGTCGGTTGCCTCAAAAAGGTCGCTTTCCATATTGTACTCCAAGTTTACTTTTTTCAGAATAACCAACAGCCCTTCGGCAAATTTAAGGAGGGAAACGCGCCCAATTTGAATATCTTCGGCGGCAGCGGAATCTTGGACTTTATAGTACTTCCTATAGATTTTGTTGAGGTTGGCAATTGAAAATTCATATCCATTTTTTGCTAAATGCTGCTGTAGCTGTACCTGCGTATCCGCATCGCCGAGCTTTTCTAGTCCACAGCGAATAATTTTGATGGCTTTTTGTTTATCTAATTTCCTATCCGTCATTTACTTGGATTAAATTTTTTGCTTACTTTTTAGTTTTAATCAATACTTTTTCTTTTCTTCTTGCGCATCTAAAATATTGTTTTTTCTTTAGATGAAGTATCTTTATTTTTAGACATCGAAAATGCAAACCGGTTCTTTCCTCCATCAAAACTGTCAACACCAATGAAATTGAGCAAAACATCTTTTTTTGCTGGTCTTTTCTTTCTTTTTCTCAGCCTCTGCCTGCGCGCGCAAGCACCCGATGCCTTACCAAGAAGCACTCCTGAAGCAGAAGGCGTATCTTCAACAGGCATTTCCCAATTTTTGGATGCCGAGGCTAAAAGCCAACACGAACCACATAGCTTGATGGTGATCCGGCATGGCAAGATAGTGGCGGAAGGTTGGTGGAACCCTTACCGCGCAGATTTGAAACACACCATGTACTCCTGTAGCAAAAGCTTTACCGCCACTGCCATTGGATTTGCAATAAGCGAGAAGCGCTTGACCGTCAACGATAAAGTGATTTCATTTTTTCCTGATGATTTGCCAAAAACAATTAGCCCCAATCTGGCGGAATTGAAGATCAAAGACTTACTGAGTATGTCTGCTGGTCAAAATTTTGACCCTACCGGGCTGGTTAATTCGCGCGACAGTAACTGGGTGCGTGGATTTATGGAGATTCCCTTTGTGTTTCAACCTGGAACCAAATTTCTATACAATAGCTTGTGTACATACATGTTATCTGCCATAATACAAAAGGTAACCGGCGAAAAAGTAATTGACTACCTCACGCCGCGTTTGTTCAAACCGCTGGGGATTTCTGGTGCTGACTGGGAGGTAGATCCGCGTGGGATCAATGTAGGCGGCTGGGGCTTGCGGGTAAAAACCGAAGACATGGCGAAATTTGGTCAGTTGTTTCTCCAAAAAGGCATGTGGAACGGCAAACAGGTGCTACCCAAAGGATGGGTTGAAGAGGCGTCAAGTGTAAAAATCATACAACACCCCGACCTAGCGCAGGAGAAAAGAGATCCCAGCGATTGGGAACAGGGCTACTGTTACCAGATGTGGCGCTGCAAAAACAATGCTTATCGTGGCGATGGCGCGTTTGGGCAGTACATCATTGTAATGCCCGATCAGGATGCAGTCGTCATCATGACCAGCGAAACCAGCAACATGCAAGATGAGATCAACCTGATCTGGAAATACATTTTACCTGCTTTCCAAAAAGAAGTTTTACCTGCAAACAAAACAGCACTGGCCGACTTGAAGCAAAAATTAGCTACCCTTGCTTTGCCAGTTGCTGCAAAAGGGCCCGCATCTCCGCTGGTGAAAGCAATAAGCGGAAAAACTTTTGCTTTGTCACCCAATGACAAACACCTCCAAAAAATGGCTTTTCAGTTCAAGGACGACCTCTGCCACGTTACTTTTTACAATAAAATGGATAGCTTCAAAATTGCTTTTGCTGCTGGAAAATGGGCCTTTGGGGAAACAAAAAAGCTTGGCCCAGCTTTAACAGGTGCCGCAAAAGGGCATTTTGTAGGTCTTCCTCCTCCCAAAGTAGCAGGGAATTTCTCTTGGAAAAGCGATACTACCCTGGAACTGGTTTTGCGCTACATCGAAAGTCCGCATACCGAGACTTTTACGTGCTCTTTTGACAAAAGTAGAATTGCCGTTGAGGTCAAAAATAGTTTTGAAAAAAACGTGATCCGGTCTATGAAAGGCGTTTTGGCTCAAGCTCAAATAAAACCCATCCGAGTGATCATGCGTGGCGACGACATGGGTTTTTCACATTCCGGCAACCTGGCCTTGGTAGAGACTTACAAAAAAGGGATCGAGACTTCCATTGAAGTGATCGTGCCTTCACCTTGGTTTCCTGAAGCGGTAAAAATGTTGGAGCAAAACCCGGGTATCGATGTCGGCGTCCACCTAGCCATCACCAGCGAATGGGACAATGTAAAATGGCGACCGCTTACCGATTGTCCAAGCATTCGCGACGCGAATGGGTATTTTTACCCCATGGTTTTTGCCAATAAAAACTACCCCGGACAAGCCATTATGGAAAACAATTGGAAAATTGAAGACATCGAAAAGGAAATGCGGGCACAGATAGAAATGGCGCTTAAGAAAATACCCCGGGTGAGTCATGTATCCGCGCATATGGGTTGCAATCGCATTTCAGATGCCGTAAAGGCCATGTCCAAAAAATTGGCGCAAGCCTACAACATCGATATAGATTTAGAAGAGCTGGGGGTGAAAAATTTCAGTTATGCTGGGTCTAAAGGTACCGGTAAGGAAAAAATTCAAAGTTTTATAGCGGCCCTAAAAAACCTAGAGCCCGGTCAAACGTATCTGTTTGTTGATCACCCTGGGCTTGATGATGAAGAGTTGAGGTCAATCTACCACATTGGGTATGAAAATGTGGCCGCTGATCGCCAGGGAGTGACAGAATTGTTCACCTCAAAGGAAGTCAAAAATTTTATGCTGAACAATGGGATTCAGCTGGTTGGTTACAATGATTTAGCGGTGAAAAAGAAGAGCGCCAATTGATATTGAGTAAACGAGCGAGGGGAAATGAAAAAATCATTGCCCCTCGTCCCTTTCGTTATCCCATTCTTGATCGGGGAAACGGTGCAATTTTTTTTGGAACTAACTTAAAACCGCGTTTCCAGATAATGCGGTAACATTGCCCGCCAAGTTGGCCAATCGTGTTTCATATCCCAACCCCAGATATCGAGCTCATTAGTAATTCCTTTAGCTGACAATATGCCCGACAATCTCCGCGCGGCTTCAGGATCTTCATAATCACCGGAACCAGAAAGGATATGAATGTGCTGCGACTGCTGCAAACGGGAAAGAAAGTAGGCGTCATTCAAATCGGGAAGGTAATGACAAGGAGAGTTGAAATAGACATCCTCGTCCCAGTGTCCTTTTGAATAAGCGCTTAAGTCGTAAACCCCCGACATGGCAATGACCCCGGCAAATAGATCAGGTCTGCGAAAAAATAAATTAGCGGAATGCAAAGCGCCCAATGAAGCGCCAGCAGTAATGATGGGCGTTTCCCAACTGCTATGATTGCGAATAAAAGGAACCACTTCATCTTCAACATAGCCATTGAATTGTTGGTGGCGAAGCGATTTTTGTTGCCCATCCATCCAGTCATTGAGCCAAGCTTCGGAATTGATGCTATTGATGGAAAAAACCTTGACTTTTCCAGCTTCAATAAAAGGAGCGATGCTGCCAATCAAGTGAAACCGCTCGTACTCTAGATAGTCGGCTGCGGCTGTCGGTAACAGCAACAACGAAAACCCATAATGCCCATAGACTGCAATTTCCATCTCTTTGCCTAGGTGCGGGCTAAACCATTGGTGTATTTCTCTTTGCATGAGGTGTTTTTTTCATGATAGGTATACCATTACGTAATGACGAAACCGCACAAAAAAGAACGCGTCTCTTTTGTGCGGTAACGAAATTGGATAAGTTCTATACCTATCATCTGGAAATGAAAACGTCAGTTACGGAATCAAATTCCCGGACGGGAGTCAGATTTACAAACCAGTTGGTTCTTCAATGGCGCGTACATGTTCGCGGTGTACTGCTTTGAGGACGATGTTTCTGCGTTTTACAGAAGGCTTAGTAAACTCTTTGCGCCTGCGCAATTCCTTGATTACGCCTGCGTTCTGAAACTTGCGCTTGTAACGTTTAAGCGCTTTGTCAATGCTTTCGCCGTCTTTTATATCAATGATCAGCATAAATATAAATTAGTTTTTTAATTACATGCAAATCCCGAATCCGACACTGTGCATTCGGGATTGCAAAGGTAAAAAATATCTTTTGATTGAGCAACCTTAAATTGAAGCTATTTTCAACGCTGAAGCATTAATAATCGTCTTCTTCTTCCCCCATGTTGCTTGGGTTGGCAGAAGTATCTTCATAAGAGTCATCATCCAAATCAGAAACCGAGCCATAGAGAATGTCCTGGTCATCTTCAAAAAAGATGTCCTTGTTGAGGCTCAAATCGTCTTCTTCAATATCTTCGAGGTCTTCCAATTCTACTGGTTTCTTTTTATTGGCACCAGTAGATTTACGGATAACGGTAGTGATGATGCGTTTTTGTGACGGGGTTTTTTCGGCAGGTTTTTTCTCTACCACCGGTTTTTCGATTAGCGGTTTTTCTTTTTTCTCCACCACTGGAATCTGCTCAGCAACTTTTGCAGCCAAGCTTTTGGTGGTTGTAGGTACTGCCAATAGTCGACGTTTGTCAATCAACTGACCGGTAATGCTACAAATACCGTAGGTTTTGTTTTTAATGCGTACGAGTGAATTTTCCAGATCCTGAATATGCATTCTTTGGCGGATAGCCATGTTATTGAGCATCTCCACATCATTGTTGATGCTGCTGTCATCGACCCAATCGCCGCCATGCTCATCACTTGTATTTTCAGTAATTTCAAGAATTTGTTCTTGAAGTTCTTTCAAATGCTTAGTTGCCCGGTTTAGCTTAGTCTCAATGAGCACCCGGAATTCCTCTAACTCGCTATCAGAATATCGGACTACTTCGTTACGATCCATGTTACCATTTTTAGAAAATCCACAAATTAACGCTACTGGTTGGGAATTAGTTTTCAGAATACGAAAAAGCAAGCAAGAAGTCTTCAAAAAAACCTTAGGGTATGCTGAGGAATAATCATTTGGTTTCCAAACCGCCATTCCAGAACATGCCCTAAGCTAATTTGAGTCGGCTTCCTCAATTCACGCTGCAAATATGTAAAAAAATCTAAAAAATTGAAAATCAAGTGCCTTTATTCTTAAAACGTAGTTCATAAAGATCACTTCGGCGATCTTTAATGGTTTGTACACTGCCAAATTCGTGCAATTCCAGCAACAATTCCAAATCAACATCGGCAATGACGGTCATTTCCGTATTTGGTGTTGCTTCAGCACGAATACCGTTGCTAGGGAATGCAAAGTCTGAAGGTGTAAAAATCGCTGATTGGGCGTACTGTATGTCCATGTTGTTGACCTTTGGCAAGTTACCTACACATCCCGCAATAGCAACATAACATTCATTTTCAATGGCACGCGCCTGAGCACAAAGGCGAATGCGGTTGTACCCGTTCTGAGTATCGGTCAAAAAAGGAACAAACAAGATCTGCGTCCCTTGTCGGGCATGCCACCGAGCTAGCTCAGGGAAACAAACATCATAGTCAATCAAAATACCAATTTTTCCGGCATCCGTATCAAACACTTTAATCTTATTGGCACCCACCATACCCCAGGCCGATACTTCGGAAGGAACTGGATGGATTTTGTAACAACCGTCCCAAGTACCATCTCGCCGACAAAGATAAGTAACGTTGAGCAATTGACCGTTTTCGACGATCGGCATGCTGCCCGTTATGATATTAATGTTGTAAGCCATGGCCAGCTCCATAAACTTTTGCAACAGGGGCTCGGTATATTTAGCCAATTCGCGAATGGCCGTTGCTTCTCCCAAATGATTGAAATCCGCCATCAAAGGCGCATTGAACAAGGCTGGAAAAAGAATAAAGTCGGATTTATAATCGCTCACCGCATCCACAAAATATTCGACCTGCTCTACCAAAGCCTGAAAATTGTCAAAAAGCCGCATTTGCCACTGGACCAACCCCAAGCGTATGTTTTGCTTAGGTGCATTGATCAGTTTTTCTTTTTCGAGGTAGTAGATGTTGTTCCACTCCAGGAGGGTAGCAAATTCTTTGGATTCGTAATCCCCAGGCAAGTAGTTCTTTAAGATTTTTTTGACGTGAAAATCGTTGGACATCTGAAAAGTCAACGTGGGATCGTAAACCTCCTTTAATTTAACTTTCTCAATGTACTCCCGAGGGCTAAACTCCGTGGAATAGTTTTTATAGTTGGGAATTCGTCCTCCGGCGATGATGGCCCGTAAATTGAGTTTTTCACAAAGTTCTTTTCGGGCATCGTACAAGCGCCGCCCCAGTCTCAATCCCCGGTATTCTGGGTGCACAAACATCTCAATGCCATACAGCACATCTCCATCGGAATCATGCGTGATAAATGAATAATTTCCAGTAATTTCTTGAAAGGTGTGGTTGTCCCCATATTTGCGGTAATTGATGATAATGGACAGCGCCGAAGCCACCACTTTACCATCGACTAAGACACACAATTGCCCACCAGGAAACAAGCGCAAAAGCGTCTTGATGTCATCTTCGTACCAATAATCGCCGCCAATTCCAGCATAAGCCTCGATCATGGCTTCACGCAAGTCAAAATAATCCTCAAATAAAAGGTTTCGCAGTTCTATTTTCATAACCGAATTTTGGTTGAAGTCACCCTCGCTCATCTATTGGGAAAGCCCAGATTTCGAGTCGGTCTCTGACAAAGGTAGGCTAGATTTTTGTTTTCCAGCGTTCAAAATAAGTTTCTGTATACTTTTCGTATGGATGACTTGGCCTAGGAAGTAATGCAGATAGCTGTTTTCGATGCCGCTAATTTACCCTAACCCCCAACTTTAACCCAACCAATAACCTGGTAAAACCTACTTTGGTTGATCAAAAAGTGATTTTTTAAGTTAACCAAAGGTATTTTTTTTGTAAAAAATTTTGCAATTTTGAAAGCGATCAAAACCTTAGATTTGAAAAAAAGCGCAATAACAGACAAAAAAGGGAAGCTTTTGGGTTCGTTGCACTTCTAAGCAAATCAATTCATTCGTTCAAACCGCTTTGCTTTCTCTCAAATTGCATGGCTATGCCAAAGAAAAAGAAAGATACCAACAAAAAGGAGCGCAGTCAATTTGACGATACGGAATTCGTAAAAAAACACGGCCAAACGTAAGAAACCAGCGGTAAAAGAAAAACCTAAATACAACAACCCGAAGCAATGGTTGTCGGAAGCCGATGAAGAATAGGAATAGGCACTGCTAGTTTTTTTGTTTTTTTTAGGGATCGTGCGAGACACTGATCTCAGCACTTTTTTTATTCTTTATTTCTCTTTAAGATTCTTTTTTCAAGATCACAGCTTCCAAAGGGGAAAGTCTTATCTTTAGTGCAACTTATTCAAACGCATTATTTGTGTCACTAGAGGAACATTGATTTTGGTGTCTCAACCAAGCAATCGCTCTCAACAACCCAAACTTGTAATGACCCTAACCGAAGTGCTTGCGCCAAAAGCCGCCAAATTGGTTCGTCCAGATGAATTTGAGGCTCATCGGCACTGGTATCCCAAAGCATTGAACGCTACTATTCACCCCATGGTGAGTTTTTTTCTTAACCTTAGCAGGGAGCGTATCGTCAATCGGTATTGCCATTTACACCCCAAAGTAAAAGCGTCTGCTTTGATGGAAATGCTCGATTATCGCTGCAAACATTTTTTGTGGGCGGGAGCTGATTTACTCAATGTTACTTCAGCGAGCGGTAGAAGACAAATGGTGATCATCGAAAACAATTCTTGTCCTTCTGGACAAAAATCCATGCCCCTCACCGACGATCATCAGGAACAAGGCAGTTACCGAGTACTCGTGGAGCGTACTTTTAAACCCTTTGTCCCTAAGAAGAAACCTGGCGCTACTGGCGCCCTGGCCGTAGTGTACGACAAAAATTTCATGGAAGCTTCAGGCTATGCCGCCGTCATAGCTGACGTAATGGATGAGAATGTCTATCTAGCGCCGCTTTTTCAGGACGATCCAAATCCTCCCGTACGCTTTGTCGATGGTGTGATGGAAGTACGCGATGAGGAAGAAACTTGGCACCCCATACGCGCGGCTTTTCGCTATGTCACCCAGCGCCCCTGGACGCGCATCCCGCTGAACACCAAAACCAAGATCCTGAATCCCATCATCGCCTGTTTGTCAGGAGGTAGAAATAAGATGGTGGCTGCAAAAGCTTACGAGTTATACAACGAAGACTCGGAAATGACTGGCCTTAAGGTGAATATGCCCCAAACCATCATGGATGTCAAGAAAAACGACATTCCATTTTGGGTTGAAAAAATGGGCGGCCAAGCCGTGGTGAAAGTCCCTTATAGCAATGCTGGTCAGGGGGTATTTACCATCGTCAACGGCAATGAGCTCAGTGATTTCATGAGTAAAGATTTTCCTTACGATTGTTTTATCGTACAAAGCTTGATTGGTAATTACAATTGGGGCTCCAAACTTGACAACGAAACCGGACGATTGTACCATGTCGGTACCATACCTACTGCTGCTGGCAAAACCTATGTGGCTGACCTAAGGATGATGATCAGCTCTACCGAAAATGGTATGCAGCCTTTGTGTGTATACGCGCGCCGCGCGAAAATGCCCTTGGAAGATCAGTTGGATAGTTCCAGTGAGTCCTGGGACATGCTGGGAACCAACTTGTCGATCAAAAATGCTGACGGAACTTGGGACAGTGATACCCATCGCCTTATATTGATGGATCGACGCGATTTCAACCGGCTTGGTATTGGCCTCGACGATATGATTGAAGCCTACATCCAAACCGTACTTTCTACCGTATCCATCGACAAAATGGCACAAAGTTTAATCAACAAACAAGGAAAGTTCAATATGAGCCGTTTTAAAACCTTGAACAACGACCCGTCTCTATTGGACGAGATTATGACTTAAGACGACCTAACTATGGACCCAATCACCTCGCAACCGGAGTTGCCTTTAGAAGTAATCCGCAGGCTGGAAATCAATAAAGTGCCGAAAGGGACGATCCAGCGTTTTTGGCTGAGCTTGATAGCAGATGGCATGGGCAAACCCGTTCATGTACCGGTTATCGTTGCCCGTGGCAAAATGGATGGACCAGTGCTTGGCGTTACCGCTGCGGTACGAGGTAACGAAATCAATGGTATTCCCGTTATCCAGCGGCTATTTCGGGAAATTCCGATTGAGCAGTTGCGCGGGGTGCTGGTAGGGATTCCAGTAATGAACATGCCCTCCTTGTTGCTTCGCCAACGCGTGTTTATTGATGGCGCCGATCTCAATCGGGTTATGCCTGGCAAGGAAGGAGGAACGGTAAGTCAGGTTTACGCCTACCGTATCGTCGATCGCATCATTCGTTATTTCGATTACTTATTGGACCTGCATACGGCGAGTTTTGGGAGGGTCAACGCGCATTACATCCGCGCCGATTTGGATGATCCTACCTGCAAGCAAATGGCAATGTTGCAAAACGCGCAGATCATCGTTAACAACCATGCCAACGATGGTTCGCTGCGCGGAGCTGCTGATTCGCTAGGTATCTATGGCATTACCTTGGAAGTAGGAAGCCCACATACCTTCCAAAAAGGCTTTATCCGTTCCGGTTTGACGGGTATCAACAACTTGATGCACTTTCTCGATATGATTCCTGGCGAGATTGAAAAACCGGAACACGAAGCGCTAATCTGTAAATCTTCCTATTGGCTGTACTCCGATTCTGGAGGCATTTTAACGGTAACTCCCAATATCGGCGACATCATTTATAAAGGGGAAGCCATCGCTACTTTGCGCAATATTTTTGGCGACATCACCAAAACCTATTATGCTCCCGAAGATGGAATCGTGATTGGGCGTAGCATAGATCCGATTAACCAAACTGGTGGGAGGATCTTGCATTTGGGGATTTTGGATGAGGAGGAGAAAAAGTAGAAAATACCTAAAAAATGGACGGTATAATGCGCCCAAAAATAAAGATCCCGAATATGGACTACTCACCAATATTCGGGATCTGCGTTTAAAAACAACCTTACAACTTGCTAAAATACAAGTTTCTAGGCTGGGCATCAGACTGTACGCCCAAAGCGGTAACGGTCTCTTGTAGTACCATCTCGTCAGATTGAATCAATTTGATGCGCACACATTCGACATGGTTACTATGATTGTCTACTAGCAATAAAATGCCACCATCTTTAGAAAATGACCACCGGCCTTGTTCTTTTTTGCCAGCTTGATGGTTGTCGGTAGATAGGATGCGGGAATAAGTGCCATCCGCGTAAAATTCACAATGTACCATATGTGTACTACCTCCCACTAGATTGTTTTCCCAGACACCAATAAAATGGCGGCGCAGCTGCGCCATGGCCGATTCGGGTAGCGCAGGTATGAATTTGGTTTCGATTTTGGAGCGGTTGTTGTTCATCGGCGCTAAGTCCATTCCTTTGCTGGTGGTAATGAGCAAGTATTGTAGCTGCTGACCAGTCTTATTGGTTAAAGTGAGTGTCACTTGTTCATCATTGGCGCTTACTGACCATTGATAATCTTGATAAGCTGGCCATTCGCCAGGTTGCTGACACAATACCAATACTTGACCATTTTCTTTGAACTCAAAAAGCATGCGGAAGCCATTCCAGAAACGGTCGTCCAACTGTTGCCAAGCACCATTTGTCAAGGTATGCTTCAGTTCATTAATGTAAGCTGCGTAATGTTCGCTCTCGAAAACACTTACTGGATTGGAATCCTGAGGTAGTGGAGCAGGAGCTGTTGCAAAAAGAGTGGCAACCTGTAAAAAAGCAATTAATAGGAGCAGTCGGGTTTTCATAATATTTGATGTTAGGACTTTTAAGGAATGGCTCAAGAATAAATTACCAGCTTTGTTTTGCTTCAAAATAACGCCACCCAAAGTGGCATCGTAAGCTTGATTCATCCCTAAGATATATGGGTCTTGTGTTTTCATAGACAAATATATTCCCCAAAAGACGCTTTAAATCAAAGGTTTTCGATAACTTTCTTGTAACTTTCGATAAACAAGTATTTTGCTTCCTTATTATGCTGATCAAAACCAAGGGTATTGTATTTCGGGCCATCAAATATGCAGAGAGCAGCATCATAGCCGATATTTATACCGAGAGTCATGGTTTGCAGAAATACATCGTCAATGGGGTGCGTAGTCAAAAATCGCGTACCAAAGCCAGTTTGTTTCAAATCATGACATGGGTGGATCTGGTGGCCTATAATCGGGAAGGCCGCGATTTGCAGCGTATTCAGGAAATCCGCAGCGCTTATGTTTATCAATCCATTCCTTTTGAGGTACGCAAAGGGGCGGTTGGGATGTTTATGGCGGAGATTGCCCGTAAAACCATAAGAGAGGAGGAACCCAACCCTGCATTATTTGATTTTTTGTTTGAAACCTTTACTTTTTTAGATGCTACCCACCATACTTTTGCCAACATCCACCTTAGTTTTTTACTGAATCTTTGCGGCTACTTAGGCTTTATGCCTGGCGGAGATTTCTCTATCGAAACACCCATTTTTGATCTACAAGAAGGCTTTTTTGTTGAAAACGCGGTTCCTAATGCAGTGCAATTGGATCAAGAGCAAAGCGACCTATTTTATCAGTTGCTCCAATTGCCCATTACTGACTGTCATGAAATCAAAATGAACCGCCAGCAGAGAAATCTATTGTTGGAACGTTTGTTGGATTATTACCGCTTGCACATCGAGCATTTTCCGACCATTAACTCGCATCAGATTCTGCAAGATGTGCTAGGGTAGATAAGGAATGAACAGCAAACATTAGTTTTGTTTGGGATTGGATCCTGGTGGCTTTCCTCCTTGTTGTACATTTCCTCCTAGAAAAGACTTGACTCTTTTTTCTTTGGGTTCAACACTGTAGTGGATTTCGCCTCCTAGGTTGGCCGAAGTCTCCAAAAGATCAGTCGCAGTGACGTCTGCGCGGCCGCCAGTGCCAGCGCGCACGAAGGCCCGCTTGGCTTCCAATTTTGAACAACGGCATTGTCCGCCCGTACTCACGCCTACATTCATGCTTTCTACTGTACCCGACAGATTCAATTCGCCACCTTCGCTGGCATTGGCATCCAAGGCATTGGCTTTAATTTCCAGCACAAGCGTACCGCCACTGCTCACGCGAATATCGAGTTTGTCGCCAGCAATAACCGATTTACATTCAATAGATGCACCAGCGCCGGAACGGATGTTGCGCAATTGCTTGTAAGTTACGTAGGCTTTGATGATTTCATTTTTGTACACAAAAGAGTTGAGTACACTGATCCGCAAAGCGCCTTGGACAACTTTGACATGGACTTCTTTTTCAGGAATCCCTTCTATGTACAGTACTAGTTTTTCCTTATCGCCAGGCTCCAGGTATACATGCACGTTGCCTGCAACGTTGATCTCGTCAAATGGATCAATGGCCACCTCTTTCTGAGCCACTACACGGTTAATAAAACTCAATAGCAACAAAAAAAGCAGCGAGACAAGGTGCAAAGTCCTTTTCATGGTGGTATGTTTTTATGTTTTGAACGCAATGAAGATGTGAAAGAACGATTTTCACCCCTATCTGCTGGGAAATTTTTAACATCATTTTCTATTCCTTCCATTTTTTTGGGGCAATTAGCAGCAGACAAGCCGTTTTTTTACCATTTTTGCACTTCCAACAACAAAAAATAAAATGACCCAGCCAACAGACCTTTTTAAGAAGCTAGTTGCGCACTGCAAAGAATATGGATTCATCTTCCAGTCAAGCGAGATTTATGACGGATTAAGTGCCGTCTATGATTATGGCCCCTATGGTGTGGAATTAAAAAACAACATCAAAGACTATTGGTGGCGTTCGATGGTACAGATGCACGAAAACATCGTGGGGCTGGATGCGGGTATTTTTATGCATCCTAAAATCTGGAAAGCTTCCGGGCATGTAGATGCATTCAATGATCCTTTGGTCGACAACAAAGACAGCAAAAAACGCTTCCGTGCTGATGTAATGATTGAGGATGAGATCGATAAGATCGAGTCCAAGCTGGAAAAAGAGATAGAAAAGGCCAAAAAACGTTTTGGCGATTCTTTTGATGAGGACATGTACCGTGCTACCAACCCGCGGGTAATGGAATACCAGCAAAAAGCCGATGATGTCAAACATCGTTTGGCTACAGCTATGAGCGCTGGCGATATGGAAACCCTCAAAACCTTGATCGAAGAGTTGGAGATTGCTGATCCAGATTCTGGTTCACGCAATTGGACCGATGTACGGCAATTCAACTTGATGTTCTCTACCCAGTTGGGCAATATAGCTGGCGAAGAAGGTAAGTTGTACCTACGTCCCGAAACGGCGCAAGGTATTTTTGTCAACTTTCTGAATGTCCAAAAATCGACACGTCAAAAAATACCTTTTGGCATAGCACAGATCGGTAAAGCATTCCGCAACGAGATTGTGGCGCGGCAGTTTATTTTTCGGATGCGCGAGTTCGAACAGATGGAAATGCAATTTTTTGTCAAGCCAGGTGAAGAAATGCAATGGTACGACTACTGGCGTCAAACTCGGATGAATTGGCATCTCAAAATTGGGACGCCACAAAGCAAATTGCGTTTCAAAGATCACGACAACCTCGCCCATTATGCCAACGCTGCGGTAGATATTCAGTTTGATTTTCCATTTGGTTTCAAAGAATTGGAAGGCATCCATTCGCGTACCAATTTCGACCTGAGCAGCCATCAAGAGCTATCCGGCAAAAAGCTCCAATATTTTGATCCCGAGCTCAACGAGAACTATATACCTTATGTAGTGGAAACATCTGTGGGTGCCGACCGCATGTTTTTGTCCATAATGAGCCAAGCATTGATAGAAGAAATTGTACCCGATGCCGATGGTAAGGACTCCACCCGTTTGGTTTTGCGTTTGCACCCTGCATTGGCGCCCATTAAAGTGGCTGTTTTACCTTTGTTAAAAAATAAAGAAGAACTTACCAATGCGGCGCGAGACATCTTCAATCGACTAAAGTTGCACTTCCAGTGTCAGTACGACGAAAAAGATGCCATTGGGCGTCGTTACCGCCGACAGGATGCCATCGGCACGCCTTTCTGTGTGACGATAGACTTTGACACATTAGAGGACAATACCGTAACCATTCGCGATCGCGATACGCTCAAGCAAGAACGTGTCCATATTGATCAAATTGAAAGCATTGTACGTCAAAGGGTAGCCATGCAAAACCTTTTGATTTAGAATATACTTGAGGGCTTGAAACGAGTACAGGATTAATACCAATCCAACATTTAATGATTAATCCTATGTGTTTCAAGCCCTTAAATCAACCTTAAGCGCAACATGTTGTGCTTAATTTTTTGAAAACAATATAACTTTACTTACCTTAGTGGCCGAGAAAACAAATTTATAATCCCAAAACAATTGGTCACTATGAGAATACCAGCTCAATTTGCTGTTCTATACCGGCATAGAACAAGCACTAATCCCATGATTTTCAAGTTTCTTTTGCCGTTTTTTTTCTTAATATCTTCTACTGCTATTTTTGCACAGCGCAACCTTTCTATTTATAATCTTACGGCTACACCACAATCTTACTTGCTCAATCCAGGCCGCATGCCCTTGAGCAACATGTACATTAGCTTGCCGATTATCGGCGGGATCAACGCCAGTTATGGCAATAGCAGCTTTACTTTTGCCAATCTTAACCTGCTCAACAACAATACTGGCAATGAGCAGAACAACAACAATTTTTTTAGTAATAATTTCAAAGACTTTTTAGGTGCGCTCAAGCCTCAAAATCATCTGTATACGGATGCATCGATCAATCTTTTGGGATTTGGGATGAAGTTGGGAGCAAAAAACTATGTCAGCTTTCAAGCCACAGAGAACATCAACGTTCAAGTAGATTACCCACGATCGCTTTTTGAGCTTTTTGATGATGTGAGCCGGGATCAAGTTACTGCCAATAAGACTTACTCGCTCTCCAACTTGAATTTCAATGCGGTTCATTACCGTTCTTTCGCCCTTGGATTTACTCGACAGATTAACTCAAAGTTTTCAGCGGGTGGTCGAGTGAAGTACCTCATGGGTGTTGCCAATATGACAACACTTAACCAGGGGTTCCAAATGACCAATGATCCACAAAATCAAACCTTTAAACTAGAAGGCGCCTTAGGTTTCTTTTCCTCAGGCATACAGACCTTGACCAACGACCCAGCCTATTACTTGCTGGGGAATGGTAATTCAGGTTTGGCTTTTGACCTTGGAGCCCAGTATATGATATCCCCTAAATTGGAAGTATCAGCGAGTGTGATCAACATTGGAGGCATCAATTGGAAAAACGATCTTACTTTTTCTTCCCTCAATAATTCCAATGTTACCTTTTCTAGCAATGACATTGATGATTTTTCAAACGGCGTTGCTAATTATATTGATAGCATTAGTCGTGGTACTGTATCTACGCCAAATCCTTATAGAATTAATTTGCCCACAACTGCCTATTTTAGCACCAATTACTACATCACGCCTACGACTTCTGCAGGGATTTTGATCAGTCCACGTTTTTACAACAACACCGTAGAAATGGCGTTTGCTGGAAACGTACAAACGCGTATCCATAAAATTTTCCAAGCTGGACTTACTTTTTCATACTTTAATTCATCGGCAAACTTGGGAACTGGCTTGTCCGTTGATTTGGGTCCGGTACAAATTTATGTCGCCTCTGACAATATCATTTCGGCGTTCAAGGCGCAAAATGCTAAGAACATACACGGCAACGTAGGTATCAATCTGAATTTTGGCCGCAAAACCAGAGCAGAGAGAATAGCTGAATTCACGCCCAAACTTAGCCCAGCTGATTCGCTAAAAATGGCGATGGAAGAGCAAGAAAAACTCAAAAAAGCCGAAGATAAAAAGCAGGGCAAAACGGATACCGCCCCAAATGCTACTGCGGCTGCTGTTGCAGCAAATAACAACAAGCCAAACCCAGCTACCGGGCTCCCTCCTTTGGGGCCTTCTGTCAATTTCAAAGGCGTGGTGATGAATGAAGAAAGTAAAGAAATTTTGCTCAATACCATGTTGGAAGTATACCGTCAAAAAACCGATGGCAGCCAAGAATTGGTGCTCAACCGCAACTTTTACAACGGCAATCTTGGCACCTTGCTCTTGAGGGATCAAAGCTACAAGCTGGTTGTCAAGAAAAACGGTTTCCTCGATCAGGAAGTGCTGATTTCGACGGCAGACATGACCAACATGGCAGTAATTGAAAAAGATGTATTCCTTACTGCTGGACAAAAAACGCCTCCGTCGCCAGCCGTGGTCACGCCGCCGGTGAAAAACCCAACGACCAAACCCGGTCCGGATACCGTCCCGCCAAACCCGACTGTCCACTCGCCAGTCCATGCCATTGGAGTATATACCATCAAGGAAAATACCTACATCAAGGCAAGTCCAGACAATGAATCAACCAACCTGTTGCGTATGGTTCCTGGCTACCGGGTGCTGGTATTGGAAAAAACTTCACCCGATTGGTGGAAGATTAGTTTCCGTGATTATACTGGTTATGTATTGGCCAAGTTGATGGTAGTGGAGAAGTAAGTAACTATAATTTAGCCATAAAAAAATGCGAAGCTATCTTTGAGGAGATGGTTTTGCATTTTTTTTGGCAAAAAAATAATGCCTATAAATTTGAGGTGATCAGAAGATCCAGATTGGTGTATTTGATTTGAAAACGCTCGCTTAGGTATTCGTTACACAGACAGCCTTTGTAAGTATAGACGCCATGACGGAGGCCGTGGTTGTTGAAAAGTAAAGCCTCAATGCTCCCAGAGCCACTAGCCTTTAGTAAGATCGGCGTAAGAATATTGCTGATGGCAATAGCTGCTGTCCGCGGCACTCTAGAAGCAATATTGGGAACACAATAGTGGATTACATCGTGCTTGATAAACGTGGGTCGATCCAGAGTAGTGACTTCCGAAGTTTCAAAACAACCACCCTGATCTATACTTACATCAATGATAACCGAGCCAGGTTTCATTTTGGCTATCAAGTCTTCGCTCACGATCATGGGCGTACGCCCCGTTTTGGAATGAACCGCTCCAATAGCCACATCCGCAGTCAACAACTCTTCGCGCAGAAAATAAGGATCAATCGCTGAGGTATACAATTGGCGACCCACCTGATTTTGGATGCGCTTAAGTTTATAAATGTTGTTGTCAAAAATCCGCACCTCAGCCCCTAGTCCGATTGCTACCCGTGTGGCATGTTCTGCTACGATACCGGCACCTAAGATGACAACTTTAGCACTTGGAACACCAGAAATCCCTCCAAGTAAAATCCCTTTGCCTCCTCGGCTGGTAGAAAGCAATTCTGAGGCGGTAAGCATGGCGCAAATACCAGCCATTTCACTCATGATCCGTACGATTGGGAATGTATCGGATTCATCTTTTATGTATTCCATGGCCAGGGCGATGACCCTTTTTTGGCGCAATTTGTTGATGTAATCGGCGGAGATAATAGGAAGTTGAAGCGGAGAAATTAAAATTTGGTTGGGATGCATCAAGTCGATTTCCTCCAAAGTAGGCGGCGCCACTTTGAGCAGAATACTGGCTCTAAAAACTTCCTCGCGGCTGTAAGCGATTTCTGCTCCAGCTTCAGAATATTGATGATCGGAATAATGAGATCGTTCACCCGCTTCTGATTCTACCACTACCCGGTGCCCATGAGCAATCAAGGTCACTACCGAGGAAGGGACCAGGGCTACCCGATTTTCTTGTAGCGATACTTCTTTGGGGATACCAATAAACAACTTATCCGGACGTTGCCGGATGGCCAGCATCTCTGGTTGTGTCTGGTATTGACCCTCCGATAGCGATTTAGGTATGGAGATGGTTCCGCCTCTTTCCTGTCCTTCGTACATAGTAAGTTCCGCAGTATGTTACAAAAGTAGAATTTTTCGCCCTGAATCTTCCATTATTTCTATTTCGATGCGGATTATATCTTCGGGCAATAGGGTTTCAATCAATTCAGGCCATTCAATAAAACAATAATCATCATTGTAGAGGTAATCTTCAATACCAATTTCCAATGCTTCTTCCAACTGCTGAAGGCGGTATAAGTCTAGGTGATAAACAAATTTTGGAAGGTGGACATCAGGAATAGGATATTCGTTGACCAATGCGAAGGTCGGACTAGTAACCGCGCCCTGTACCCCTAAAATGCGACAAAACTGCTGCACCAAAGTCGTTTTTCCAGCCCCCACATCGCCGGTTAAGGCAAATTTATAGCGTTCGCCATTTTTTGACAATATGCTTTGCGCCACTGTGGCCATATCCGCTGGAGTATCAACTATCCATTCCATGATCAAGCACTTGGGTATAAATTGGGGCGATAACCCTTTCCCATATACAAAGGTCGGAAAAATGCATAAAGTTGTGACAATTTTTAGCCTTCTAATACCGCAAAAGGTTGAATTTTTGCTTTCATAATACCGCATTTTTTTGTATCTTTGCAGAATGGATATTGTAAAAGAGCAACAGATTCAAGAGAGCGGAGCGGATTACGGCGCGAATAATATTCAAGCGCTAGAAGGACTAGAAGCTGTCCGCAAAAGACCCGGAATGTACATCGGTAGCACCGATACGAAGGGTTTACACCATTTGGTTTGGGAAGTCGTCGACAACTCAATTGACGAGCATTTGGCGGGTTATTGTACGCATATCGAAACAATAATCCACCCTGATAATTCCGTCACCGTTAAAGACAATGGTCGGGGTATTCCAACGGGTATTCAAACCAAATTGCAGAAGTCTGCTTTGGAGATTGTTATGACGGTGCTCCATGCGGGTGGTAAATTTGATAAGGATACTTACAAGGTTTCGGGGGGCTTGCACGGCGTAGGGGTTTCTTGCGTAAATGCGCTTTCCTCGCTCCTGCGTGCGGAAGTTTACCGGGAAGGTAAAATCTTTGTCCAGGAGTACCGCCAAGGTAAACCCATCAATGAGGTTCATGTCATTGGCGAATCTACCAAAACAGGTACTAACATCACTTTTCATCCCGACGGAGAGATTTTCGAAACGTTGGAATACAAGTTTGACATTCTTGCAGCTCGCCTTAGGGAACTTTCCTTCCTCAATAAGGGGCTTTATCTAAGCTTGCTAGATGAACGGACCGGAAAAACCGAAGATTACCATTCTGAAGGTGGATTGATGGAGTTTGTAAGGTACCTCGATGCCACCAAACAAGCCTTGATGGATGATCCAATCTATGTAACTGGAACGGCGGTGAAAGAAGGGATTGAAGTGGAAGTAGCTTTACAGTACAACACCACTTATCAGGAAAATATTTATTCCTACGTCAACAACATCCACACCCGCGAAGGGGGCACCCACGTTAAGGGTTTTCGGATGGCCATCGCTCGGGTTTTTAAACAATACGGCGATGATACCGGCTTGTTCAAAAAAATCAAGGAAGGCATCTCTGGAGAAGACTTTAGAGAAGGCCTGACGGCTGTCGTTTCGGTTAAAGTTCCTGAACCACAATTCAAGGGACAAACCAAAGGCGAATTGGGTAACTCTGAAGTTACTGCTGTGGTTTCACAGTGCGTTGGGGATGCTGTAAAGCACTACCTCGAGGAAAATCCCCGCGATGCCAAGAAAATCATGGACAAAGTGGCGCTCAGTGCTGCTGCTCGCCATGCTGCGCGCAAAGCGCGGGAAATGGTTCAGCGCAAAAACGTACTTACGGGCGGCGGACTTCCAGGTAAATTGGCCGACTGTTCGTCCCGTGATCCTGAAGGTTCAGAGATCTTTCTAGTCGAAGGAGATTCGGCGGGTGGTACTGCCAAACAAGGCCGCGACCGCAATTTTCAAGCCATCCTCCCACTGCGCGGTAAAATCCTCAACGTGGAAAAAGCGCTGGAATACAAGATTTACGAAAACGAAGAAATCAAGAATATTTTTACAGCATTGGGCGTACGGATTGAAGAAGACGAAAACCTGGTGCGCGTACTCAACATCGACAAACTTCGCTATTATAAGGTTGTGATCATGACCGATGCGGATGTCGATGGTAGCCACATCACTACCTTGATTCTTACTTTCTTTTTCCGTTACATGAAACCCTTGATTGAAAACGGACACATCTTTATCGCTTCACCGCCGCTTTATTTGGTTAAAAAGGGTCAAAATGAGCGGTATTGCTGGACAGATGAAGATAGAAAAGCGGCCATGGTAGAGTTTGCTGGCGCAACCGAGCTTTCCACCGTTAAAGTACAACGCTATAAGGGTTTGGGAGAGATGAACGCTGAGCAATTGTGGGAAACCACCATGGATCCAGAACGCCGCATCCTTCGCCAAGTAACCATTGAAGATGCCATGGAAGTGGATCGCGTTTTCTCTATGTTGATGGGTGACGAAGTGCCTCCTCGGCGCGCATTCATCGAAGAGAATGCCAAATATGCCAATGTTGACGTATAAATAGTTGTTAGGGGAATTCGTGTTAAGGCTTTTTATCAACATGATAACAAGCCTTGTCACGAATTCCCCTTATTTTTTAGCAGCAATCAAGGGTTATAAGCCAACGGTAACCATAAGAAAAACCTAAAGATGTCCCACAAGTTAAAAGTCGCCATTGTCACTGGTGGCAATGTCGCCGAGCGCGGCGTATCGCTAAAAAGCGCTGATACCGTTCGCAAACATCTGGACGACAACAAGTACGAAAAATATGTCATTGAACTCAATGGTACCGAGTTCAGCGAGCAAAGCACGGGAGCTCAAGTTGACTTAAACGATTTTAGTCTGCCATTCAAAGGAGAAACCATCAAGTTTGACTTGGTTTACCAGATGTTGCATGGCCACCCTGCCGAAGATGGTTGTCTGCAAGGTTATTTTGAAATTCTGGGCATTCCTTATACGGGTTGTGACACTTTGTCTAGCGCCATTACTTTCAACAAACAAGCCTGTAAAGATTTTTTGCGCTCCCACAACATCCCTATGGCACCATCGGTGGTGCTGAGGAAAAATCAGAATCCTGATTGGGATGCCATTCAGCAATTGGGCTTGCCGGTTTTTGTAAAACCCAATAAAAACGGCAGCAGCTACGGGGCTTCAAAAGTATCGGAAGCTGAAAAGCTCGAAGCAGCCATCGCACATGCCTTCCAATATGACGACGAGGTGGTGGTGGAAGGTTTTTTGAAAGGTATTGAATATTCGAATGGTGTTTTGCGCAAAAATGGAACAATAGTAGTACTCCCGATCACCGAGATCATTTCCCAAAATGAATTTTTCGATTTCAAAGCAAAATACGAAAACCAAAGTCAGGAAATTACTCCTGCCAGGCTAAGCGAAGAAGATACCAGGATTTGTCAAGGTTATACTCGCCTCATTTATCAAGCTTTGGGTTGTCGGGGCATTGGTCGTTTTGATTACATTAAAGTAGGGGATACATTTTACTTCTTGGAAGCCAATACCATCCCTGGTATGTCAGAAAATAGCATTGTCCCTCAGCAAACCCGGGCGTATGGCTGGACGATCACAGAATTATTAGATGCGGTGGTGGATGAGGCATTGACTCATTTTGGGGTAACTTTGCCATGATTTTAGCTGCCTTTTATCCAACTTAAGTGTTCCATTTCTGGAGCGACCATCCCCGATCCTTCCAGCAATTTTTCAAGGTTCTTATGGAATACCTCGGGCGCTTGACTCCTAGATAAGGGTATCTTTTTGCGATTGGTCATCGCAAATGGGCTTGGCCAATGGGACAGTAGCAGATGATGGAGGGTTTTGCGAACGCTTTCGGAAGTTGGCAACCACTTATAGGCGATCAGCAGATAAGGTAGGATAGTTTGCGGTACGCCGCCTTGCAACATGGTTTGAGCAGCAATGGCTACATTGACTGGATCCGCGTGAAGCAACAGACGCTTCAATGATTGTAATTGCTGTTCCTTTCCTTCCACTACAAGGTGAAGTGCTTCTTTCTGTTCCATCCATTGCAACAATTGCGGTTCTTCTAGCCAAATCAAGGGTCTGTGCTCATCAAATTGAACTACTCCTGCTGGAAATGGTCCCGCACCAAGTACTATATGGGTTATCTGTGCCGATAATTGAAAGGTCAAGCTTATCTTTTGGGCGTCCAAGCGGGTCTTCCAAACCTTGTGCGACAATACGGTTTTTCCTAAAATGGCAATCACATCCCTGAATGGCACTAGATCTGTAAATGAAGCTCCTTGTTCATCCTTCAAATGTTGTAGGATGTATCCGCGAAGTTGCCAATGCCCGGACTTGCAACCTACCAAAAGTTCTTCTAATGACAACTCGTGTAGGTATTGCAAATCGGCGGTTTGCAATACTTTAAAAAATGCCAACCGGGCCGCCACAGTTAATTTATTATTTGCCCCTACTTTAATGATTTGCAACAGGTTTTTGCGAGCTTCAGCATTTTGCCATACCTTGAGTTGGGTTACGTGATCCAATGATAAAAGCAGCGCTGCGTTGGCCGTTCCGCTCAGTGAAATTTTTTTCAGCCGAGTTAATTCCGATAAAGCTTGAGGTAATTCCTCCAAGGGATTATTCGCCAGCTGGAGTTCGCGCAGCTCATTTAAAGTAAGAATAGCAGCTGGGAATAGGGCAAAAGCATTTTCATTCAAATTCAGTTGGCGGATAGAAACGGGAAGCAGCGGTAAACCGCCCAATTGGTTGTGGGAAAAATCAGCTTCTTCCAACCGCAAACAAGCGGCTATGCTGGGAGGTAAAACGGACAATAAGTTATTTGCAAGGTTTAAAGACCTCAGCCAGGTCCATTGACTCAGGTTTTGGGGTAATTCACTGATTGCGTTTTTGTTGGCAATAAGCGATTGTAAATAGATTGAATGGATCAAAGGCGAAGGAAGCTGAGTCAATTTGTTGTTTGCTACATTGAGGTAGCGCAACTCGACCAGCGGTTGTTCGAGGGTGAAAGCTGTAATTTTGTTGTGCGCCAATTCCAGCCGGCTTAATGCTGGAAAAAAATCACCCGCCCAGTGAAGCGCCTGGATTTTGTTTTTTTCCACATTTAGCAATTGTAACTGCGGAAAGGACGAAGTAAATACAAGGGTTTTTAATTGATTTTGCCCGAGCATTAATTCTTTCAGCGCGCTGAGCTGCTTAATACCCGCTGGAACAAAAGCAAAGCGGTTGGCGCTTAAATTTAATTTTTGCAAGCGAGTCAATAAACCAAGGGCGGCGGGGAGTTTTTTTAGTTGATTGAGGCTTAAGTTTAAGCTCTTTAGTTGCTGCAGTTGTCCTAGTGCTGCGGGGATTTCTATTAGGGCATTATCGCTCAAATCCAATACCTCCAGGTATTCTAAAGTCCAAACTTCCACGGGAACTTCCGTCCATCCCTTGCTATTGAGGAACAGTTCCGTCGCCTCAGCAGGGCGAGCAAGTGCCGTTTTTAAATCATAAAACCGCATTAATCAATGCCTATTCCTAGTTGTCGCATCAGTACCGTGGCATTAAAACTCTGGCTTACGCCTTTTTTGAGTTTATAATCAAAAAATAGTTGACCATCGTGGATCTCTACTTCCATACAACAATTTTCGATTTTGTCCGGATATTCGCTTTCCATCACCGCCAATTCTAAATCATGGGTGGCGATAAATCCAACCCCGCGAGAACGCAACAGTTGCAAAATCAAACCCCGCGAACCGCTGTGCCGATCCCGAGAATTGGTGCCTTTCAGGATTTCATCAAGAAGGAAAAAAACCTGCGGCCCTTTATGTTGAGCAATTTCTACCGCGTCCAGGAGGGCGCGTAATCTTTTTAACTCGGCATAAAAAGAAGAGGCATTCTCTGATAAATCGTCGTGGGTACGCATTCCAGTGAACACCTGAAGAGCAGGCATTTCGAGGCGCTGCGCGCATACCGGAGCACCCGTCTGCGCCAACACCAGATTTACCCCCAAAGTGCGCAGAAAGGTACTTTTTCCAGCCATATTAGAACCAGTAAGCAGTTTAACCTGCTCGGCAGTAACCATATTCAAGTCGTTCCCAATTCTTCGTACAGCAGTTATTAAGGGATGAGCTAGGTTTACAGCAGACAACACAGTCGAAGAATTTAGGTCAGTAGCCATCACTTTCGGAAACACCCAATCGGGGTAATTATAGTGGACATTGGCCAGACTACTGAGTGCATCTAATTCCCCCAAATGATTGATCCAAGTTGGTAAATGTTCTTTCCAAGTGGCTTTCCATCCCTCCAATCGATACAGCCATTGCAAATCCCATAAGCCAAAGACATTGAGCACAATAGCAAAGGGATTATTCCGCACGTTGAGTTGATTGAGGTAGTACGATAATTGCCCCAAGGCTTTAGAAGCGGTTTCGGTCTCTTTGGCTACAAATTCTTGTTGCAATTGAGTCAAAAGCGGGCTGCTCCATGCTGCTGTTTCTACTTCTTTTATCAAGGCGGTATAAGCATCTAACCAGGATTGTGCCTTTGAAGTATGCGCCAAAACTTGATTGACAGCGTCAAAAAAACGGCGCAACAAATAAAAAGCAGGAAGCAAACAAAGCACACTCACATACCAAGGGTATTTTGGCGCTGCGTAGGCCACTGCGGCGATGTTCCAAATCGGCAAGAAGACCAATACACGAGACAATAATCCATTGCCATAAATCACCGGCGTTTGGGACAACCAAACTGCCAGTTTTTCTTGTAAACCGGCCTCGTCGGGGTTCTCCATGCCCCGCGCACGAAAACCTTGTCGCCATTCCAATTGCGTACTTAATTCTGCAATGGCTACTTGCCGATCAATTATGTCCTGAATCGAAGCTGGCGCTGAAAAAAAAGCCGCCAAGCGATTGCTTCCCCCGCTGGTAACGGTGCGGTTGAAAAACTGGTACACCGAGTTTTTTCCAAAAAAATCCAGGTCGCTGGTATAAGGGTGCAGGGGATCTTGGTAGCGCGTACCGGGGTCAAAAGCGGAAAAATTATGTTCAAGCGCCGCATTTTCTTGCTCATTGACCAGCGCCAAACGCTGGTTGAGTTGAGCCGCGCTTTGGATTTTTTGATGTCTTTTTACCGTCCAAAAAAAACAAACTAAAAACAATATGCCTCCTGTTACAGCGGCAGCCCAATGAATTTGAGAAAAATAAACCACTGAAAAAATGGCCAATAAGAAAAAAAACGAACGTAACAAGGACCAACGATTGGCGGTTTTGTTGAGTTGATTGGCCAGTTGCTGGAATACTTGGCTACGTGATAGATACAATTGGTTTGACATGTGATTGATTGCGATTGCTGGTTGAAGTACAAACATATCCTTTTTTGGATGGACTTTTGTATTCAAAAAATAAGTACCAATGACTAGATAAACTAAATTACATTCGTCCCCGAAATTCCTGAGCATAGGTGAATAATATTTTCTTAACTTTCGCGGCATACAAGCCTAACAACCCATGAGAACTCTGATCACTTTCCTTTTTTTTCTTACTGTTTTCACTTTGACTGCCCAGAAAAAAACCGGTCATGTCTATAAAGTTGAACAAGTACCGGATCCGAAAAACAACGGTGGTGGCTACATCAGCGATCCTGATGGTTATTTGAGTAGTGAAGATAAACAGGCGATTAACGCAGCCATCCGACGTATGGAAGATTCTTCTACCGCTCAAGTAGCTGTCGTAGTACTTCATTCTATTGGCGAAGACATTCCCAAAGATTTTGCCACCAAACTTTTCAATAAATGGGGCATCGGCCAATCTGATGTTGACAATGGGTTGCTCATCCTTACGGTCATCGACCAACGGCGCACGGAGTTTGAAACCGGCTCGGGCCTGGAAGCTGTTTTACCCGATGTTACTTGTTACCGCATCGCCACCGAGCAATTGGTTCCTTTTTTCAAAGAAGGTAAATACGGCGCTGGTTTGCTAGCCGGGCTCAATAAAATTAGCGAAACCATTCGCAACCCCAACGTGATTGAGGAGATTCTCTCAAAAAATAAAGGCGGCGGGATTAAAGGAGGTGATGTTTTTGTTGGCTACTCTATTGTGAATGCCTTTTTTCATTTGCTAACTTTGTTTTATCTGATTTTTCAGCTCGGCAGCAAGAAGGACGCATACGACAAATATTTTGCCATCCGCAAAGGACGGAATTACGCGATGGTGATTTTATTTCCTATTCCTTTTTTGCTCATTTGGTATTGGATCGGTAGAAAAATGAAAGACCTGCGTTACCAACCACGGTACAGCAAAAAAACGGGTGCTTTGATGACGCTGGTTCCTGAAGATCAAGAGGATGCTTATATGGAAAAAGGGCAAATCACCGAGGAGGAAATTGGTACCGTAGATTATGATGTCTGGGTTACCGAAGATGGGCAGGACGTCACCATTTTGCGTTATAAAAAGAAGAAAGGCCGCTACAGCGAATGCCCCAATTGCAAATACCTTACTTACCTACAAGTGCAATCGCGAACCATTTCAAGCGCAACAACCATGAGCTCAGGTCAACGTGAAGTGATCATGGAATGCAAAAATTGTCAACACCGCAAACGTACCATTGAGATCATCCCGCAAATCTCCTCTTCCTCTGGCGGCAGTGGCGGATCTTCTAGCGGAGGGGGCAGCTGGGGCGGCGGATCTTCTGGCGGAGGTGGCGGAGGAGCTAGTTGGTAAAGGTTGCGAGATAGAAGTTCAGTTATAAAAAAAAGTCGCGATTGGATACTACCAATCGCGACTTTTTTTAGGTCATAATAACAGTCAAAAATATTAATGGTCTTCCTATACAAAATCTTGATCGCCTCCCTCTTTTCCAGTTGGAGCTACTGGAGCTGCTGCTGGTTCAAGGTCAATTTTTTTCCGCAGGATCATGTATACAAAACCGATAGAGATAGCCGCAGCTACAAACTGAACCATTGAACCGATTAATGGGAATCTACCTACAAATTGCAAACCCAAATAGAATCCGGCAGCAATAATGAACAGCATACCGCGATTCCAGTCCGCATTGCGGTAGGTTCTAAAGGCGTATGCACCCAGAACAGCGGGTAATACTTGCGACAAACTGACCATCGAAGCAAAGATGCCAAACCCAATCACGCCTACTGGAATACCAATGATGGTAACCATGGCTAATCCAGAAACCAAAGGAACCGCCAACAACAACAAAGAACCTAACCCTAAAGATTTACCCAAGTTGGTTTGTAATTGCCCGTTATAACGCTTAAAGCTTTTATCAAAAAAAGCCAATAACAAAAAGGCCATGAATAGATTGCTGAATAGGCGGAATGCCCAAAAACCAGAAGCTACCCGGTACATATTGCGTTTCCACTGTTGCTTATTGAAAGCAGGCATGAGTTTTTCGTCAAAACGTGCGGAAGCTCCAGCTGCCAGGTGATCCCCGAAATTGATGTGTCGGTGATTTTTGGTCCAGTAGGTTACATTGCCAGTGAAGGCGCACTTATCATCCAACGTGATGTGCTCCGCAGCAATTTTTGTTGATCCTTTGATGGCGCCATTGAGGTAAAGTTTACCGCTATAAGCTTCCAAGTCCCCATCGATGTCCCCGCTTAGGTTGAGTTCGCCGCCAGCAATATTTACCGATCCTTGAACCTTACCTTCCAGATTTACCTTGCCCCCAGCAATAAGCAGATCGCCGCCGATCACGACATTAGAAAGAATCATAACTTCGCCGCCAGTGACATTGAGATCGCCCGCAATATTTCCGCTGATGATCACTTTACCACCCACTACCCGCAAGTCGCCGCCGGTAAACCCACTAATTTCAGTTTGACCGCCCATGATCAACGCATCTTCTGCCAAACTATCGGTGATGTATATTTTTCCGCCCGCCGCGATGAGGTCGCCGCCTATTCTAGCATGCACATTTACCTTACCCCCGGCCAGGTATAAATTGCCTTTGCAAGGTTGATCTATATTGACATTTCCGCCGGTATGAATATTGGATGCGGATAAAAACAATGCTGGAAGCAGCAAGAAGGTAGATAAGGTAAAAAAGATCTTTTTCATTGTCCCACAATTTTTTAGGTGATAACTTCCCTCGAAAGTGCAGGCATTGATCGGAATTCGCTATTTTTTTATGCTGAAGTGAAGATTTATTCTGCCAAAGTAGACAAAGATAGGACAAAAGACAAGCAGCGTTTTGGAGCAGTGGCCGGTCATTCACAAAAAGATAACACTGATGTTCAGTAAAGTCTACCCAAGAAGCCTATTTTTGCATCCAATATTCATCAATTGTTAACCAAGTTTTATGATCATGTCTAAGTTTAAATATTGGATCGTTGCAGCCAGCGTGGCTTTGAGTTTAGGAATTTGGTCTTGTGGCTCTAGTACCACACCCAAACATTCAGAAAATGTTTTTGAAAACGATTATGAAACCCTTTTCGGATTCAACGACAAGGTAGAAAAAGGCAAAGCACACAGCGGCGAATGCTACTACGTCATTGATTCTACGGTGCAGTATAGCATGGGTTTTATCAAAAGATTCAATAAAATATCCGGTAAGAAATACAGCAAAGTTAAGTTCTCTGCTTTCGTATTTATGCCATTCCCTCAATCATCAGCTGATATGGTGATTCAAGTATGGGATCCGAAACTTACGCCATTGAAAGTACAATCCGCTCCCATTAATGGTGGCCAGTTGGGAATCAATCAATGGAAAGAAGTTTCTTTAGAATTGCCGTTGGCCACTTTGTATGGCCCCGACAATGACGTGCGTTGTTTTTTCTTCAACCCTACCCGCAGTCAACTCTTTGTAGATGACGTTAAGGTAGAGTTTTTTGAATAGGTATTTTTCCGGGCAGCCGGTTTGGTAAGTTAGATCTAATCTTCCCGGCTGCTTTATTTTTTCTCCTTGCCAATGCTTCTACTTCAATTTAGCGTGCTGATAAAACCCGATATCAGTAAAATTGAAGTACGCTTTTGGCAATTCTGCATAAGGATAATTCCCCCATTCGGTAAAGAAAGTATTGTTGTTGCCCAGCGCCCAATCAAATCGTGCCGGATCTTCATCAATCACGATAGAACGTGGCGAAGTAGGATTGCGAATAGAAGACAACAGCCAGAACTCATAGGATGATCCCCAGGTCATGATTAGGGTATCCAAGGCAATTTCCTTTTGATCCAAAATCAATTTCTTGTTGTCCATCTGTTCCACTTGATCCAATATTTGGTTTTGGTAGGCCAAACGCTCGGTATAGGGCTGATGCAACAAACCAATATGAACTAGGCGAACAGTCAAAATAACTCCCAGTAAGGACAGTGCTATCGGTGTTTTTTTGATCAATGGAAATACGTCAAACACCAAGGGCAAAATGACAAAAACACTCAAAGGCAAGTAAAAACTTTCGATGTGAAATTGTGGCATACCTTGCTGAAAAGAAACGTTGACCAATAACAGGTAGCTAAAAAACGAACCAGTCAATAGCAACAATTTCAACCACTTTCGCTGCAACAAATAAACCGCTACACCAGCCAATAAGCCCAAAGGCAACAAGTAGTAATCTTGCTTTATGTAGGCAATAAAATTTCGATTCGATTGGAGGTGGATATAGCTCGGGAGGGTATAAAAATTGTTGAATCCTTTGTCGGCCTCATCATCGTAGGCCGCGATAGCCATCACGTAATTTTTGAAATACAGAATTGCCGCTGAGAGAATAACAACCGACCAAAATTGTTTCCATGGCAAACGCAACTGTTCATCCAACAGACCAAACAGCAGCAAATAAGCCAGTAAAAAGGGCATCAAGGGATGGAAATACAGTAAGGTAATCAGCAGGAGGAAAAAAGCAGAAATCTCGATGGCATTGTAATCGGGCCATTGGCGAGATTGCGTCATAAAGGCCAAAAAAACCATCGATAAAGCAATGCCTTGGGCAAACTCAATCTGCATCCACCAAAAGGTATAAGACACCATAAAAGTATTGACCAGCAACACCGCCAAAGCCAAATTGGCATTTTTTAACCACTTAAAAACAACAAAAAAACAAGCAAAGTAATAAAATACGACTCCGGTGGAATAAATGAACAAAATCCATTTCATCGGTAAATGCAGGTGCACCCCTGCCCAAGGAAAAAACTGCGTCAATACCGCCCCAAAGCGATTGGCTTGAATGGCAAAATTTCCTGTTCGAGCGATATTGAATACCAAAAAAGACGGATCCAGAATGATGGTTCTTTCTTGGTAAAAATAAGCGGCCAAGACGCCTAAAATCAGGTATCCCAAAAGTCCAAAAATCAGAATATGCCTTGCCTTCATGGATAAAAAGAATTCGAGAGTGGTTAATTTTAGGGTTGTCAGTACATATTAGGAAACCACAAGTTATTATAAATCAAGTAATTTCCTTTTCTCCAAAACATATTGTCTTGGGGTGTCCCTGCTTGGCGCACCAAAAACTCATCGACGTACAACTCCTTCACCGTCATTTCCGGACACTCCAGCTCCATCCTTACCGTGGCTCCTGGCGCGCTGACCTTCATCGGAAACACGATCAAGCCCCAGCCGTTGTTGTCCAGCGCTTGAATATCGTACTTACATGCATTGTGTACCACCAAATTCTCTTTACCGGCGGCATCGACTTCGAAGCCCTTGAAATTCATGCGCGGACGCTGTTCTTCTCCCAAATACACCCAAACCGAAACTTCATTGTAGGCTGCCGGCGCTTTAAAGGTTAAAAATGGGGCTTTGTGCCGACCTCTTCCCACAAAAGCACCCTTTCCTTGATATTTTCTTGGCGACTTTAGCTCGTCGAAAGTGCGGTAATAATACTGGTAACTGCTATCAGGAAGCAAAAAACCATTGCGCTGGACGCCTTTCTGCAACGTACCTTCATAACCGACTTTGATGTCTTTGCGCCAAGCTTCCACGGCTAAGTCAAAGGCATCCAATGGAATTTCGCGCACCTGTACCATCGTATCCTCGTACAGCAGTTTTCCAAAATGCAACAGGTAATTGGAGCCTTGCGGAACGGAAAAATACTGGGCTTTGTCCAGCACAGCCAGCAAAGGTTTATTATTGGGTAGGTCTTTAACGATGGCATAAGGTCGATAAGGCAGCAAATCCAAGGGGATGAGCTTTAAGGTCTGTGAATAGGAACTACGACTCATCTCAACTCCTAAGTTGTTCATCCCGTAATGCCACCCGCCTAAAGTAGCAAAACGCACGGCATCGCCTGGCGCCTCAATGGCAAAGTTTTCTGAACCCACATGAAAATAAGGCATCGGCAAAATAGCCTGATAATCCAATAGCGGGGAGTTCTTGAACCAGTAGTTGGGGCCGGATTCAAATTCTTTTTTGCTGTAACGGGTAGGATCTTTCCAAGGTTTGATCATGGAAGCTCTGGACATGAAATACCCTTCCAATGACAATACCAAAAAAGCCACCACAAACAATAGACCTCGACGAACGGGTTTCCAGCTTTGCCCGATGTGATAGATTAGGTACCACAAAATAATGCTCCAGCCATAGTAGAATGCCCAAGCAAAACGCCCCTGTCCTCGAAATTGCCGAAATGGCCCCAAATAGTCGATCAAAAACCCGAACCCCGGTATGATAAAGGGTAAACCCATCGAAATCAACAACATGATTAAAATAGAAGGGAACAACAAACTCAAAAACCGTGGAGCAACTCCCGTGCCAGGCAAATTCACTTTTCTACGCAAAAACAGTGGCAAAAAACACAAAAAGCCTACTACACCTACCAATCCGATATAAGTCTCACTTTCAAAGGTCATGCTGCGAATGTCCACCAAATGCTGATCCACCCAAGCCCAGTGTGGCAATTGTACTGCGGTAACGATTCCTTCCCAATAAGCGCGATAATCCAAAAAACCAACCGGCGTTTTAGGACGATCGGTCACTGAATCGGTACTTAAAACCCATATTTGGATAAGAGCAAAAGGAATCACCACCTGAATGGCGTAATGCATTCCCAAACGCAAGGCTTCGGCGAGGGTTCTTTTTTGTAAAAACGTGAACAGAAAGTACCAAGCGATCATCATCCCCACAATGCCTAGATAGTACATGTGCAACAACCCCAAAAACCAGATCAACGCCCCAATCAAGACGCTTAATCTAAAATTTGGTTTTTCTTCAAACCGCAACAACAAGTACAGCATCAAAGGAAAAACAAACCCGTAGGATAAAGAATAATGCCCAATGGGTCGAAAATGCTGGGGCGACATCAACATGATCCCCAGCGCGGCAATCACCGCAAACCAGGGTGCCACCTGAAGCCTCACCAAAATAAGGTACAGCAACAGCGCACAAAGCAGGAAGGAAAAAATGATGGACAAGTTCATGATCGCTACAGTGTGATCAGAGATGTCTACTACATTGCGACTGATGAATTTTAAGGTATTGGCTAAAGCGGGCTGACCGTCCGTATACATTACATGCTCGCCATGAGGATAATTCATACCCTCAAAATGCGAGTAGTTGGCGTCATGCTTGACGTGGTAATAGACCGTGTAATAGTTTTTATACCCATCGCCATAGAGGTTAAAAAAACTGTTATCCGGATCGGTAAGGTAAGGTTGGTAATGGAAATACAGGGTAAAGATCGATAAAGCAACTATCGATAGCAGTCCGAAGCGTTTTTTTTGGGCCATAATAAGCTGGTTAAAGTAAGAACCTTTGCAGCGGTTACTTTGCCATAAAGATAGGCCACTTATTCTAAATGGTAAGGAATGAGTCAAGAATAAGTAATGGAGGTTTCTAAATTCCGAACCATCCCTTAAACTGCCTGACTGAATAAGGCCGCTTCTGGTTGCCGCTGCCAATAGCGAGCATCCAGCGCCATACAGATATTGCGCAAAAATGGCCGCCCTTGGTCGGTGATCTTCATGCCGCCAGCAAAAAAGACCACCAAACTATCCTGTTCTAACGCTTGTAATCGTTCAACGCCTTTAAACAAGGCTTCGCACTGTAGATTGATGTCTTTCCAGTGCGTCTCAAACCTGCACATCAACTCGAGGATATGATGGCGAATCACCTCGTCTTCATTGGTTAGGATATGCCCCCGCGTAATGGGCAAATGACCAGAAGCAACAACAGCCTGATAAGCCTGAATATTTTTTTCGTTTTGTACAAACGTATCGCCCGAATCGCTGATGGAAGAGGCACCTAGTGCTATGCTCAATTGGGTAAAACAATGCGTATAACCCATAAAATTCCGGTGCAAAGTGCCGGTTTTCAAGGCAAGATAAAGCGAATCCGTAGGCAGCGCAAAGTGATCCATCCCAATCTCTACATACCCCAAATCTTCTAGCATTTCGCGGCCAAGTTCATACAGGTAGCGTTTGGCCACGCCTTGAGGCAAGTCCGCTTCCGAGTAAGCCCGCTGACTGGGTTTAATCCAAGGCACATGGGCATAACTGTAGAACGCAATCCGCTCCGGCATTAATTCCCTTATTTTTCCCATGGTCATGCGGATATGATCCAAAGTTTGTAAAGGTAACCCATAAATCAGATCGTAATTGATGCTGGTGTATTCCAGTTCGCGTGCCCAGCGGGTGACATCCCGCACTTGTTGCTCCGTTTGCTGGCGATTGATGATGTTCAAAATTTCTGGTTCAAAATCTTGAACACCCACGCTGATGCGCCGAAATCCTAATTTGGCCAAAGCGGCCAAATGTTCATAACTTGCGCTAAACGGATGTGCCTCAAAACCAAAATCGGGATTAGGAGCGATATCAGCTAGGGCAAAAATGCCGGTCAGCAAAATTTCCAATTCGGCAGGACTAAAAAACGTAGGCGTTCCACCGCCCAGGTGCAATTCCTTGATGGTAGGCCGAGTAGGCAGGTTGTCAACGTACAGTTTCCATTCTTGAAGTACCGTTTTGATATAAGGAAGGGCAACCGCATGATTTTTGGTTATGTGTTTGTTGCACCCGCAGTACGTACATAGTTTTTCGCAATATGGCAAATGGATGTACAAACTAAGCGCAGAATTTTCAAAAAAAGCAGCTTGTATTTTTTTGATCCAAATCGCTTCACTTACCTGATTATCATCCCAATACGGCACTGTTGGATAGCTGGTATAGCGGGGTGCTGGAACATTGTATTTTTGTAGTAATAGGGAATCTGTCATCTTTTCATTATTTTGATCCAAGAAAATCGAATTCCAAGTCTTTTCGCTGGCCATAAAATTAGGGGTCTTGAAAAAAAGATAACATGAGCTTGATCATAGTCGGCAATGATGAAAATCATAAGGAATGAGCCGATAGAAAAAACCACTTTTGATTCATTCCTAAATTTGAATATTCATTGACCTAAATCACCAAATAGAGCTTTTGCTGTATGCTTTCGCGACAAGTTAAAATCCGCACCCAATTACAACCCGGAGATGTGGGCTATTTGACCTACTTACATGGGAAGATTTATGCCGAAGAATATGGTTTTGACCTTACTTTTGAAGGTTACGTATCGCAATATTTATCCGAATTTGCCAGTCGAGTCAATCCCCGTGAATGCATTTGGTTTGCTGAACAAGATGGGGACATGAAAGGCGCTATCGCTATCGTAGAAAACTCGGTGGAGGTAGCTCAACTGCGTTGGTTTTTGCTTCACCCTGATTTACGGGGGCTGGGATTAGGTAAGCGACTCCTGACTTTGGCCGTTGATTTCGCCCGGCACCAGGGTTATCAACAGATCGTATTGGGCACCACCAACGCCCTCTCCACCGCAAAAACGCTCTACGAGGCCGCTGGTTTTACCCTAGCCCGTGCTGAAGAGACTCTTATTTGGGGTCAAAACGTCATTTTGGAGGATTATGAAATGAATTTGGGTTAGGAAGGATTCAGCTATAAGTTTTCCATTACTTACCTTAAAAAACACTAGACATGGCACTTCTACTACCAGTACAAGGAAAATCCCCCCAGTTTGGCGCCAACGTTTTTTTAGCGGAAAATGCGGTTGTCGTGGGTGATGTGATCACCGGAGACGACTGTAGCTTTTGGTTTCATTCGGTGGTACGCGGCGATGTCAACGCTATCCGCATGGGGAATAAAGTGAACGTACAAGATGGCGCGATCATCCATTGTACTTACCAAAAAGCGCCAACCACCATTGGCAACAACGTTTCCATTGGTCACCGCGCCATTGTACACGGTTGTACGCTGCATGATGATGTGTTGGTGGGCATGGGCGCGATTGTGATGGATCATGCCATTGTGGAAAACAACGTGTTGATTGCGGCGGGCGCCGTTGTGCTGGAAAACAGCGTGTTGGAAGCGGGACACATCTATGCTGGTGTTCCGGCGAAAAAGATCAAAGCCATCAGCGAAGCGACTTTCAAGGATACCATCGAGCGGATTGCCAACAATTATGTGATGTATGCGGGGTGGTTTAGGTAGATAGGGATAAAAAAAAGCCCGCAAAAGCGAGCTTTTTTTTGGATAGAGCCACCCAAGGGACTCGAACCCTCGACCCACGCATTACGAATGCGTTGCTCTACCAACTGAGCTAGAGCGGCTGGAATGCCAATTTTTCAATGGACTACAAATATAAGCTGGCATTCCTTATTAGTCAATACCTATTCTTTCATTCCCGTTTTTTCCACGGCCTCTTCGCCTGATTTATGCACCATGAAACGGCTCAGATCGGGCTTTTGGAACGGATAAACCCGTTCGCGTTTCATTTCGTAGTTGTAGATCAAGCGACCAAGGCGACCGAGGAAAGGGAAACCGATTTTTTCATACTCATATTTGTTGTCGTTGTAAATTTCGTCGTTGTTGACATGGATGGTAGCCGCCAACATGAATTCGATACCCGTGTTGAAATCTACTATATAAGCCACATCCGTCAAGAAACCATAGGCGTCACCGACCTTATTGAAGATGCGGATATTGCTGGGAATCGAGTCTTTTTTATCACCAAACATCAGGAATTTGACGTAGCTGTCCCAGTATTCTTCCTTGGAATATTTGGGGTGATCGCTTTCCTTGGGCAGCATCGACATGTACCGGTAAAGGAATTGGTAATCCTTCTCGCTGAGCCCAAAACGTTGTTCGGGTTTAACGGAATTGGGAAATAGAACAGCCTTAAGCATATCGTTTAGCTCTTCCAATCCCATGTAGTTTTTGTTGAGAAAATCAAAGGGCTTTGCTACAAAGGTGCTGTCGTCCATGTATCCCAGGCCACGGATCTGTTTGCGCAAATTAAGCTTAGGAAAGGCTTGACTGTGCACCAGTCCTTGTCGAAATACCTCGTTGGCTTGATCATCATAAAAAGCTACCGGGTTGGTATAGCGGTTGGATTCCACATCAAAGCCCGGTACGGCCAGGCGATGAGTAATGCGCGTGCGGTGGTAGCCTTTATCCCACATTTGTTGATTGAGGTATTCTTGGCCCAAGAATTCGTACAAGCGGTTAAAAGCATCGTTATCACTGACCAAAAAAATCTTTTTGATGTACTGTGCCAATGAAGGCAGGCCGTTGGTCGCCGAGCTATCGGTTTCAGCAGCCGTTTGCGGCGCTTTCCCAACGCCGGTGCGCATGGTGCTGTATTTGGTTAAATTCTCAACTTTCAGCTTGTTGATTTTTTCCAAAGCCAAAAAAGTCGCCGGCATTTTTACCGTACTAGCAGGGTAGAAGTAGAGGTTGGTGTCCAGTCCAAAAGTGAACGACTCAAAAGAGGGCACGTTTTTGGAATTGCGGTTGATCTGCGTGTAGATGATCTGAATCTGGTACCGCTCTTTATTGGCAAGCAAGGTATCCCAATCAGATTGGGTCTTCAAAATTTGCCGAAGAGGGTGTTTTTGGGACATGAGTTGGGTAGAATGTCCCAATAAAAGCAGCAGGAAAAGTGTAATCGGTTTTCTCACATTCATGGTTTTTGAACAAAAAATGAATTCAACAAAAATGTTAAACGATCGATATCGCTGGAATGATGCCCGCTGTTGAGTACCACCCTTGTAATTGTTGGGTCTACCAGTGTAGGATAGGAGAAACTAGAAATTAAGACTTGTTCTGAGGACAAAAACGCTGGGATGCCCTCATCCGGTATATAAAACAATGGAAAATCTACAATGTTACGCATTTCCATCGGCACAATCAATCCGCTTACAAATTGCTGAATATTTTGCTGTAACTGCCCCCTTTTTTTTTGATAGATTGCTTGTGCCCGTAAAAAAGCATATAAATAAGCCGGTGGCGCTGGTGATGCGCCGCCAACATAAGGACTCTGCCACAATTGATCAAGAATACGCTGCGGGCCTAAAATGGTGCCGCCAGGTATACCAAAAGCTTTGCCTAAAGAACTAATGGCCATCACTGTAACCTGGCTTGGCGCATGAAGACGAGTAAGAATGCCAGCCCCATCAACACCCGTAACGCCAAAACCATGAGAATCATCAATAACCAACAATGTTTCGCGATCCACGGGCAACTGCTGGATCCAATCAAAATCAAATTGCTCTACTTGTAAAGGATCAATGGAATTGGCCAGTAAAACCAAGGGTTCGTTCTTCTGCGATTCTACTTCTAGGATACTGCGCACCCATTCTTCCCAAGTTTGCCTGATCGGCTGCTGGCGATCCCAGAGCGCAGGATGGGTTCCAGGAGCAAGTTGTAGGTTACCCCATTCGCGAAGCCATTTCACCAGCAATTGTCCGGCTAGCGATCCCGAAGACAACACCAAGGCCGCCTCAACGCCCGTGTAATCAGCCAAAAAACGCTCGGTCTCTTCAAAAATCGTCAAGCGGATATTCGACAATCGAGAACCGCCAAAATGAATGCCATACCGAGCTGTTCCTTCCAGCAGCAATGCTTGAAATTCCGGATCATGCCCCATCCCCAAATACCCCGTACCGCTAAAATACAACCACTCCTGTCCCGCGATGTGGATGGTACGCCCAGGTAAGTGATCTAAATAGTTTGTTGCGGTCATAGCATGCATATTCAGGCAAAAATCATAGCAATAAGCAGCAAAATTAACAGATAGATGACAGTTGAAATGAAGCGGAGTAATTTTTTTAAAAATAATTTTTATTTGTTGATGTATTTTTAAGGCGGCAACCTATGCGAAATGGAGTTGCAGCCATATGGTAGTGGTTTGAACTTACAAAAACTGAAAACACCGCTAAAAACCAAATGCATGCGTGCTAATGACCCACTTTTGCAGTCCTGGGTAGCAATACCACCAGAATCCGATTTCCCTATTCAAAACCTACCGTTTGGAATTTTTCAACCAGGCTCAGCAAGGCCTCGGGTTGGCGTAGCCATTGGTGATTACGTTGTAGACTGCCAGTTTTTAGCGGAAAATGGTTTTTTTGCTGACTTAGACTTGGATCTAAGGGTTTTTGGTCAAGGTTTCCTCAATGATTTTATAGAACAAGGTCGGGAAAAAACGCGTGCGGTAAGGGATCGCTTGTCGGTGCTTTTGGATCGCCAGGATACCCGCTGGAATGCAGAGCAGCACGCTGCTCAATTCTTATTGCTGCGCGAATCGGTGTCCATGCTTTTACCAGTTCGGATTGGCGATTATACTGATTTTTATTCCAGTATCGAGCACGCTACCAACGTAGGTGCTATGATGCGTGACCCCAATAATGCCTTGTTGCCCAACTGGCGACATTTGCCGGTGGCCTACCACGGGCGAGCTTCCTCAATCGTTGTTTCTGGAACGCCTATCCATCGCCCAAAGGGCCAAATACTACCAGAAGGAAGCGATCAGCCCATCCTTTCCGACACCAAAATGCTGGATTTCGAACTAGAAATGGGCTACATCGTCGGTAAAAACTCTAATCTTGGTCAAACAATCCCTGTAAACGCGGCAGAAGATTATATCTTTGGGCTGGTACTATTTAATGATTGGTCGGCTAGAGATATCCAGCGTTGGGAGTATATACCGCTTGGCCCATTTTTGGGTAAAAATTTTGGTTCAACGATTTCTCCTTGGGTGGTCACCCTGGATGCTATGGAACCTTTTCGGGTAGAATCACCTATTCAAGAGCCTTCTGTATTGCCCTATTTAGCATATAGCGGTCAAAAAAGTTTTGACATCCAGTTATCCGTTACCGTACAGACGAAGGATTTGGCGCAAAAAACGGTTTGCCAATCAAATTTTCGGTACATGTATTGGAATATTGCCCAACAGATCGCTCATCATACCATCAACGGTTGTAATTTGCGGATAGGAGATTTGTGTGCATCCGGTACTTTAAGTGGTCCTTACCAAGAATCATTTGGATCTTTGCTAGAAATCACTTGGCGAGGTACAAAACCGATTCAATTTGCAGATGGAACGGAGCGAAAATTCCTCGAGGATGGCGACACCGTCATCTTGAAAGGTTATGCTGCTAATGGTCAAGTAAGAATTGGTTTTGGTGAAGCTTCCGGCACCATTTCAGCCATTCACGAATATAACATTGACAACTAAGATAAAAGTTATGCCAAATAAGCCGCTACAGATCATTGTTTTTTTGTTTATCATTGCAATAATCGGCAATGGTTGTCAAAACGACCGTAATGCAAAGAACCGCCTTTTAGAACCAGAGAAGGAGATCATAACGCCTCCAGAAAGAACGCCTAATTCAGGATTTGA
>JBBRGN010000008.1:0-40964 GCA_038240665.1 Chitinophagales bacterium | reverse complement strand
CTCTCCATCTACCCGAATTTTGGTATAACCTTGTTTGCGCACTTGTTCAAAAAGTTCGCGATAATGACCTTTGCGACCCCGTACCATGGGCGCAAGGAGGGCTATTTTTTTACCAGTAAAAGTGTTCAAAATGCGTTCCTCCATTTGCTCTTCGCTGTATTTTACCATCAGCTTGCCGCTGGCGTAGGAATAAGCGTCGGCAGCCCGAGCAAACAACAATCGCATAAAGTCGTAGATCTCAGTGATCGTGCCTACGGTAGAACGGGGGTTGCGACCCGTTGTTTTTTGCTCAATGGAAATAACCGGACTGAGGCCGGTTATGCGTTCTACATCTGGGCGCTCCATTTCGCCAATGAACTGGCGCGCATAAGCCGAAAAAGTTTCCATATAACGCCGCTGCCCTTCGGCATAGATCGTATCAAAGGCTAAAGAAGATTTACCGCTGCCGCTAATGCCCGTAATCACTACCAGTTTATTGCGGGGGATGCGGACGTCAATGTCTTTCAGGTTGTGCTCGCGGGCGCCAATTACTTCAATATACTCCTGAAGATCAATATGGTTGTTGTTGTCTTTGGACATTGTTTGTTCGGTCGGGTTAAGCAAAAATAGCGGGGCGATCACCAGTTTTTAGCCAGTTTGCCAGTGCTGTTTTTTGCCGAAAATAAAAACGGCAATTTACACTTTCTTCGGCAGGCAGAATAGTTTTAATTTAGCCGAAAATTGAAAAACATGGACATTAAAAAAGTTTTTTTTGGGTTGCTGTTGGTTGCGGTAGTGGTGATGGGCATCCGCCAGGCTTGGCCTTCACTGGAAACCATCTCCACCAACCTTTTTTCAACCCTTGGTACCATCGTTGTGGTTGGGTTGCTAGGGTATGGCATTTACCGCATCATCCGGGAATAATTACATCCCCGTTTGTAGCAGTTCTTTAACAACCAATGCCAGTTTTGGTTCTGCTCCTCGGGCTACGGCAATAACATCTTCTACCGAGGTGGGGCGGATGTCTTCCAATGGGTAAGAGCGATTGGTAGCTACCGAAACCACCAGCAGGGGCAAGCTCATGTGTCGAGCGACCAGCACTTCCGGAATCGTGGACATGCCGATCAAGTCGGCTCCGATGATGTGGGCAAAATTGTATTCGGCTGGTGTTTCCAAATTGGGACCTTGCAAGCCTAGGTACACGCCTTCATGTGCGCGGATGCCGTGGGCATGGGCAATGGCAATGGCTTTCGCGTTGAGCGCGCGATCGTAGGTATGCAACATATCTGGAAAACGTGGCCCCAGACGCTCGTCATTGACGCCGCGCAGCGGGTTTTCGGGTTGATAGTTGATGTGATCTTTGATGAATACCAAATCACCACCATAAATGTGTTGGCTGACACTTCCGGCTGCATTGCTGATGATCAACCGCTGAATGCCCAAAAATTTCAACACCCGCACCGGAAAAGTAACCTGTTGCATCGAGTAGCCCTCGTAATAATGAAAACGCCCGGCCATAGCCACCACGTTTTTTCCTGATAAACGCCCAAAAACCAATTCACCAGCGTGGCTTTGCACCGTGGATACCGGAAAATGGGGGATCTCACCATAAGGGATAACGTGCTCTTTTTCAATCTCATCAGCCAAGCCGCTAAGACCAGTGCCTAGAATAATCCCGTAATCAGGTTGAAAAGAAGTGCGGGTTTGGATGAACTGTAGGGCTTCTTGAATTTGATCATACAACATGGCGGCCTTTTTTTGTTGGCAAAGATTAAAATATTTTTTTTGCGGATATGCTTTAAATTTACAGAATTACAGGATCAAAAAATCAGGATTTATGAAAAAATGGCTTTGGGTAGGTATGATTGCTTGTAGTTTTTCTATAACGGGGATGGCGCAGCGCTTTTACAACGGATTTAATTTTTACTTACCTCCATTTGATTCTGTACCCAGTCCTTTTTTACCTGATTTTCCTGCGAAGCCGATCACGGCGGCCAGTGCAATCCGAACTTCTGGCGACGGACAGTTTTTTGCGGGCAATACTCCTATTCGATTTTGGGGGGTCAACATCGTGGCGGCAGGCGCTTTTGTAGCGCCCAGTTTAGCCTCCGGAGTTGCTGCGCGGATGCGGAAATTTGGCATCAACTTAGTGCGTTTTCATCACCTGGATAATCCGGGTTGGTCGGCAAGCTTGGGTACGATTTTTGGTTCAAATGGAACCCGCACGCTCAACCCTATAACAGTTGACCGCATTGATTATCTTTTGGCACAGTTCAAGCGCAATGGCATCTATGCCGATATGAACCTCCACGTATCGCGTACCTACCAAGCCAGCGATGGCGTGATTTACGCCGATTCTTTGGCCGACGATTTTGGCAAAATTCCCAGCATTTTTGATCCTTACCTGCAAAAACTGGAAAAAGAATACGCCCAACAATTATTAGGGCATGTCAACCCTTATACTGGACTGTCGCTGGCGCAGGATCCCGTTTTGGGGATGGTAGAAATCCTCAACGAATCGAGCTTATACGGTGCCTGGAAAGACAATGCGCTTAAACCTTACAAAAATGGCGGCAAGTTGATCCAACGGCATTCACGGATGTTGGACAGTTTGTGGCATGATTTTTTGCGCAATAAATACCAAACCGATGCCAACCTAGCTACTGCTTGGAACCAAGGCGCGGTTTCGGCAGGCACCAGTAATCAGGTACGCGATGGCGGTTTTGAATCCGGTATTCCCTCCGCCAATTGGTACGTGGAACTACATGAAACCGCGGCTGCTACGGTGAGCCCTGATCGTAGTGTCAAGTACTTGGGAAATATTACTGCTAGGGTAGATGTAAACAAAGTCACCGGTACGGATTGGCACATTCAATTCAAACAAGCAGGTTTTTCGATCAAAAAAGATTCCACCTACGGGCTGGTGTTTTCAGCACGATCAGATGTGCCGCGCAAACTCAATGTTGCCCTCATGCGCGACAACTCTCCCTACAATTGGTACACCGGCGCTTCATTTAATTTAACCACGCAGTGGCAAACCTTTCGCCTTACCTTCAAAGCTAACGAGGACAACATCAACAACGGTCGTATTTCCTTCTCGTTTGACAATCAAGTCGGCAAATTTTGGTTTGACGAAATTGGTTTTGGAAAACCAGAAAAAAGCGGTCTGGCCGCTCAGGAATCCTTGGTCAACCGCAAGGTGAAACGGGTTGACTATCCGGAACGTCTTTTTTATACCGACCAACGCGGTAATGACCTTGCTGCCTTTTATATTGAAACCCAACAGCGGTATTTTGACGAGATGCGGCGTTTTTTGCTCGAGCAATTGGGTGTAAAAGCGCCGATTACGGGCACCAATGCTTTGGTCGGCGCTGCCGATATTTTGGCGCAAAAAAACATGGACTTCATCGACGACCACAGCTATTGGGATCACCCCCAGTTTCCGGGCGTCGCTTGGGACAGTAACAACTGGCTGATCAACAATGAATCGTCGCTGGGCTATGGTATGCCGGAATTGAGCAGCGTCATACATGGTCTTCAGCCAGCAGACAAGCCGTTTACCATCAGCGAATTTAATCATGCTTTTCCCAATCGATTCCGTACCGAAATGGTGCCTAGCATGGCCGCTTACGCCGCTTTTCATGGCGTGGATGGCATTATGTTTTTTGATTACAATGGCGATTTTGATTGGTTTACCGATAAGGTGTCCGGCTATTTTAGCATTCATCGCGACAACTCGGTGATGAGTCTTTTCCCTTCCTGTGCTTATGCGTACCGACAAGGGCTCATCGCGCCTGCTCAGCGACCGTACTTGGTCGATTTCACACCCGACTATGTGTATGGCCTGCAAAAAAGCGATAACCAAGGGCGCTGGGGAAAATTCGCGCCTTATGACCTCCAATTGGGTCTCACCAACGACGTCAAGGTACGCAGTTATCAGGCTACCCAAGTCGGGGGACTGGATCAATTGCCCGCAGCTGCTACCCAAACCTTTAGCACCGATAACCAACAAACCACTCTTTCCACCGGTAATCGCTTGCTCATTACGCAATCGCCAGCATTTGTTGCCATCACTGGATATGTGGACAATGTAGTCAATACCAAGGCTGGGCCGCTCACTTTGGCGCAGGCCGATGGTTTTGCCGCCCTTACCTGGGTCAGCACCAAAGGGGATCCGCTCGCCACGGCCAAGCGTTCGCTGATTACTATATCAACCAAATTGCAAAATACAGGGATGCAGTGGCAAAATGACCATACCCTAAACAGCGCTTTTGGCAATGCTCCCAGCCTAATGGCGCCCCTACAAGCTTATCTACGTTTGGAGTTACCCGCTATGGATTCGATCCGTCTTTTTCCACTCAGCGCCACAGGTCAGGCTAGCGACTACACCACGCTGAAACCTACTCGCGGCGGTATTTTTGAACTTGCTATTAATTTGGAAACTTCAAAAACCTTGTGGTACGGTATAGAGGCATTTGGAAAAACAACAGCCCTAAAAGAGACGCCAACAAACGAGGGTTTAAAATTGCAGCATTTCCCCAATCCGGTTCGCGATCGTTTGAGCATTCGTTATGAATTGCCCGAAGCGGGCGAAGTGTGGCTGTCCGTTTATGACCTAAGCGGTCGACAGCTGGCGGTATGGCTTAACACCCGCCAATCCGCAGGAAAACAAGAATTTTCTGCGTCGGTAAAAGACCTAGCCCAAGGCGCTTATTTCTATCGATTGGAGACCGGGGGACAGTTTGCCGTCGGGAAATTCGTGGTGGAATAGCATTAAGACTGCTCCGTTTCTTTTACAACGATGGTATCCGGATTTTCAATGGCTGCTATTTCTTTTTGTGATAGCATCAGCGCTTCAATTAAAATGTTTTTGGTAGGGCGGTCAAGGATAAAGGTGAGCGTGCCCAATCCTGCCAATCCAATAAAAACAATCTCTCCGGTCATTAAATAGGCTCCAATGGAGACCAAGATGGGAAATTCTTCTAATGCGTATTTTTGTATTGATACTGCACGGAAGAGGCTCAACTTGGCACTTAAGGTATCAGATTCGGTTAATTTGCTCAATCGGTTTTTAAAGATCAACCTACCAGCAACAAAACCGATCAACAGCAGCATCGCGATCAAAAACTGCAAAGAGGTTTTAGATAGGGAAAGATCAACTTCCTCGGTATAGCTATCGCTTTGCCGCAAAAAAATAACCACCGCGGCGAAGATGATTTGTCCCAAACTTAAAGCCGCGTGAAGAAGCGTAATGATCGAAAAATACTGTGGAAAAGTCTGAGAATCTTGTCGGTAGGAGTAAACTTTAAAACTCATGATTTGTTATTTTTGGTTTTGTGATGCGGGTTCTTCCCGTAGCCATTTTTCCATGGCGGGAAAAATACTTGCTTGGGTTAACCCCCATTCTTCTAAACTAGACAACCCTATGAAATTCCCTTCTTTAAAATTGGTAATCATCCAATTGGCATCACCTCGGTAACCTTCGGCATAAAAAACAACGTCCTCAGGCAGCCCGATCGCCTTTAGCGCCGCGTAACTCCACAGAATAATGGCGGTTTCATTCTCGGCTTCGCCGTTGTTGTCTTGGAGTTGGTTTAGATCGCCGCTCAGTCGCATTCGTTGGGCGGGAGAACTAAGCGCCAAACGGCCAGCTTCAAAAAGCAAGTCTCCCGGAAACCTCAATCGGGAAGGGTCAACGATCAACATACCTTTTTCGGCCATCACGCCAGGTAAAAAGGTGAACCCGCCAATGCTGCGTTCCTCTACTTCAATGCCGATGCGCGACAAAAAACTGTAAATGGAAGAAACGTATTGCGTGCTAAATCGGTACATATGGTTTTATCCTTGACTGCGATAAGGGCTCCCAAAAACTTGGCGGAACCCAATGCGCATTAATATTATCATCGCAATAAAGATAAATACCACGTATTCAAAACGCAAAGACAAGAATGCAATGACATGCGTACGATCAGCAATCCACATCAAGCCCAGTACCGCAGTAATCAAGATCATCAAACCCGAAAGTTTGTCAAATCCAGGAATGTAACGCAAATCAACATCTTTGCGGATGAGCGCTAAAGTAAGGAGCATGGAGACCATGGGAAGTACTTGAGAAAAGATATCCAAATCCATGATGCTTTGTCGTTCGAAAAGGAACACGTAAATATTAAGGGTAAGTACGAACAGACCAGGAACTACAGCTAAGTAGATGATGGCAGAATACAAGTAATTCCAGGGTGGTTCCTGTCTTTGATTGCGAGGAATAAGTCCTAAAAGAATGGCGATCAAGGGCAAAAAGGCAAAATAAACCACTACAGCTTGAGGGTTGTTGCCGGCATACACAAAAAATTCGCGTAAGGTCATAGTTAAGGTGCTTTAGTTACCAAGATAGGGTTTTGAGTTGATTTTTTATCGTTACCAAAGTATAAGGAATCATTCCTTATACAACTGCTGAACTAGATTTTTTTTCAACCCTAAAAAAAACAAGCAAACCAAAGAACAAAATATTTACTCTATCAATTGGTTTCATTATTATTGAGAATACCAAATTTCCTAATCCATCCACAAACGCCATGAACAAAATGTCCCGTGTCCATTTCGTTTTTTTTCGCTTGCTTGTGGTGCTGACTCTAACGGCAGCCACTTACCAATGTTCGGTTATGCGTGACCTTACTACCGATCGACCTAAAGCAACCAACAACCCTACGGAATCTCCTGTACCAATTAGTGAAGCCATGCGTAAAGAAATGGCTATACGGAACGAGGTGGTAGGTTATGCTGAACAATTTATCGGAACGTCTTATCTATCAGCTGGAAAAGAACCCAAAACGGGTTTTGATTGCTCCGGATTTACTTCTTTTGTCTGGGGAAAATACAATGTCAAATTATCGGCTAGCGCCCATGATCAAGCCATTCAAGGTGCTTCAAAACCCATCGAAAGTGTAAAACCTGGCGATTTGATATTTTATCGACGTAGTCCAGGAACGCCTATTTTTCACGTTTCTTTGGTTGTATCCAATGATGGTAAAAGCATTAAAGTCATCCACAGCACTACTTCGCGAGGGGTAGAAATTAATGACATTCTAGCCAGCAAATACTGGAAACCCTACATTGATTCTGCTAGGGATGTCGTCAATATGTCGCGTAGCCTGCGATAAAAATGATTGCGGTGGCAGCTTTTTGCTGAGGAATAATTCTTTTCTGCAAACTGTACCACCGCAATATTTTATTAATTTCCGTCCAATAAATTGCCCAGAGTACCGAGGATGCTGCCTTCGTCTTTTCCGCCTACACCTTTGTTGTAATTGCGGGAAGCTTGAAGTACCCGATCCGCCAACCGGCTAAATGGCAAGGATTGAATCCATACTGATCCAGGGCCTTCCAACCGCGCATAAAACAAACCCTCGCCACCAAAAATGGCGTTGCGAATGCCTTTTATCATTTCAATATCGTAATCCACATCGCGTGTGAAGGCGACCAAACAGCCCGTATCAATTTTTAATACTTCGCCAATCTCGAGTTTTTTTTCCATTATGGTACCTCCGGCATGCAAAAAGGCCATTCCATCGCCTTCGAGTTTTTGCATGATAAAACCCTCGCCGCCAAAAAAACCGCGACCTAATTTCCGAGAAAATTCAATTCCTACGCTTACTCCTTTTGCGGCACAGAGGAAAGCATCTTTTTGACAGATCAATTTGCCCTCAAATTTGGTAAGATCAACTGGAATGATTTTTCCTGGATAGGGCGCCGCAAACGATACTTTTAATTTGCCTTCGCCGCCATGTACAAAAGCAGTCATGAACAAGCTTTCGCCAGTGAGCAAGCGCTTGCCCGCGGAAAGGACCTTGCCCCAAATACCACTGGAGTTGTCTTGCTGGCTACCATCTCCAAAAATAGTTTTCATTTCAATCCCCTCATCCATCATCATGAAGCTGCCCGCTTCCGCAATAACGGTTTCCATCGGATCCAATTCGATTTCTACGAATTGCATCTCTTCACCATGGATTTCATAATCAATTTCGTGTGCTGTCATCGTGCTATGGGTTGGTTAATTTTTAGTTCAATTTTAGAAAGACGGCTACTTGTTCCAAAAATCTACGGCCACCGGGGGCAATTTGCCGCCCAACTGTATGATTTATCTTGCTTGTCTTTTTACTTCCGCTTGTGCAGCCGTCAATTGAGGATTACCCGGCGCGGCTTGTAAGCCGTACTTAATAAATTTGAGTGCTTCGGTGTAATTCTGTTTTTCCTTGGCTAGATATTGGTATCCTGTGCGGTAGCAAAAATCAGCAAAAATAGCCGGATTGCCGTTATTGGCAGCTACCCAAGGCAAAAAACGCTGCATATTGGCGGATCCGGGTAATTGATGAGCTACTTCGCTAAAAGTTTGGAGCAAAGGCGAAAGTTGTTTGTCCAAAACAAATCGCTCCCCGGCCAATCCAGCTTTAAAATCTTGGGCATTGTTGTAGCTGGGAATAATCTGCAAGGACTTGTCGATCATCGGGGAAATTTGTGCCAACAAGGTCAATTTTTCTTGCGCCGTTTGCGCAGTGGCATAATCCCGGTTGAAAATTGCTACCCCCATAAACAAATTAGCCCGAGCGCTTTGGGGCGAATATTTGTAGGCGGCCTCGTTGAGGGTATATTCATCCTGCCAATCGGGCAAGCGGATTTGGGTTTTAAGAAAATACCCTCCCAATAAAATCACTAGCATGCCACCGCCTAAGCTGTTCCAATTTTCTGGATTTTTCTGGATTTTTTCGGGCAAAAAACGGACAAGCAGCCAAGCCGTGGCTAAGCTAAATCCCAACGAAGGTAAAAAAGCAAATCGCTCGTTGAGCGTGGTTCCGACGTTGAAAAAAATATTGGACACCATGGACAAAGTCAGTACAAAAAATAAAATGCTGTAAGTCGCTATACTTTTGGACCGCCACCCTCTAAGGGCGATCACCGCTAAAGCAACAAAGGCCAATAAGGTCAAAATAACCCGCCAATCACCCCAGCCCACTACCGGTATTTGAAAAGGATAATAATCGTGGGTAAGCGGATGTGGGAAGAGCAATAAACGCAAGTACCAACCTAAAGAAAGCACAATACTGGCATACTTTTGTGCCCAGGATAAGCCCAGATAAGGATCGTTTAATAAATTGGGTTCAGCTTCCCCACCGCTCAGCAGATGTCCAACTGCCCAATAACGCAATAGCAAGTAGGCGACAGCCGCGGCGCTCAATGCGGCCAAGTTAGCCAAGCGGGCCTGCAACGGCGTCGTTGAAAAAAAATACAGCGTAAGCGGGATCACTGCTAAAAAAGTAAGGGCATTTTCTTTAGCCAGTAAGCCCCCAAAAAACCAGATTCCGGCTAGGATATTCCAACTCATTTTTTTTTGCTTGGCGTATTCCCAACTGGCATACAGCGCACCAATCGCGCCTAGCGCAGCCAAGATTTCGTCGCGTCCTTTGATGTTGGCAACCGCTTCGGAATGGATCGGATGCAATATATAAAGCAGACTCGTCAAAAAAGCAAGACCTAAAGCCCAATGCCCGCCGACAAGCGCTGGAAAGATGCGCCGTAGCGTATGATAAATCAACCAACCCAATAAGGCATACAAAAGCACATTGAGTAAATGCCCAAGCGCTGCATTTTGACCCCAAAGCCCTTGCTCAATGGCAAAGGAAATCAGCGATAAAGGCCGATAGCGACCACCAATTAAGATGTCTTTTTGTTCATTAAAATAGCCGGAAAAGGATTCGGTGCTCAGGATTTTGGCCATACCGCCAAAACCCATTTTTACATAGGTGTTTTGAGTGAACACAATTTTGTCGTCCAATACATACCCGTAGCGCAGAGAGGGGAGGTACAAAACAAAAGCAATTAAAAAAATGATGAACCCCGCAGTGCTGCCATTCGGTCGCTGGGTTGGGGTAGCCGTTTTTTTCTTTTGTGTAATCGGCGGAACCTTTGCCGAAGGGGCAGGGTTTGATTTTCTGGTGGGTGTATTTTTCTTCTTGGCCATATCGATGGAAGCGATTTTATAGGTTGATGGTTTGCGCCAACAATGCTACTGATTTTTGCGCTAAAATTTGGCAGTTTAGGGGTGATTGGTGTTGGTCACCGCTCAATTTTTGATTTTTTTTTAATTTCTGAAACCTTAGAATAAAAGAGCTCTTGCAAAAAAACTATTTTTGCAGCCGCAATGCGATAAAACTGATTTTTTATGATCAACATTACTTTTCCCGATGGCAAGATCCGCGAGTACGAAAGCGGAACCACCGCACTGGAAATTGCCCGTTCTATAAGCGAAGGCTTAGCTCAAAAAGTGCTTTCCGCCAAAGTCAATGGCGAAGTTTGGGATGCTACCCGCCCCATCACCACCAATGCTACGCTGAACTTATTGACCTGGGATGACCGAGATGGAAAGGCCACCCTTTTTCACTCGGCAGCACACTTGATGGCCGAGGCTTTGGAAGCAGTATTCCCGGGCATTAAATTTGGTACGGGCCCCGCTACGGAAGCTGGATTTTACTATGATGTTGATCCCAATGGCCGCACTATTTCCATCGACGACTTGCCGAAAGTGGAGGAAAAAATGTTGGAATTGGCACGGCAGAAAAACCCTTATGTCCGCAAAGACATTTCTCGCTCCGACGCGTTGGCTTTTTTCCAAGAAAAAGGGGATGAGTACAAAATTGAATTGATCGAAAAACGTGGGGAAGATGAAGCGTTATCGCTCTACCAGCAAGGCAATTTCATCGATCTTTGTCGTGGACCCCATATACCGGATACCGGATTTATCAAAGCCGTCAAACTAACCAATGTAGCTGGTGCTTATTGGCAAGGCGATGACTCTCGCCAGCAGTTGACGCGGATCTATGGCGTGGCCTTTCCCAAGCAAAAAGACTTGCAGGAATACCTCGTTCAACTGGAAGAAGCGCGTAAGCGTGACCACCGTAAGATTGGCCAAGAGCTGGATCTATTCATGTTTTCTGAAAAAGTGGGATCGGGTTTGCCCATCTGGTTGCCCAAAGGAAATGCCTTACGGGATCGCTTGATGAATTTTTTGAAAACCGAACAAGAAAAACGAGGTTACAAATTGGTTACCACGCCTCATATTGCCCGCAAGGAATTGTACATCACCTCGGGGCATTATGAAAAATATGGCAGCGACAGTTTTAGTCCGATCAAAACGCCTCGCGAAGGGGAGGAGTTTATGCTAAAACCCATGAATTGCCCGCACCATTGTGAGATTTTTGCTCACCGTCCTCATTCCTATCGCGATCTTCCCATGCGCATCGCAGAATTTGGCACCGTATACCGCTATGAACAAACTGGCGAATTACATGGCCTTTCTCGGGTACGCGGGTTCACCCAGGATGATGCGCATATTTTTTGTACTCCCGATCAAGTAAAGGAAGAGTTCATCAACGTACTGGATCTTACCCGTACGGTGTTGTATAAAATGGGTTTCAAGGAATTTACCGCGCAGATTTCTTTGCGCGACCCCAACAATCCTTCTAAATACATCGGTAGCGACGAAAACTGGCGAAAGGCGGAATCGGCCATCATTGAAGCGACCCAAGAAGCAGGACTTTCCACGACGATGGAATTGGGGGAAGCGGCTTTTTACGGACCTAAACTCGACTTTATGGTGCGCGATGCCATCGGTCGTTCTTGGCAATTGGGAACCATTCAGGTGGATTATAACTTACCAGAACGGTTTGAACTAGAATACACCGGGGCAGATAATAAAACCCATCGTCCGGTGATGATTCACCGCGCGCCGTTTGGTTCAATGGAGCGTTTTATCAGTATTTTGATTGAAAATACCGCCGGTAAATTCCCCTTGTGGTTGATGCCCGAGCAGTATGCCTTATTACCGATCAGCGATAAATACATTGATTTTTGCAAGCAAATACAGGATAAATTGGCTACTCATGATATCCGCGGGTTTATTGACGACCGCAGTGAAACGATTGGTCGCAAGATTCGGGATACAGAATTGAAGCGCATTCCTTTCATGCTGATCGTGGGCGAAAAAGAAATGGAAGCTGGCGGTGTAGCTGTGCGCAGACAAGGTGACGGTGACAAAGGAACCATGTCTTTAGCTGAATTTGTGACCCATTTCAACGAAGAATTGGTAAAAGAAGATGCATAAGGAATCGACATATTCCTAATTAAAAGGGATCGGATCTCAGATGTGATTAGCTGATATCCGATCCTAAATTTTTAGTATTTGCAGCTCCAGGAGATGCAAATATTTTTTTTGAATACAACTAAAACCTCAAGAAAACGCTCTTATTGTATGTTTTATTCAGAAAATTTGTCGGATCACTGTTAAAAAAGCATTAATCCAGCAATGAGATTTGTTAGTCTAGAAAAGATGGCTTATTTTTAAAAACTGTTAATTTTGTGTGTTAAAACAATATTGGATGAAGCAAACTTTACTTTTTTTCACCCTAGTTCTTTTCATTTTCCCAAAAGCACAAAGTCAAACCAGTTCACGCGCTTCCTGGTTAAGCGAGCCGGATCTGGAAAGGGTTGCAGTTGATTTGGAAGTATTTCCAAACCCAGCTACAACTCACATTAGTTTAACTGATGCACAAAACGTGCAACGCATCGTTATTTACAATCTTGTAGGCCGCCAAATGCGGATGTTTGAAGACATTTCCACAGATCGGCGGTATTATGTAGGTGATTTGCCCAGAGGCATGTACCTGATTCAGTTGCTAGGTGAAAAGAACAAAATCCTCACCACTAAGAGGATAAGTAAGCAGTAAGCAAGTCTTACTAAAAAAAAGACCCTTGTCGCGATGAACTTCGGACAAGGGTTTTTTATTTTACCCGTTCCATTCCGGCTTTTGCTGCCTGGTGCAAACTGGTGCGATAATCTTCTGGTTTCAATTGCAAACAACGCTGGAAGTATTTTTTTGCAGTTTCTTTTTGGTGCAATTCTTCATAAACCAACCCCAGCTGTAGGGCGGCATTACAGGCAAAATAATGGGGGTCACGCGCTCCTTTTTCGAGGGTAATTTGGTAATTTTTAATAGCCACATCATATTTCTTGAGCCCATGTTGAATTCGCGCTAGTCGATAGGTGTACTCTAAACGAAGGATAGGCGTTTTGAAATCATTTTCGTTTTTTGCCAAGAGCAGTTCGCTGGCTTTTTGAAAATAACCTCCATCAAAGAGCAATCGAGCTTTGAGTAGAATGGGTTCTGGTGGCAAATTTTGGTTGGCTTCTTCTTCCGCATTTTTATCCGGGCCGATGGCGGTTTTGCCTTTTTGTTTGCACAATTCCATATTACGCCGGTAGCCCTCCGTATCATTGCGCAAAATGGCTGTCCAAGCCAATTTCTGATAAGCCTCTTTGATGTAGTTTTGCCCTTTAAACTGAGCCAGAAAGTTCTGGAAATAAGGTACACTGTCGCCATCCAAACGACGGAGTTTGGCAACGCCTTGCATGAAATCCAAATAGGCAAAAGGAAGTAATCCGGGCGTTTTAGGGCGAGCGCTCAACAAACGAATGGCTTCGTCGTTTTTACCACTGCGCATGGCAACATTGGCTTTGACAAAACAATGCAAAAGGTTTTTTTGCGGATCAAAAGCCGTGCTTTGTAGTGCTGCCCAGGCCGCTTCGGGGTCATTTTCCAAATGAAGCAGCAAAAAAACTTGGAAAAAGACGGTCTCGTTGGAGAAAATAAAATCATTCTGTTGCGAAAAGCGCAATACTTTTTCGATTTCGATTCGACCCTGCGCAATGGTTCCCGTAAGCCCGCCCAGGAGTCTGACTCCCCATTTGTAGTTGTCCGGTATTACGCCTACAATGGCATGTAAAAGTCCCAAATCTTTATAATTGGGCATAAAACCAGGGAATAATTCTTGGTTGCGTTTGAGCAATTTATGCGCTTTGCTTGCCTCGGTGAAAGCCGACCAATACTCGCCAAAACGGATCCGCAGCATCGCCCATTGTAGCCGCATATTGGCTTGGATAAAAAGAAAATAAGGTGATTTGGAGCTGCCTTCTTGAATCTTAGCGATTCGCCGATCCAGGTTTTTGCGTTGTAGATCATAATCTTCCGTATTCTCGGTGATGTAAAGCCGCAGAAACTCCTGATAATTTTCGATGTGGTAAATGGCGAGATTATTGGGTTCTAAAGACTTGGCTTTGGTCAGCAGCGCATTGGCTTCATCCAGTTGAAGACTCATGGTTTTGTCATAGGCTTGACGTACCAGTCCAGTATAATTGAAATACTTCTGCGCAAAAAGCGGGGAAATGCCGATGCTCACCAAAAACAACCCAACTGACAGTTTAATCTTAATCTTATTCATGGCGGTAATTGACCTAAAAAAACAAACCGCGTTAGCAACCAAGTTACAAAAGAACTTGATCAGGCTAACGCGGTTGGTATGGTCGCTAATCCACCAAAAACCTAAGAATAAGGAATAGGAATTTATAATGTCCTATTATTTAGGTGGAATAAGCGGTATTCAAGCGCAAGTTGCGCAACATTTTTACTGCTATTCTTGATCTTCTAGAGCTGCAATGCGCTCGCCTTCCAGAATCTGGTCATCGACCAGGATGCGTCCACAATGTTCGCAAGCAATGATTTTTTTGCGCATGGCAATTTCCAACTGAATCTGGGGCGGGATCTTATTGAAACAACCACCACAAGAATCACGCTTTACGGTAACTACAGCTAAACCATTGCGATAAGAAGTACGGATTTTATCGTAAGCCTTGATCAAACGCTCCTCGATGTGTACTCGAGCAGCATCGGAAAGTGTGCGTAATGCCTTTTCTTCTGCATCGGTCTTAGAGATGATCTCATCCAATTCCAACTGCTTGGTTGAAAGGTCATTCCGCTTTTTTTCGATCTTCTCGTTGATTCCAGCGAGTGATTCCTCCAATTTAGCGATTTCAATGCGCGTAGCTTTGATGCGTTTTTCAGCCAACTGGATATCCAACTGCTGGATTTCCAGTTCCTTGGTCAGCGCTTCAAATTCACGGTTGTTTTTTACGTTGTCCAACTGAACTTTATAGCGGGCAATCAAACCTTCTGCTTCTTTGATCTGAGCAAAGTGCTTATTCAAGGCCGTCTGCTGCTCTTCGATTCCAGCTTGATTGCGATTGAGGCGGGTTTCAAGCCCCACAATCTCATCTTCTAAGTCGCTTACTTCGATGGGCAACTCTCCTTTCAATATCTGTATCTCATCCGTTTTAGAATCGATGAGTTGTAGTTCGAAAAGCGTTTTTAGCTTTTCTCCAACACTGAGTTCGGCGATAGTAGTTGACATAATTGAGAAGATTTATAGTGCGAAAAACATAAGTCTAAAAATAACCAACAGGATTCGTGTTTACTTTTGAGCAACAAACCGCAAACTTACTAAATTTTTGTGAAATAATCTCCTGCAATAATTGTACCGTAAATTGTTCACTTTCATAGTGTCCGATATCGGCAATGACGATGCGACCATCAGCATCAAAAAACTCGTGGTATTTGTAATCTGCGGTAACAAAAAAATCTGCTCCTTGGGCAATCGCTTGGGGCAATAAAAAACCTCCTGCGCCACCACAAACGGCTATTTTGCCAACTTCTTGATTCAACAACGGGGTATGTTTAATCGTATTGACCAGCATTGCCGTTTTTAGATGGCTCAAAAAAGCTTGCGGAGTCACTGGTGTCGGTAGTTCTCCAATCATTCCAGCGCCGATGGACGAACTTGGCGTTTCTAGCGGCCATATTTCAAAATTAGCGCTGGGCGCATGTTGCTGAATGGCCTGTAACAATTCCCGTTCCAAAGCGCTGGCATAAGTAATTTCAAGCTTATGAGGAACAACTCGAAGGTTTTCAAGGTTCATTTTTTCTAAAAAACCTTTCAAAGAATCCGTCAAGTCGGTAAAAACATCAATCCGTTTGAGCACGCTTTTGGGAGCGAGTATTCGGGTATTGATTAACCCCAGTCGCTCGGTGATTTTTGCATTTACTCCTTGGGCATACATATTGTCCAAGTTGGTGTGAATGGCATAAATAGCCACATCCTGTTTGATCGCTTTAAGCACTACCCGTTCCACGTAATTGCGCCCTGTAAACCGTTTCAAGCCTCTAAATACAATGGGATGGTGAGCAACAACAACATTGCACCCCGTTTCCAGTGCTTCCTCCAATACCGCTTCGGTTGAATCCAAACAAGTCAGTACCCCTTTAACTGGAGTGTTTGGATTCCCTACGATCAACCCTGCGTTGTCGTAATCCTCTTGGTAGCTGGGCGGTGCGATGGATTCTAAATGATTTACTAAGTCGCGAATGGTAGTCATGAACGATTTTTACAAACTGGCATTCCTGATTTTGGTTTCTATAGCGGTGGTAGAATATCCATCCACGAAGGGCAAGGTCAACACCTGACCGCCATGGGCTTCAACCACATCAGCGCCAACGATGGCATCGAGGCTGTAATCGCCTCCTTTTACCAAAACATCAGGAACCAACATTTCAATTAATTCTTGGGGGGTATCTTGGTCAAAAACAACAACCGCATCAACAAAAGCCAGCGCTGCCAAATTGGTTTGACGGGTCATTTCATCGTTGATGGGGCGATGTGGGCCTTTTAATCGGCATACCGAATCGGCTGAATTTAAACCGATGACCAATTTTGTACCCAGATCACGTGCTTCCGCAAGGTAATGCAAATGACCATAATGGAGCAAGTCAAAACATCCATTGGTAAAGACCACTTCTTCGCCTTGGTATTTCCAGTTGTGTACCGTTTTGGCGGCCACTTCCCAGCTCATGATTTTTTGTTGCAACTGCTCAAGATAGCTCATGTTCAGCTTGTATGCTTTTGGGGTGATAATTGCGATTGATAAGGGGGAGCATCAGCAAGGAAATCAAGCCAATCAATACGTTTCCACCCAGTTGGATGGAAAAAAATGAAATATTCGCCCAAGAAAAACCATCATCGCCATTGACACCGTACATGGATAAGGCGGTTTGCGCTAAAAAATGATAAGTTCCCATACCGCCAGGCGAAGGGATGACAATGCCCCAGCCTCCCGCGACAAACACTACCAAGGCGGTCAGCATTGATAGTCCGGCAGTAGGACCAAAAGACTGAAAGCACAAAAAAGTCATCATATAGTACAATACCCAGATGAGGATGCTATGAAAAACAAACCACCAAGGGCGATTCAGCTTACGAACGGTTTGCAAGCCTTGCCAAAAACCTTTAGCTAGGTTGAGGATCTTTTTTACCAAACTGCTGTCCAATAAGCGCTGCCGGAATACCCATACGATCGTAGCAGCAATCAAAAACAAAGGAATCGAGTAAATCACCAAATGTTGGAGCATCCCTATTTTATCGGCTACGGTGACGTTTTTTTCTACAAAACCCCAAATCACCTGGTATTGAAGCAGTACAGCCATAGCAGTTACAAATAAAATGGAAAAAACATCTATCAATCGATCTACTACTACTGTCCCCATCACTTTTTCAACGGGGATGTTTTCGTATTGAGCCAAAGACCCCGCGCGTAAGACTTCCCCCAAGCGAGGTAAGCCCAAGTTGGCAAAGTAACCGATCATAATGCTAAAAAAGGAATTCAACAGCTTGGGCTGATGATAGCCCAGGGGTTTGATGAGCATATTCCAGCGGATAGCACGACTCACATTGCTCATCACAAATGCCAACAACATCAATAGAATCCACCAGTAGTTGACCAAGCCAAAATCAGTCCACACTTTTTGCAATAAACTACACTGCTCGGCGGGGATGCCTTTGATGCCGCATTCATCTTGAAAAGCAGCGTTTTGGTGGTTGTACAACAAAATCAGAATAGCTACACCCACTCCAAGAAATAGGAGGAATTTTAGAAAATTGGACAAAAACTTTTTCAATATGGCTGTCTTTAGATGGTATTTTTACACTAAGCGGTTGTCTTCGTTAGGAAAAACCACCTTAGGTTTGAAAGTTTTTGCTTCTTCAAGATCCATCCAAGCATAGGCAATGATGATCAAAATATCCCCTACCTGTACCTTTCGAGCTGCGGCACCATTTAAACAAATCATACCAGAACCACGCTCACCGGGGATAACGTAGGTTTCAAAGCGCTCGCCGTTGTTGTTGTTAACAATTTGCACTTTTTCTCCTTCGATCAAACCAGCGGCGTCGATCAAATCTTCATCGATGGTGACGCTACCAATGTAGTTTAAATCCGCTTGGGTAACCTTTACCCGGTGAATTTTTGATTTGAATCGTTGAATCAGCATACGGGTGCAAAAATATGCATTTTGGTTGGTAAGTAATGGGAATTTACATTGTCCCTTTTGTAATAGGTTGCTTTACAAAAAAAAGCAACGTTAACACGGTTTTCAACCCAGTAGAAGTACTGAATTGAAAACCGTAAGAAAACACCCAATTGTATGTATTTGTTGTGCAGCTTATCCTACAAAACCACTGCCGTGGTCATAATTTTTGTGCGCATCAAGAATTTGTTTGGGGCTAATTTTTTCATCAGCCAGCGCCCTCATCACATCATAAGGTGTTACAATTCCCACCAATTCATTATGCGCAATAACCGGTATGGCGTGGAAACGATTTACCAAAAAAAGATCTAAAGCTACGTTGATGCGATCCTCAGGATCTAGTTTTGCCATCCCTTTGGTCATAATATCTTCTGCGCTAAAGGAATGTAGCCGAGCATGGTCTACAAATCGATCATCGTTATTGGGATAGAAACCGTGCAAGAATTGTACAAAATCGGTATTGCTGATGATTCCAACGATCTCCTTGAACCGCACAACAGGTAGATGATGGATGCTATGGGTGTCGAAAATCTCTTTTACGACACTGAGTTTATCAGCAGGACTAACGGTGATTAAGTCCGTACTCATGATGGTTTTTACAGGTGCTAATACGTTCATGATGCTAATTTTTTATGATACAGCAATGTAGAAAAGGTAGGAGGGAAGGGAGCTGATTAATGTCAGTTAAATTTAAGATTTTTGGCAATGCCATGCCAGTTAAAACGTAAGCGTTTTCAGCATTTTTATAGACAGGGTTGGTATGGCAGCCTATTGCCTAATAAGCCAAGAGTTTTTGTAATTTTTCTTTGAATCGTTTGGCGGGTAAAAATTGATCTTCGAGGTTTTTAGAAAATGGAATTGGCGTATCCAGGGATGCTTCTCGCAAGATTGGCGCGTCCAAGTATTCAAAAAGGTGCTCGGAAAGATAAGCTGCTATTTCGCCGCCAATTCCGCCGATTAAAGTATCCTCATGGAGAATAATGGCGCGGTTGGTTTTGCGAAGACTATTTTCCAGCGTGGCATAATCCAAGGGAAGTAGGGTACGTAAATCAATGATTTCCACATTTACGCCCAGTTCTTCTACCGTTTTTTGAGCCCAATGCACTCCCATGCCATAGGTGATTACAGTAGCTTGATCCCCTTGTCGTACGATATGCGCCTTCCCTATTTCCACCGTGTAATAATCAACTGGTAGCATGCCGCTTACGCTGCGGTACATTGCCTTGTGTTCAAAAAACAAAATAGGATTGGGGTCTTCAAATGCAGCCAAGAGGAGGCCTTTGGCATCATATGGATTGGAAGGGTACAATACTTTTAGACCTGGTGTATGAAAAAACCAAGCTTCATTGCTTTGCGAATGAAAAGGCCCTGCGGCCGTACCCGCCCCGGTGGGCATACGCACCACCACGTCAGCCGGAGCTCCCCAGCGGTAGTGCAATTTGGCGAGGTTGTTGATGATTTGGTTGAATCCGCAAGTGACAAAGTCGGCAAATTGCATTTCTACCATTGCTTTGTAGCCTTTCAAGCTTAGTCCCAGACCAATCCCCACGATGGCGCTTTCGCAAAGCGGGGTGTTGCGTACCCGATTTTTGCCATATTTTGCCATCAAGCCATCCGTAATCTTAAAAACGCCGCCATAATCGGCAATGTCTTGTCCCATTAAGATCAAGCCATCGTGTTTTTCCATAGCCAGATTAAGCGCATCAGCAATGGCGTCAATAAAGCGTTTTTCGGTATCTTGTGTCCGAACAGGGGGAGTGATTTTCTGTACAAAAGGGGCATAAACATCGGCCATTTCTTCCTCAACCGGGTTCTCAGGATCGCCTTCTTCAAAAGCTTGTACCAGCCCATCATCAATGTGCTTTTTTAACTCAGCGGTCATCGATTTTTTTGTGGCTTCATCGAGAATGCCCTCTTCAAGCAAAAATCGTTCATAATTAGAAAGCGGGTCGCGTAGCTCCCAGAAGTCCATTAGGTCTTTTGGAACATATTTGGTGCCGGAAGCTTCCTCATGCCCCCGCATTCTAAAAGTTTCACATTCCAGTAACACCGGCGCTGGATTTTCACGCATCTCTTCAGCCAACTGTTTTACCGTTCGATATACCTCGAGGATGTTATTGCCATCAATGGTGAGTGCGCGCATCCCATAGCCAATGCCGCGATCAGATAACTTGGCACAACGGTATTGTTCGGTAGGAGGAGTAGATAGTCCGTAGCCGTTGTTTTCTATCAAAAAGATAACGGGTAGTTGCCACACCGCAGCGACATTGAGTGCTTCATGGAATTCGCCTTCGCTGGTGGCGCCTTCTCCTGTAAACGCCATGGATACTTTGGCTTCATGACTGAGTTTGTGCGCCAAAGCCACGCCCGCTGCCAAGGACAGCTGTGGCCCCAGGTGAGAGATCATCCCGACAATATGGTGTTCCAGTACCCCAAAATGGAAAGATCGATCACGTCCTTTGGTATAACCCGATTTTTTTCCCTGCCACTGAGCAAACAGTCGGGCAAATGGCGTATCTCTACTCGTGAAAACACCTAGATTACGATGGAGCGTAAAGATCATTTCATCCGGATGTAAAGCCAAGGTAGCGCCCACCGAAATTCCTTCTTGACCAATGCCAGAAAACCACTTGGTCACTTTCCCTTGACGCAGTAATTTGAGCATCTTATCTTCAATGAGACGAGGATACAACATTTGGTGATACAGGCGAATTAAAAGTTCGTCCGAAAAACCATCGCGGTTAAAAACCATTGTGGTAGAAGGAGAAGTTGTCATAGTGGATCTGGTATAATGGCGTTTAGGGTAAATGAGCAAGTTTGCAATTTGCTCATTTACTCATTCCCAACAACAATATTATTCAAAAAATTGGTTTTTTTGTCAGGCAAAGGATTGAATTTAATAGAATTGAGCACTCAACTTTTTGAACACCTTGCTGTTTTTGATTAATCCCGTCTAGTTTGCTTATACCGGTTGACTTTTTCACACATAAATAATTTTAAATGAAACATTTATTCTCTCTTTTGACCCTCGTGCTGATCGCAGGTCTGTTTGGCTGTCAGTCGCAGCAAAATCAAAACGATGCCATGGCACGTTTTGTAAAAGACCAAAACTTCATCAACTCCCACGAAACCCCTACCAAGATTAACTTTGTAGGTATGGGTAAAACCATCAGTTTCCCGACAGCGGATGGAAAAACAGCTTCAGCATATGCGATTATGGCTGCCAAACCCAGCAAAAAATACTTGTTGGTAATCCATGAATGGTGGGGTTTGAACGATCACATCAAGAAGGAGGCAGATATGTTGGCCGATAGTTTAAAGAATGTTAACGTATTAGCTTTGGACGTTTATGATGGAAAAGTAGCCAGCACGCCTGATGAAGCGGGCAAATTAATGGGAGGCTTGGCGCCTGCTCGTGCCGAAGCCATCGTAAAAGGCGCTATCGCTTTTGCCGGTAAAAAAGCCAAAATTGGCACCATCGGTTGGTGTTTTGGTGGTGGATGGTCTTTGCGTACTTCTATTATGGCTGGCGCCGAGGGCGTAGGTTGTGTAATTTTTTACGGCATGCCCGTTGAAAAAGCGGAAGATCTAGCTCCCTTGAAAGCGGATGTATTGGGCATTTTTGGTAAAAAAGATGCTTGGATCAATCCAGGGGTAGTGAAAAAGTTTGAAGACTTGGCTGCTGCTACCGGAAAAAAAGTTGAAATCCATCTTTACGACGCGGATCATGGTTTTGCGAACCCCAGCAATCCTAAATTCGACGCTGCCGCTTCAAAAGAGGCCAATGGCTTAGCTTTGGCGTTTTTGAAGAAGAAGCTTAAATAATGACGAATGATGAATGGGGCATTTGGAAAAGCTTGAAAATTATTTTTTAATCCAAGCAGTGATTTTCCTATATTCCCCCATTCATCATTTATTATTCATTATTCGTTCAAAGCATGTCCATCCGCCCGTCCATCAAGCCCATTTTACCAGAGCAAGTACAAAGCTTGCAAAAAATCATGCGCAATACTTACCTCGATCATTATCAGTACCTCTGGGAAGATCAGGGTGAGCATTATATTGGCCAATTGACCCAACTCTCCGTTTTGCAAAAAAACTTAGCCGATCCCAATCAAGCTTTTTACTTTTCTTACAATAATGAAGGCGAAATAGCCGGATTTATGAAACTGTTTTTGGATAGTCCTGTACCGGAAGATTCAAGGCAAAATGCCGCCTGTTTGGATAAGATTTACTTAATGGCCAATGCAACAGGACAAGGATTGGGGAAACAGCTGATGGAAAAAGGATTTGCCCAAGCACGAGCGCTCGGTCGCCAGTGGATGTGGTTGCGGGTGATGGAAAGTAGCGAGGAAATACAGGAGTTCTATCGTCGGGCGGGATTTGAAATTACTTCTACTGCCGATCTTAATTTGCAGTACATGAAACCCGAATACCGAAAGATTCACACGATGGTGAAAGAATTATGAAGAATCGGTAAAGTAACCCATTCAAGTTTTTTGAACCCGCTGCGTTTTTTTCGAGCTAAAGAAAGCAGCGGGTTCAAAAAAACCATCAATTGATCAAACGTCGAGAAAGTTTATTGGAAGATGCCGCACTTGGCAACCAAGCAGTTTCTTGTTCTGGCAAATTTTGTCCTTTCTCTTTTCGGCTATTCGGCAGCAAAGCGCCCAATTTGAACTCCTCCTGATTGATTTGTTGAGTACTGTCCGGTCTGGCACCATCTACGCCAGGAATTCCTCCAAGGCTGTCGGCGCTAAGCGAATCAAGCGCATAACTAATTTTGTGGGCGCACTGCAATTTTGCCAAAATCGAATCAGGGAGATTGTGAAACTTAGCCTGTCGCCAAGCCTCATGGTGACCGTCCTGATAAATTTGACGCATGTAATTACCCCAAATGGGCAATGCAGTCGACGAACCTTGACCACTATCTAGGTTCTTGAAATGCACCGAAGGACTACCTGCTCCTACCCAAACACCCGTTACCAAGTCTGGAGTAAGGCCAATAAACCAACCATCAGATTGATTTTGGCTGGTACCTGTTTTGCCAGCAATATCGTTGGTGATGTTGTATTCCCAGCGTACACGTGCCGCAGTACCACTGTTGGCCACGGATCGCATCATTTTAATCATTATATCGGCCGTTCGTTGAGACAATATCTTTGTGGTAGGCGGATTTGATTTTGGGCCAAATTGAGCGATTACTTTGCCGTCGGCAGTTTCAATGCGATCGATCAGGTAGATATCACGTTTTACACCCCGATTGGCAAAAACGGAATAAGCTTGAACCATATCATACAAGGCAACTTCTACTGCGCCCAGAGCAATGGCTGGGGCATAAGGAATCTTTGTAGTAATGCCCATTTTTTTGGCCATCTCCCGTACCGGATTGATCCCTGTTTCCATGATGATTTGAACCGAAACCGTGTTGACAGAATTGGTCAAAGCACCTTCAAGAGAATAAGCTCCACCGTAGTGATTATCGGCATTTTTTGGCTGCCAGTTTTCGTATTCAGGATAGGTATGGACATAGTTGGGGAAATACCGACAAGGATCCATGCCTTGCTCTACCGCTTCGGCATACAGGATGGGTTTGAAGGTGGAGCCCACTTGTCGCCGCGCTTTTACGTGATCATATTTGACGTATTGGTGATCAATTCCACCCACCCAAGCCTTTACAGCCCCGGTTTTTGGATCTACGGAAAGCAAACCCGTATTGAGCATTTTTAGGTAGTACTTGATGGAGTCCAAACGACTAATTTCTTTTTCGATAGAACCGCCTTTCCAAGAAAACAATTCCGTTTTGAAAGGCTTACTCAAATAGGCATCAATCTCCCGTTCAGAATAGCCTTCAGATTTCAATTTAAGGTAAAGCGAATTGGATTGAAGGATTTTTTTGAAAGTCTCCTCGTCTGTCCAGGGGAGTTCCTTAGCCGACCATTGGGCTTCAAAACGGCGTTGCAACTTGGGCATTTGTTCCCGAACTGCTTTTTCAGCGTACTCTTGCAGGTCGTGGTCGATGGTGGTGTATATTTTCAGGCCATCGGTATAGGCATTGTAGAAAGTACCGTCAGGTTTTGGATAGTTTTTTAGAATACCTTCGAGCTCCAAACGAACATGCTCGCGAAAATAAGTAGCCAAACCCTCGCTGTGGGTATCCAAAGTATAATTCAGTTCCAAGGACTTTTTTGACAAATCCTCGTATTGCACATTAGTGAGGTATTTGTTTTTTTTCATCTGCAGCATCACAAAGTTGCGGCGTTCTAAAGCTTCCTCAGGGTGTTTTACCGGATGGTAAGAGGTGGTTGCCTTCAACATCCCGATCAATACAGCGGCTTCTTCGACTTTCAGCTCCTTGGGTTTTTTGTTGAAAAAACGTTGTGCCGCTACCTTAATGCCAAAAACGTTGTCGCTAAAAGGAACTGTATTTAAAAAAATACCGATTAATTCCGCTTTGGTGTAAAGCAATTCCAAACGGCGAGCTACAATCATCTCCTTCATCTTGTTGATCAGCATGGTGGCAACGCGGTGTGGTCGACGTGGGTAGAGGTTCTTAGCCAATTGTTGACTCAGGGTACTTCCTCCTCCTTGCGTATCGTCGTTCATAATGATCGACTTGAACAACACCCGAATCAAAGCGCGGTAATCAATACCGCCATGCTTAAGAAAACGGACGTCTTCTGTAGCAATCAGGGCATTGATGACATTCGGCGAAATTTCACGGTAATCTGCTTTGACCCGATTTTGTAGAAAATAGCGACCCATCAAAACGCTGTCCTGAGAATAAATTTCAGAAGCAGTGTTGTTGCGGATGTCGCGTAACTCCTGATAGCTGGGCATAGACCCAAAAAAACCATGTATGATAAAGGACGCGAGAATAGACAGGGCAACCACTGCTCCTGCAATACCCACGGTGAGGTAAGCCAAGATGATTTTCCAATTCCGTGGCCATACCAAAACGGCTAGTATGGCATCGCCAATGGGTTTTAAGGCAATGCCCATTTTGGCAAAAAATGTTTTTAGCGACTCAAGAAAGGACTCCATATATTAGGATTAGGTTAAAGCCAGGCTACAGGGTATCATTGGCCAAACACACAAATTTAAAAAGAATCGGCAGAATGTGGTAGCTCGTTTTCAATCGGCGCAACAAGATTTAGGTTAAAATTTTCGGTTGTCGTCTTTTGAAATAGCGTATGACCGATGGCACAGTGCAAACAGCGTCGTGGATTGCAATAATTTTGTTTGAGATGTATCAAGGCTTGGCTGCTTCCTGATGTTTTTGGTTGTAGCCCCATTTTTTTCCAAGCGTTGATGATGTTGTTGTCTTCTGCGGGTAGGGCTTCCAGCAAATCCAAAGCCCGATCCTGGTAGCTAGGATCTCCATGTTGTTGGCCATAGAAAAAAAGCAGGGGAGCAACGGCATTGACGACCAGCAAGTGAATCCTATTATGACCAATGCGTTTTATTTTTCTGCTGGCAGGTTTGTCCAGTAGATAGTGAGTAGACCAATAAGGCTGAGGGGTATATCCAAAAAGATGGTTGAGCTCCGCAATGTGTCGGGCGGCCAATACTTTCTCCAACAAGTGTTCGCTCTGGTACAACAAAGTAGCCAACTGCGCAATGCGAATGGTGGGGAAATTAGCCGGACGCATGCGCAAAAACTTCCAATTGCTCTTCTCTATGGGTACGAGCTGGTATTTTTGTTGAAAAAAACGATATGCTTGCTGCAACTGCCGCGGGTAAGTTTCTACAAAATCTTCTTCCAAAAACCCGGCTTGCCCAAACAATAAAGCCTCCAAATGCAAAAGACTGTGCCGGTGTTGATGCAGCAATTTAAAAGATATGCTGCGCGACAACTGCTCAAAGGGTTGGGTATTTGTGGTAAGTCCAAAGGTTTTGGACAGCAATTGAAAAAAAGTTTCCTCCCAATCGCCGGCGTTGGCCACAAACCGTTCTTGCAGATCCGCCGTTTTGTGTTCCAATCGTTCGATCAGCAATCGTTCCAACCACAATGTTTGGGTGAGTTGAGGTACTTCAGGCCAGTGACTTTGGCAAGGAACCCATTCCGATCCGCTGATCAGGCGGAGGTACATTTGTTGTAAATTAGGCAAGATGTAATGCCGCAGCTCCAGGCAAGGCATTCTTTCCCCATTGGCACGAAAAGCGGGCACATCTTCATCCAATACCACATGCAAGATTACATTGTTGTAGGCAGGATCGTGTTGATGACCATGTTTTTTCCAATCCGATGCTTTTATGTGAATTTCCACATTCCCGGCCCAAGTGGTGTCATCGATGCGAATACGGGCATTGGTGAAATCGGGGCCAGCATGGTGATTGTGCTCGCCTACGAGCAATAAATCAACCGATTGGCCTTGAGTGGTTTTTAATCCCATCCAGGAAAGGCGTTTGTAGCGCCAAACGTAGTGTAAGAAATCTTCCGTCATTTTTTTAGGGTTTGGTTCAACCCAAAAAGGACGAAATTGGATGACGGGTACGAAATTAGAAAGGAGATGCAAATTAAAACGCTTTGCTCAGATAGTCAAGATGGTAAAGAATTTTTTTGCAATTTAATTAATCCTTATTCTTCTTCATCGCTGCTTATGATCCGGTCCAAGATTTTGAATTTGTAGGCAAATTCATTTTTATCATCAGCGGGATGGCTTTCCTGAAAGGTACGTTTCCATTCGTTGGCATTTAAGGCGGGAAAAAAAACGTCGCCTTGCGGTTCTAGATCGACCTCGGTAAGGTAAACCCTATCCAAGTAAGAAAGCGAACGATCATAAATTTGTCCGCCGCCAATGATGAAAGCTTCTTCTTCGCCATGATCCAGGGCAATGGTAAGCGCCTCTTCAATCGTGTGCGCGATCAAGCAATCAGCAGCAATAAAAAAAGGATCCCGGCTGACGATTATATTGACTCGATTGGGCAAAGGGCGGCCAATTGAATGAAACGTATTCCTACCCATGATCACGTGGTGATTGAGGGTGGTTTTTTTAAAATATTTTAGATCGGCAGGAATATACCAAGGAATCTGATTTTGGAATCCGATTACCCGGTTTTTGGCCATAGCCACAATGGCAGAAACTAGCATGGACTTTTTTTTAGAAATGAGTCAATAAAATTGCAGCTACCGGAGCGATTGAGTTCAAAATAGTTTTTTCCTTAGTCTTTATCGGGCTATTTTTCTTTAGTACCAAGTTCTTCGCTGGAAATTTTACGCTCTACGCTTCCGGCTCGTACTAAATTTTTGCGAATTACATTTGCTGCGTTTTGCATTGCCGTACGCGTACTTTCTGAGAGCTTCAATATAGGCTGTTCGCCTCCTTCGAATGCCGAAACCGGAATAGTAGTGTACTGGCTTTTGCCTGCTTCATTGCGATAAATATGGCGATACACCGGCATGAATTGGTGACCGGTAATATGTGATTGCAGGGTTAAGAGGTCTTTTTCTAGCCCTACTTCCACCATCAAGCCAATATCGGTATACGTTTTGGTTTGTCCGGAAATGAAATTCCCCAAAGAATAGACCACTAACCCGTTTTTGGTCGTCCCATCTTCTTGTACTGTTTGGTATTGTTTGATGGGTTGCACCACATGCGGATGAGACCCAATGATGACATCCGCGCCCCAGGAAAGTATTTTTTGCGCCAGTTGACGTTGGCGTTCATTTTCCATCAGTTGATATTCATCCCCCCAGTGTAGCACGACAAAGATCGCATCTGGTTTCAACTGTTTGGCCACATCCATATCGGCTTTAATCACTTTTTCATCGATGACGTTGACGATGGCGGGTTTGGTGGTAGGGATGCCATTGGTGGCGTAAGTATAATTTAAAAAAGCCAATTTAAAATTGCCCTTGTACACGATCATCGGATACAAAGCAGCTCTATTTGCGGAATCAAGAAAAGTCCCCGTTTGGTAAAAACCGTATCCTTGCACTGTTTTGATGGTGTTGGTAACTCCGGTTAGCCCCGAATCGTTGGCGTGGTTGTTAGAAGTAACCAAAAGATCAAAACCTGCCGACCTCAAAGCCAGCGCTAGATCATCAGGACTGCGGAAAGTAGGGTAGCCGGTGTAGGGAGGTTTCCCCGGAAGGGTAAGCTCTAGGTTGCCGATGGCTAAGTCGTATTGTTCCAAAATAGGAGAAACAAACTGAAAACACGGCGTATAATCGTAAAGCTTATCTTTTTCAATGGCTGCCGATCCGATCTGAGTACTGTGTCCCATGATATCGCCCACAAAAATAAGTTTGAGTTTACTTAAGTTCTCTTGAGCAGAAAGCGGCAGCCACAAAATGGCAATACAAAAAAACAGACCAATGGATGATCTTGACATAGCAATAAAATTAATTGACATCAATAGAGTTGAACCAACACAAATAAAGAATCATTTCTAAGCTTCCGCTTTAAGGTTTGGGTGCTTTAGCAATCAAATCAGCATTCAACATGCGTTTTTCGAGTACTTTGCGTGCTTCAGTACGGATAGACTTTTTGAGGTATTTTTCAATCAGCAAACTGGAGATTGGCGCAGCGTAGGTGCCTCCAAAACCAGAGTTTTCCAAATATACGGCAATGGCGATCTTAGGATTTACTTTGGGTGCAAAACAAAAGAAAATGGAGTGGTCTTCTCCTTTGTTGTTTTCCGCGGTACCGGTTTTTCCACAAATAGGGATATCAGGGATAAATGATGCGCGGGCTGTACCGGCAATGGTTACCCGTTCCATACCATCAATAACGGGTTCAAAAAAACGCGTGTTGATTCCTGTATAATTCTTGGTATTAAATTTCTCCGGTAGTGCTACTCGACTGCTTTCAAAACGCTTAGCGATATGAGGGGTGTAAAACCAACCCCGATTGGCAATAGCAGATGCAGCATTGGCTAACTGGAGGTTAGTGGCCAGCAATTCACCTTGTCCGATTCCCAAAGAACGGATCCAAACCGAATTCCAGCGGTCTTCTTTGTACCAATCATCAAAATATTTAGAAGTAGGATAATTGCCCTTTTGCTCACCGGGAAAATCTACCCCCAGCTTATGTCCAAACCCAAAAGCGTTGAGGTAATGGTTCAAGCTATCCATCCCTCTTTGTGGAGCATAAAAGCCATATTTATCCACAATAGAGCGAAAAACCGACACAAAATAGGCATTGCAAGAGTGCTGAATAGCCGTTGGTATATCACCACAATAAGCATGATGGTGACAACCCGTAAGCTTTTGTCCGCCATTAAAGTAGCCGCCTGAGCATGGAGCGCCTTGATCAACGTTCCAGGTTCCCAATTGCATACCAATCAGTGCCAAGATGGGTTTCATGGTTGAGCCTGGAGGATATTGTGCCATCATCGCCCGGTTGAAGAGGGGTTTATTGGGGTCTTTTTGAAGGGTGTCGTATGTAGCGCCCCGTTTGTTGTTGGTGATCGTCAACAGATTAGGGTCGTAGGTTGGGGTGCTTACCAAGGCCAAAATACCACCCGTTTGTGGCTCGATGGCTACAATACAACCCCGTTTGTTGTGCAGCAATTGTTCGGCATAAGCTTGTAGGTCGCGATCGATGGTGGTCACCAGGTCGGCACCTGATAGCGCTGCTACATCCTGCTCGCCATTTTTATAGGCACCAACTTTTCTGCCAAAATTACTTTTTAAAATGAAATTGATGCCTTTGGTGCCGCGCAACTGGTCTTCATACGCTTTTTCCAAACCACTGGCACCAATGTAATCGCCAGGAGAATAAAACTCCTCTTGTTCTGATGCTTCCTTTTGATTTACCTCGCGGATGTACCCGAGTAGGTGTGCTGCTACGGGTTCCGGGTATTCGCGCGCGTTGCGCAATTGCTCTTCAAAACCAGGGAATTCGTGCAAGCTTTCGCGGAAAGTGGTAAAGGAACGAGCGGGTATTTTGCTTAAAAAAACATAAGGTACTGATTTTGAAAATCGCCCGCTAGACCAATTTTTTTCTAAATTTTTGACAAAATCTTCTTTGGTAATACCCAGCAACTTGCAAAACTTAACGGTATCCATGTTTTTATCTACCTGTTTGTAAGTCACCAGCAAATCGTACATGGGATTATTGGCCACCAGTAGTTTGTGATGGCGATCATAAATAAGGCCACGGGAAGGGTATTTGGTATAGGGTTCAACCGCAGCAGTACTGGCTTTTTGCTGAAAAGTACTGTCCAACAATTGCAAGTGGAGTGCTTTTAACACCAGAATAGTGGTGCACAGCACGAACAGTACTTGAATATTGAATTGCCGATTGCGGTGATTGTCCATAGCTTGGTAAATGACGAATTTTTTCGAAAATGAAACGCTTAATCTTCAGGATCAAAAATCGACATCAATATAAAGATAAAAATCATGGAAATGATGAAGCTAAGCAGCGTTTTAATAAGAATGCTGAGAAAGAGAAAAATACTGAAAGACATCATCAAGTAATAAAAAATTAAATGTATGCCCATAAACACGGCGACATATTGATAAAAAGGGCCAGATTTTAGGCGTTGGCGGGTAGGACTAGAATTGGGCGGAAAACCGCCACGTGGTTCCAAACGCTGCAACCAGATTGGTCGTAACGCAGCGATCATCACCGAGGCAAAAGCATGCAACCCATAACTGTCGTAAAAAGCATCGATAATAATGCCGATACTGAAGGCCAGCAACATCTGCATTTCGCGGGTAGTACGTACGGGCAACAGCAAGATAAACAAAGGATAAACAAACCCTTCGGCGGCAAATGGGCCAAGGTCGATAACGATCTGTTTCATGATCAGTATCTGCACCAGTACCAAAACAATGAACCGGATGGCATTGCGAAGAATTGGGTTGCTATTCATCCTTGTCGTCCTGTTCGAGTTGTTTCAATTCCTCCTGATGAAGGTTGTTCACAACGTATACATGGCGAATACTGCTCATGTTCATATTCAACTTAACCTTGATGCGGTAATTGCTCTCCCCAGAAGGTAAATCTACGGCTTCCACTTTGCCAATGATAATACCAGCAGGAAAATAAGTTGAAAAACCGCTGGTCTCCACCATTTGCCCAACTTTTATCTTGGTGTGTTTGGGTATGTCTTGCAATTCTAGATAACGCACATCTTGCCCTGTCCAAACCAAGGTTCCAAAAAAATTGCTGCCCTTAATCGACGCGCTTATTTTGGATTGAGAATGCAAAATCGACATCACCAAAGCATAGTGTTTGGTTACTTTGCGGACAATACCTACCACGCCATCGCTAGAAATTACACCCATTTCCGGCTTTATACCTTGTAGACTGCCCCGGTTGATGGCAATCATATTATTGACGGTGGTGATGGAGTTTTTTTCAATTTCCGCGTGTACAAAAGTATAGCGTTGCAGTCGGGTAGAATCAACCCGTTGACTTACGGTGTCGCTCTGTAAGCTGTTGTCGTAAAAGGAAGGTGCTAGCTGGGTTCTGATTTTTGCAATTTCTTCAGCAAGCAAGCGGTTTTGACCTTTAAGATCGCTATAACCTCTTACCCCAGAAACGACTTGATAAATAGATCCTGTAACGATGTTGGCCGAAGACCAAAAAATTTTACTCTGACTTTCGTTTGTACGAACAATCAGGAACAAAGAAAACCCTTCCAGGAATAAAAAAGTTAGTACTGGACCAAATCGAGCCAACAGCAGCTGAAAGAGGTTCAACATGGCACGACTGGATTATACACTCTTCCGATCGATCAAGAAGGAGAAGCGATCGGTGTTTTTTAATGCAATTCCTGTTCCCCTTACCACTGCGCGCAAAGGATCCTCTGCAACGTGTACCGGCAATTTGGTTTTTACAGCAATGCGTTTGTCTAATCCACGGAGCAAAGCACCGCCTCCAGTAAGGTAAAGTCCGGTACGGAAAATATCAGAAGCCAATTCTGGCGGGGTGGATTCCAAGGCTTTTAGGATGGCGTCTTCGATTTTAGAGATGGATTTATCCAAGCAAAGCGCAATTTCCCGAAAGCTTACTTTAATCTGTTTTGGAATACCCGTCATCAAATCACGGCCATTAACGGCGAAGTCTTCAGGGCCATCTTCCAAATCATGAAGCGCAGAACCCACGTGGATTTTGATTTGTTCAGCCGTACGCTCGCCAATCAAAATGTTGTGTTGGCGTTTCATATAGCTAACAATGTCGCTGGTGAATTCATCACCCGCAATGCGGATTGATTGGTCACATACGATACCAGAAAGAGCAATTACCGCGATTTCAGTAGTACCGCCACCGATGTCGATGATCATATTACCGTTGGGTTCTTCTACGTCCAATCCTATTCCTAAGGCTGCTGCCATGGGTTCGTGAATCAGGTAAGTCTCTTTAGAATCAACATGATCAGCAGAGTCAAATACCGCGCGTTTTTCCACTTCGGTAATCCCTGAAGGTATACAGATCACCATTTTCATGTGAGAGAAAAAACGACGTCGGCCATCGATCATGTTGATAAACCCTTCAATCATGCTTTCAGCTGCCTGAAAGTCGGCAATAACGCCATCTTTCAGCGGGCGTACTGTTTTGATGTCTTCGTGGGTTTTTTCATGCATCTGCATGGCGCGTTTGCCTACAGCTATTGTTTCGCCAGTTTTGCGATTGATCGCTACAATGGAGGGCTCGTCTATCACTATATTATCATCCTGAATGATCAAAGTATTGGCTGTGCCAAGATCGATCGCTAGTTCCTGTTTAAAAAAACTAAAAAGTTTCATTCAATTCCTTTACCTGGTTCTCAATAATGGAAACGCAACGCCAAATAGTTGATCAGTATTGCTTTTTTAATCAAAATAGGCACTATAAAGAATGTGTATGAGGTCTTACTTTTGAATTACTATGGCAAAAGCAAAAATCCCAGACACAATCTTAGGTGATCACATGGCAATGGTTGCGACTTGGCTGCAAATCAAGCTAAAAATAACCACATTTCAAAGTTTCCAAGCCAGATGTTGGCAATGGAAAGTTTTTGCCTTACAAACGGACTTCGGATCAGGAATAAGTCAATTGTAAATGGACAATTTTGGGGAGGTTATTTTATTGTCTGATGCAAAAAAAAGACCAATCAAAGTGGTGGATTATTGTTGGATCATGCTTAAAGCTTCGGCTCCTACAATTACTTCCCACATGTTGTCGCGCTGAAGGTATTTACATGCCAAACGCTTGATCTCTTCAGCCGTCATTTCTCGTACGTTTTGTACCCCTTCGCGGAAAAAAGAAAATGGGATATCCTCGCTGACCATGGTTTTTACCACTTCAGAAACATTGAACGGGCCATCCAACGCCGCCAAAAAATTACCCATCAAATAATTCTGAACCATGAGCAACTCTTCCTCATCTACTAAGTCTGTTTGCAGCAACTCCAGTTCGTTGTAGATTTCTTGTAGCGCCAAAGCCGCAAATTCATTCCCCACTTCGGTAGTGACATAAAAACAACCGTCAAAATGCATGTAGTCTACTACCGAAGAGATGTTGTAAGTATAGCCTTTGTCCTCCCGGATGTTGGCCATTAACCGAGAACCAAAATACCCGCCGAGCAAAGTATTGAGCACAGATAATCCATGACTGTCTGGGTGATTGCGGTTGAATAGGCGGTTGCCAATGCGAATAGAGGCTTGAAGCGATTCTGGCAAATGCTCAAATACCGTGCGAGGCTCGCTAGTTACAACGGTCAACTCAGGCACAATCAAGGAATTGCGCCGCCATTCTTTGCCAAGGTAGTGGTTGATTTGTTGAAGTACGTGATCGTTAACTTTTCCGCTTAAAATAAGTCGACAGTTGTCCTGGGTGAAGAGGCGTTCATGGTGTTCAACCAAATCGTCTCTGTGCAGCGCGGCATAAGTCTCCGGAAAGCTATTGTAACCATAGGGGTGATCTTCGCCAAAGATCAGCTCCGTTATTTTGCGGTACGATAGCACTTCGTTTTTTCGCAAATCAATCTTCAAATGCTGTTGATTGCGTTTGATAAACGATGCTAATTCTTCTTTTGGAAAACTGGGCGTTTTAAGCGTATCGGCAAAATGGGGCAGCACATAGTCAAAATGCTTGGTGAGCGAATACAAGACCAAATTACCAGTGTCAATATTAAAAGGAGAACTCAAACTGCTGCCATAGAAATCCAATTCTTCGGCCAACTGTGCAGCACTTAAGCGATTGTTTCCTTCTTTTAGCATTGAAGCCACGCCTCGGGAAGCTAGTTTTTTGCGTTCAAAAGGTCGTCCGGCCTGGAAAATGGCTTCCAATTTGAGCACTTCTTGTGTGCCCATGGCAATAACGTGTACGGGAATACCATTGTCCAGGTAGTGAATCTGGATATCAGGTAGCTCCAGATTCATCGACATGTTTATTTTGGGCGCTTTATTGCGAGTAGGCATAATTGTCCAGGATTTAGAGCTTGTACAAGTAAGGGCAAAAGCTCTTTATGATTAGGTTGCAGCGTTTGCCCAAGGACGCATCGTCACATCAAAGCATTCATGCGTTTGTTGGCAGCAAAACGCTGCAACCTGAAAAAGTCGGTAAAAATACAACCTTAATGCGGATTTGTTGGGATTACTACCGAATAAATCAAAAATTGCCAGGAACATTGGTCTGAAAAAAACTTTAGCAGAAAACAATTGAAACCAGCTTTTACAAAATTCAAAGTTATTAACAGCCTGTTGATTATTTACTGATAATAAATGTGCTTGAAAGTGTAATTTTATGGATTAAAATTGGATCCAAACAGCGTGGGTTTGATGATTGCTAAAGGACGGTTGGCGAAACCCGCCACATCGATGCCACAACCAGCCCAAACCCGCTCTTAAACCCAAGTCAAATATCAGACGTAATGAGATTTAGCGTATCATCTACCGAGTTGCTAAAGCAGTTGCAAGTTGCAGCCGGCTCCATTGGCTCTAATCCGGTTCTACCGATTTTAGAGGATTTTTTGTTTACCATCGCCGATAATAAATTGACCATCGCCGCATCGGATTTGGAAACCTCGATCACCACGCACATGGACGTTATGTCTGACGCGGATGGTACTGTGGCCATTCCAGCAAAAATTTTGCTGGATACCCTAAAAGCGTTGCCTCAGCAGCCGATCACATTCTCGATCGATGAAAATACTTTTGCCATCGAGATTACCTCTGCTTATGGTAAGTACCGTTTGGCAGGTGAAAATGGGCAGGATTTTCCAGCACTGCCGGAGCCAGATGACGTTGATTCCATTTCTTTAACGGCCAATGCTTTGGTGCAAAGCATCAATAAAACCATTTTTGCTACCAGCAACGATGAGTTGCGTATGGCCATGATGGGCGTTTATTTCCAGGTTGATTTCAATAAATTGACTTTAGTAGCCACAGATGCGCATAAATTGGTGCGGTACTCTTTTACCAATCTTAATAGCGCGGTGTCAACAACGTTTATCATTCCCAAAAAAGCGTTGAACTTATTGAAAAACGTACTTCCAGCTGGCGAAGAGGTAACCATGTCGTTCAACAAAGCCAACGCCTTTTTTGCTTTTGGCAATACCCAGTTGGTGTGCCGCTTGATCGATTCGCGTTATCCTGATTACAACGCAGTCATTCCCGCTGAGAATCCCTACCAATTGACCATTTCACGTACGGATTTGCAAAGTTCCCTGAAGCGGATCGCCATCTATGCCAACAAAACCACCAATCAGGTCATCTTTAACATCGCTGATAGTACTTTAACCGTATCGGCACAGGATTTGGATTTTTCCAATGAAGCTACTGAAAAACTGCCTTGCACCTTTGATGGCGAATCCTTGATGATCGGCTTCAATGCCAAGTTTTTAGTAGAAATGCTGGGCGTATTAGAGTCTGACGAAGTTAAAATGGAGTTGTCTACTTCAACTCGTGCAGGTATTCTTCTGCCAATGGAGGAAGTAGAAGGGGAGGACATTTTGATGTTGGTAATGCCAGTAATGTTGAGCAATTAATCTTTTATCAGTCCATAAAACTTACGAATGAGTAGATGATAAGGGATCAATTTTGGCGAGGTCATTTTGTTGACAGTCGGAAGTAGTCATTTATTGTTGAATCATTCCTTATATCCCAAAGTTAGAAAAAACCAATGAGAAAACCTTTGACTGTCCTGTGGCTGGGGTTGTCGGTAATGGCAACAGCTTGTCAAAAAAAAGAAGTGCTGCCCAATACTCCAGAAGATGTCATCAAAGCATACCAAGCTTTTTATGACAAAAACCAATTTGATGAGGCTAAAAAATTAAGCACGCAAGCTGAGCAGCAGCGCTTGAATGATGTGGCAAAAATGGTGATCAGTTTTTCGGCTGATTCTACGCAACTGAAAACGATATTTGTTCACCTGGAATGCCAAACGAAAGGCGACACTTCCCTTTGTGAATGTTTGCTCAAAGATCAGGACGGAACCTACAATGTTCAGTACCGTTTAATCCGCTTTAAAGGACAATGGTTGGTAGACGCTCCTCAAGAAAGTATGGATGCCCCTGACAAGTTACTGGAAAGCGGCATTGATACCTTGATCAATTTTATCGATATCCCGAAATGACCTCTTGGTGTAGTGTCGCTACATCAAGGTCTAAATGAGCACATGCCCGAAGAACCGCCAAAGTATAAAACCGGACTTTTTTTTGGATCCTTCAATCCCATTCACATTGGGCATTTGATCATTGCCAATTTTATGGCTACCCAAACCGATCTGAAGGAGGTCTGGTTGGTCGTATCCCCGCAAAATCCCTTGAAAGCGAAGTCTACCTTGGCTAGGGACCATGATCGCTTACACCTAGCCCGACTGGCAGTTGAGGAGAATCCTCGTCTGCGGGTAAGTGATGTGGAATTTGGACTTCCTAAACCTTCTTTTACCATCGATACCCTGGCTTATCTGCGCGAGCGTTATCCTGAGCGCCAATTTGTATTGCTGATGGGAGGCGACAACCTATCTACCTTGCCTAAGTGGAAAAACCATGAGCTGTTGCTGCGCGATTATCAACTGTATGTTTATGCTCGTCCGGATTACGATCTAGGGCCTTTGGCTACGCACCCCAGCGTACAGGTTTTTTCAGGGGTTCCTTTGATGCAAATCTCTGCCAGTTATATCCGCGAGTGTCTTTTGGAAGGGCAATCAATCCAATACTTGGTGCCAGAGAAGGTGTATCAATACTTACAAGGAAGTAGCTTGTATCGAAAGTGACAAAAAATGCACAATATTTCCCCCAAGCATTAGTTATTTTGCAAGGAAAAATAATCGTCATGTACCGTCGTCCAATACTTCTAATCGCTTTATTGAGTTTACTTATTTGCGCTTTAAACCAGCTTAAAGCTCAAACCATTGCACCAATATCCAAGGCATTGGCTATCGGACAGTGGCGAACCTTGCTACCACTACGCAATGGGCAGTATGTAACGCAAAGTGCTAGCAAAGTTTACTATTCTACTGGACAAGCCATCCTGACCATTGATAAAACCGAGAACGCGCTCGATCTGATCACCAAGGTCGATGGCTTAAGTAATTCCGGTATTGAATTGATTCGTTACAATGCGGCCAGTAAAACGCTCGTGGTGGTGTACGACAACAGTGTCATCGACTTGGTACGCGACAATGGAACCGTACTGACGTTGAACGAAATTGCCAATTTTTCCAATATTGTCGGCAAAAAAACCATCTACGACCTCTTTTTTGAAGATGAAAAAAATGTACTGATCTCCGCTAATTTTGGAATCACAAAACTTAATCTTGAACGGCGAGAATTCGTTTTTTCTACCTTTAGCAATGCCGAAGCTTATGCTAGTGCCGTTTTTCAAGGTTTTCGCTACGTCGCTACCGAAGCTGGACTTTTTCGCATCCAAACGACCAACCCTAATCCAGAAAACTTTGGCAACTGGGAGTTTTTAGGAACCAGTAAAGGTTTTCCTCGCTCTTATGCCGCGCATCGTTTGGCGGTATTTAACAATCAACTGTACTTTGACATCAACAACGAAGTTTTTCGCTTGGTCAATAACCTTCCCGTGTCCGTCTTACGCCGTGAAGGTCGACAATTGCAATACCTAACCAGCGAAGGAAAAAATTTATTGATGGGTTTTCGTTGCCCCAGCGGCGCTTGTTTTCGTGGAGAAATGGTTTACCTTGATCCATCCGGTAAACAAACCGATGTTCCCAACGATTGTTTCTCCCTGCCTAATTACGCCATTGAAGATGAAAAAGGTCGAATTTGGTTTGGCGATGTAGAAGGCTTTCGGAGGCTGAATAGCTTGACCGACAAAAACTGTAGTGCACTTACTTTCAACTCGCCTTATTCGGAGAAAGTCCGTGAAATTGCCATCTATGACAACCAAGTCTGGACGGCGTCTGGCGGAGTAGATCAACGTTTCAGTTACACCTTTACCAGTGATGGTTTCGCTTCTTACATCGACGGCCAATGGAATATCTATAACCTTTTCAATACGCCAGTAATGCGTGGTGTTGATCCTAAAAACACCGATGATGATGTAAGAGATGTGATCACTATTGCGGTACATCCTAAGAATGGTAAAATTTATGCTGGCTCATTTTTAGAAGGATTGGTGGAAAAAGACGGGGACAAATTCACCCTCTACAATGATAAAAATTCCTCACTCAACAACACCGTAGGCGATGCGCAGCGTACCCGAGTAAGCGGGCTAGCCTTCGATAAAGACAATAATTTGTGGGTCGCCAACCACTTGGCAGAACGCCCCATATCCGTGTTTAAAACCGACGGAAAATGGCAAAGCTTTAAAACCAACTGTTTTGAAACGGCCTTACACCAGGTGGCCATCGACCGCAATGGGTATAAATGGTTTGCTAGTAGCTCCAATGCGAATGGTTTGATGGTATTCGATGCTGGTAAATTGGACAATCCCAACGACGACCGCTGCCGCATCCTCAATCAAAGCAACAGCAAACTCACCACCAATCGAATCAACTGCGTTCAGGCTGACATCGACGGCGATATCTGGGTTGGTACTTCCGAAGGGATTATTATTTTTGAATGCTCCAACCCTTTTGAAAATGCTTGTATCGGTAGCGCTCGAGCGGTATCCGAAAACGGCTTTTTAGGCTTGTTGTTAAAAACCGAAGACATCCAAACCATCGCCGTAGATGGTGCCAATCGCAAATGGGTGGGTACAAAAAATGGGGTATTCCTCCTTTCTGCGAATGGCGAATCCCAATTGGCCAGTTTTACGGAAAAAAATTCGCCTTTGTTATCCAACATCATCACCGATATCGCGGTCAATCCCAGCAATGGCGAAGTGTTTATCGGTACTCAAAGTGGGATCAATGTCTATCAAGGAGATGCTACGGTAGGCGACCGCTTCAACGCCGCTACGATTGAAGTCTACCCCAATCCGGTACGCCCCGACTACAACGGCCCTATCGCCATCCGCGGATTGGCGCGGGATGCTATTGTCAAAATCACCGATGTAAGCGGTCAGTTGGTTTATGAGACCAAAGCACTTGGAGGCCAAGCGGTCTGGGATGGTAAAGACTACCTAGGGCAAAAAGTGCATTCGGGCGTATACCTTATATTAGCTACCTCCAACCCTAGAGATGCCGGTTTTGGAAAACCGAGTACAGCAGTTGGCAAAGTGGTGGTGATCAATCAAGAATAACTATATCTTGTCGGCATGATTTAGTATTTATAACTTAAAACCATATTCGTCCATGAAAAATGTATTGTTCCTCGTACTCCTGTGCTGCGCGCTACCAGTAGCCCAAATGACTGCACAAAACAGCGCTTCTGCCAAAGAAAAGAAAGAAGCGATGAAAGAGAAGGAAGCTGCCGATAAGGAAGCAGCCAAAGAAAAAGAGGCTGCGCTGAAAGATGCTGTAAAAGCCAAAGAAGATGCCAAAAAAGAGGCCGAAAACGCTAAAAAAGATGCGGCTGATGAAAAAGAAGATGCTAAAAAAGCAGCGCTAAAAGAAAAAGAATCAGCAGTCAAAGAAAAGGAAAAAGCTGCTAAAGCATTAGCCAAAGAAAAAGCGGATGCCAAAAAGGAGGCCGAAAAAGCGAAAGAAGATGCGGCTGATGAAAAAGCAGACGCTAAAAAAGCGGCTCTTAAAGAAAAAGAAGCGGTAATCAAAGATAAAGAGAAGGCGAAGAAAGCAGCGATGAAGGAGAAAGAAAACGCTAAAAAAGATGCTGAAAATGCCAAAGAGGATGCCAAGAAAGAGGCCGAAAAAGCGAAAAAAGAAGCTTTGAAAGAAAAAGAAGCTGCCAAGAAAGAAGCAGATAAGGCCAAAAAACAAGCAGCAAAGGATAAAAATTTCTAGAATTTTTTTCGTAAAGCTGCTTATCAAAAAAGGGCATCGAAAACACAAATCGATGCCCTTTTTTTGATAAGTATGCGCTACTATTTAGAACTTCAACCCAATAGTCATCAAGAATTGTGAATTGGTAAAAGAATTTTTAACTTCTTGAATTGGAGCGCGTTGTGTTAGATATGGATAGTATTGAGCCTGGTTTTGCAACCGCCGGTAAGCGATATCCAGGTACCAAGCTTTTTCGCGTACACCAATCCCTCCGCTGTAAGTATACTGACGGGTATCGTCGTTGATAAAAGGGGAAGGTGTTAGTCCTACTCCTGCGCGGAAGCGAAGGATATTCATGGCGATTTCAGCCCCCAAGCGTACATTTAGCACCGATTGTAACTGATTGCTGATATCGGTATTTACGGCTGTTTCAGCATCGTCAAAACTATTA
>JBBRGN010000007.1:0-42354 GCA_038240665.1 Chitinophagales bacterium | reverse complement strand
CAAAATGGCGGCAATCTGATCAATAACTCCCTTGTAGAACTGAACTACTTTGGGGTTGAGCACCATAAATTGCGGCGCAGTCCAATGCACGCTGTGTTCAAAACACCAATGTTCTAGTGCCCCAAATTCCGGTACAATCAGCGCTACCAAGTGAGCACGATTGGCGCCAGCAACTATAATTTGAGCGATGTAGGGATTGCTGCGAAATTCCCTTTCTACTACTTCCGGCACTATGAATTTTCCGGAGCCCGTTTTGAATAAATCATCTCGCCGTCCAAGCAATTGTAAAAATCTTTTGCCCTCCCAATGTCCCAAATCTCCGGTTCTAAACCAGCCGTCATCCGTCCACATGGCCTTGGTAGCGGCCTCATTTTTGTAATACCCCAGCATTACATTTGGTCCTTTGACTTGCACTTCTCCTACCCCTTCTTCCTTGGGTTCGCCTATGCGTACTTCCACTCCTGGAATCGGAATACCTACTGTCCCAAAACGTACTCCGCCGGGTTCATAGCGATTAAATGCAATGACTGGCGATGTCTCCGTGAGACCATATCCTTCACGAATCGACAAACCGGCGGCAGAAAACAGGCGGCTCCATTCGGGTTTGAGCGCGGCAGCGCCTACGGAAATCCCTTCTACGTTTCCGCCTAATGCGTTTCGCCATTTTGAAAAAACCATTATATCAACCAACAGCAATTGAAACCAATATAAGAATTTTATTTTTTCATCCTGTTTATACCTTTGCCCTAATTCTACTGCCCATTTAAAAAAACGTTTTCTCCAAAAAGGACCGCGGCGGCTCGCCTCCTCCATCGTATAAAACAGCCGTTCAATGATCAAAGGAACTGCTGTAAAATAATGGGGCTTTACTTCTTTTAGGTTTTCAGCTAAGCGATCCTGACCTTCGCCGTAATGAACCGAGGCGCCTACTGCAAAACAGGTATAGGTTACCATACGCTCCATGATATGGCTCAACGGCAAAAAGCTGAGCGTTCTCTTTTCTGCATTAATGGGAATGATGGTGATCGTAGCTTTAATGTTGCTCACGATATTGCGGTGTGATAACATAACTCCTTTCGGTACGCCGGTAGTTCCTGAGGTGTAGATGATTGTAGCAAGATCATCTTCTTGAATGTCTGCTTTGGTTTGCTTAATCAATGCTTCCTCTTCGGGGGAGGGCACTTGCAAAAGGCTGGGCAAATCTTCTTTTGCCCCCTCAAAGGCTTCAAAAGCAATGACATGGGTTAGATCGGGACAGCTAATTTGTAACTGAATGATGATGGAATACAAATCAGGGTTACCCACAAAACAGCATTTTACTTCTGCTTCTTTTAAGATATGTAGCAATTCGTCAGTTCCAGCAGTAGCGTGTAAGGGGATGACCACTACGCCAATTTGTTGAATCCCTAGATCAATAAAATTCCATAGCGGGCTACCATGTTTGGCAATGATGGCCGCTTTGTCGCCCCGTTGTATGCCCAAGCGTAAAAGAGCAGTACTTACTTTTTGAATGTATTGGATGCACTCAAATGTGGCATAAGATCTCCACTTGCCCTGCGATTTGCTGGACAAAGCAGTTGCGTTAGGGAACCGAAGCAATTGATAGTCAAACAGGTCGAAAAGGCGGCTAAAATCCATAGTAATTAGGTGTATTCCTCCTAAAATTAATAAAAGTTGTAGTTAAGTAGGCAGTCAAACAGCATTGATACCCATTAAAACCCTCTTTTTTCGTCTTATTACGGTAAAAACCTCGCTGTAGTGCTGCTTTGGCTGTATTTTTTGCCCCAACTAAAAAAATAAGCGCCAAAAAAAGGCCATCACTGGCTTCGATCGCCTTAGGATGCGTGTTACCTAAAGCCTTTTTTTTGAGCAGGGGGAAGCGTAATACTTCTTGATCTCTACTGACAGGTTGTATTTACCCCTAGCACATATTTTTTTACTACGCCAATCTGCACGGCGGTTTCAGCGCCAGAAAATCCTTTTAATTGTTCGTTGGTAAGCTGTTTGCGCGCTGTTTCCATTAGCTGACTGGCAATAGGCACATAACTCCAGTGCCATTTTTCTTCCTTGTAACCCTCCGGTCGATTTGGTCCTTTGGGGGAATAGGGTTGGCAGAAACCGTACTCGCTCGCATGAGCGCTCAGCCAAGCATAAATTACCTTCCCCGGACCTTTCAAAAACCATTGATCAGAAAGGTTATTGAGGTCGATATCCGTTCCCCAATGATGTCTTGAAGCGCCGGGCATGGCACTGTATTCCATGATTTTGAGGGCACGCTGCTCAGGATTGGGGTAGGCTATCGCGGCATTTTCCCCCGATGAAAGGATCCTTTCTCCACTCCACTTAGCTTCCCAAATCGATTTTTGTTTGTCAAAATTGCGGGTCGCAGAAATGATGAGCAAGTTTACGCCCTGTTTTTTGGCGGCAGCGTGCATTTTTTTAAAGGCCGCCAATGCATCGCGGCGCAGGTACATGCCTCCAGCGCTGGCGTACCCTTTTTCAAGAACTATAAAATCGGCATGACCCGCCGGTTCAAAATGCCCGGTAAGGTAATCAATAGACCAATCAGCAGGAAGGATAGGAGCAGCGGGGTTAGGGGAAATCAGGAAACCCAAACTCCAAAATGCCCAAAGTGCGGCAGCAATCATTAGTATTCGTATTCTTTTTGTTCAATTGGATAACCAAATAGGAATTTTTCCTTGATTAGGTTCGCCACTTTGGGCGGTACCATCATTTCCCAACCGGCGTTACCACTGCGAATTAAAGATAGTACCTCCTTTGAAAAAACATGGAGGACATTGTGATCGTAGCCCGTAATGTCTACAATTTGATGGTTATCCAACAAGTGGCGGTACAAGAATTTGGCGCCTTCCGGCACGGGGGTATTCTGGGTATCCATCAATTCTTCATTGCCTTCCTGCATAGCTGGATAAACGTAAATCTTTACGTTTTTGGTAAACAATTCGCCAAAGGCGGCCAATAAGCGCCCATCCATGTTTTCGTAATATTTTCTATTGATGAGCTCCAACAAAAATTGTACGCCAAGCACCAAACCAATTTTATTGATCCGGTGATCGGTAAGGTATTCGATCAACCGAGGCAGCTCATCACAATTAGAGATGATCACCGACTGTCCTAGGGAGTTGAGCAGTTCAGCTCGATCGAGAAAGTCTTTCTCATCCAGGTCTCCGTCTGCTTTAAGGTTAGATAGTGTAATCTCGGTAAGCAGCGCAGTCTTTTTTTGATCTACATCAGGTTCGTTACGGAATTGCTGGTATCCCGATTTTAGCATGTCCATATTGACTACCGTTGGCGGACGAAAACTACCCCGCACGATGGCAACATCTTTTTTGTACAAAAATTCTGAAGCGTGAACGTTACGGCCATCCGGGCCAAACATGGCTACGTCCGACAATCCGTGTTTGATCAAATATAGACTGAGCAGGCGATTGTCTAATTGTTCGAAATCGGGCCCGGTCAAGCGGATCATATCAATGTTAACCCGTCCACGAAGACTATCGATCAGCGACTCAATCAGTACTTCAGGGTTTTCATTGTACCGAAAACAACCATATACCAAGTTGACGCCAAGTACGCCAATGGCCTGTTGTTGGAGCTTATTGTCGTTATCTAGCATGCGCACGTGCAGCACCAAATCATTGGGTTCTCCATCTGGTTTCAACTGAAAGCGGATGCCCAACCATCCATCTCCATTGATGGTGCGTTTGTAATTAACGGCGGCAATCGTGTCTGCAAAAACAAAAAAAGTACACTCTGGCCGTTCTTGCCGAAGTCGGTTATCCATCAGGTTGTACTCGTGATCCAGCATTTTGTATAGCCGCGGCTCGCACACATACCGGCCGGAGGGTTCTGGGCCGTAGATGTGATCAGAATAAACCTTGTCATAGGCCGACATGGTTTTAGCAATGGTGCCCGCCGCCGCGCCAACTTGAAAAAAGTAACGAGCTACTTCTTGTCCTGCTCCAATTTCAGCAAAGGTGCCGTAAATCAAGGGATCAAGGTTGATTTCAAGGGCTTTTTGTTCGGTTTCAAGTAGTTTGCGCATGGTTAGTCTTTACTAGAATCTTCTTCCAAAAATAACAGCTGGGTTGTCCCAACAAAAATATCGATATTTTTTTGAACTACCTTATTTTATATCTGTAGTTGAACTGGGTAATTTTATGTAAGAGTCAATAATAAGTAAACATTAGGTGCCACCATTGATAGTTGAATCATCCTTACCCAAGTCAATTGTTGAAAGACGGTCAAAAAGAGGCAGTTAAGCATTCGAGCGGTTTCAATGCTGCTTACTTATTTGTATCTTTGCCCGTCAATAAAAAAACGTATAAACTCCGAGCTATGTTTCCCGAATACGATGTGATCGTGGTAGGCGCTGGTCATGCGGGTTGTGAGGCAGCAGTTGGGGCGGCCAATTTAGGCTCCAAAGTGCTGCTGGTCACAATGAATATGCAAACGATTGCCCAAATGTCGTGCAATCCTGCGATGGGCGGGGTAGCCAAAGGACAAATTGTGCGCGAAATTGATGCCTTAGGGGGTTATTCGGGTATCGTGACGGATGAAACGATGGTACAATTTCGGATGCTCAACCGCTCGAAAGGCCCTGCTATGTGGAGCCCGCGCGCGCAAAGCGATCGCAACCTGTTTGCCCGGAAATGGCGCATCATGCTCGAAGCGCATCCAAATATTGATTTTTGGCAAGATATGGTCAAAGGCTTGGTGGTAAAAAACCAAGTGATCAAAGGTGTTGTAACCGGCATGGGCGTAGAGATCCTAGCCAAATCCGTGGTACTCACCAATGGCACTTTCCTCAATGGATTGATTCATATTGGCGAAAAACAGCTGGGTGGTGGTCGGGCTGGCGAAAGCGCAGCACGCGGCATCACCGAACAATTGATCGAATTGGGTTTTGAGGCTGGTCGAATGAAAACGGGCACTCCTCCTCGAGTGGATGGCCGTACGCTCAACTACGATGCCATGGAACTGCAAGCTGGTGATGAGGATGGTGGCAAATTTTCCTATACCGATACCACCCCTATTACTAAACAGCTTCCCTGCCATGTCACCTATACCAGTCAGGCGGTACACGATATGTTGCGCACGGGTTTTGACCGTTCGCCGATGTTCAACGGACGGATTCAAGGACGGGGCCCGCGTTACTGTCCTTCCATCGAAGACAAAATCGATCGCTTTGCTGATCGGGATCGCCACCAATTATTTGTAGAACCCGAAGGTTGGGACACCTGCGAAATCTATGTCAACGGTTTTTCATCTTCCTTGCCTGAAGATGTTCAGTACAAAGCTTTGCGCATGATTCCTGGTTTTGAGCAAGCTAAAATGTTCCGCCCAGGATACGCCATTGAATATGATTATTTCCCGCCTACGCAGTTAACGATGGGTCTGGAAACCCGCTTGGTTAAAAACTTGTTTTTTGCCGGTCAAATCAATGGTACTACCGGATATGAAGAGGCAGCTTGCCAAGGTCTTATGGCCGGTATGAATGCCCATTTGGCCATCAACGACCAAGATCCGCTGGTGATCAAGCGTTCCGAGGGGTACATTGGCGTGCTGATTGACGACTTGGTCAATAAAGGCACCCAAGAGCCCTATCGTATGTTTACTTCTCGGGCAGAATACCGCATTTTACTTCGCCAGGACAATGCCGATGTTCGCTTGACGCCGCTAGCGCAAAAACTGGGTGTACGTGGAGTCGAGGATAGAATGGTGCGCGTGAATGAAAAAGTAGCAACTGCCAAAGCGATCGAGCGCTTTTTGGAAGATTACAGCGTGGGGCCTGATCAAGTCAATGCTTTTTTGGAAACCTTAGACAGCTCGGCCATTAAGCAAAAAGTGAAACTCAACGGCGTTTTGTTACGCCCTAATGTTGGCATTTCTGATCTACGGGCTATTTTGCCCGATCTGGATGCTTTTCTTCAGCCTTTCCCCCAAGAATTTATCGACCTAGCGGAGATAAACATGAAGTACGAAGGCTACATTCGCAAGGAACAAGATTTGGTAGACAAAATGAATCGACTGGAAGAAGTAAGACTCCAGGAAGATTTTGATTACCGCACCATTACTTCCTTATCTTCCGAAGCACGGGAAAAACTGTTCCGCTTGCGCCCACTTACGATCGGCCAAGCGAGTCGGATCAGCGGTGTTTCTCCATCGGATATTTCCGTATTGCTGGTGCATATGGGGCGTTGAGGTGGCCTCATTCTTAATTGATCTAAAACCATAAAAAATTCAAGATATGCTTTACAGTATGCTCAAACATTCTCACTCTGGCTTTCGCTGGGTGGTATTGATTTTATTGGTATTGGCTGTTTTCAACGCCTTTTCTAAGTGGCGCGGTAAAAAAGCTTTTACCGGCAGCGACCGCAAACTCAACTTGTTTACTTTGATCAGCGCCCATTTACAGTTGGTGTTCGGGTTTGTTTTGTACTTCATCAGTCCTAAAGTGGTTTTTTCAGCTGCTGCGATGAAAGACGCTGTTTTGAGATTCTTCTTGGTAGAACACAGTTTTTTAATGGTCTTAGCCATTGCTTTGATTACCATTGGTTATAGCCGTGCCAAGCGCGCTGCTACCGATGAAGCCAAGTTCAAACGCACTTTTTGGTTGTATGCTGCTGGATTGATTGCCATTTTGGCGGGTATTCCTTGGCCATTTTTGAACTATGGCGGCGGTTGGTATTGATCCTTTTCTTCTATTTCAATATAAGTGATGGGGCAATGTAAATTCACATTTTCAACTTGATCTTTTGAATTCTATCAATTTATAGAGTCCCATTTCTTACTGATCAAGATCTAAATTGCGACAAAAGAAACCTCTGCATCTCTTGTCGCAATTTTTATTGTTTATATTAGTTAAAATTAATTTCATATTAATTGATAAAAACCAGCGTTTAGCCGGTGTGAATAAAAATGTGGAAAAATAATTGCAACTCCCTGAATACAAATGCTTTATTCTCTCGTATGAAATAATTAAATTACATCATCTTTTCTGAGGCATCTTCTGCATACCGTCAATTTCATTTTTTTTCCAATACGCTATCTAATTCCGAGTGTTTTTTTGGATACTCTTCGGGTGTTTTTCATTCCCTTGTTACTGGGCTGAAAAACCTATACTGCTTTTTTCCCTTTTTTGAGGCTACAACAAATTTTCTATTTTTTTTTAACGGCTTGATTGACGCACGTCATTAAGCACGAATGGTTTGCTATGGCCTTTACCAAGCCCTAGAAACCGCTTTGTCATAAAAAACTCAAAAGATGAGCCTATAACCTAATACATTTTACTATGAGAACAAAAACAACTCGTAATTACCCTACATCTTTGGCTAAGCTGATTCGATTGCTGACCGCGATGATCTACTTGCCCTTGATGGCCGCAGCTGCCCCTAATAAACTCCCGCTCCCCTCTTTTGCCGAGTTTTCAGCAGATTTCCTTCAGCAACCTGATGCTCAACACCATATTCGATTGCTCACTACGGATTGGCGTTCTTCTACGGAGGTCATTTTGGGGAGAGCGCAGTATTATTTCCCGATCTTTGAAACCTACCTAACTGAAGCCCAATTGCCTACTTCGCTTAAGTATTTAGCGATGGTAGAGTCAGAACTGAAACCCCAAGTAAAATCAAGTCATGGCGCAAGTGGACTGTGGCAATTCATGCCGGTTACTGCTCGCTATTATGGTTTGCAAATTGATGGGTTGGTGGATGAGCGCCGTGATCCTATCGCTTCTACCCGCGCGGCAGTGCATTTGCTTGCCGATTTGTATCAAAAATTTCGCAACTGGCCTCTGGTACTAGCGGCTTACAATTGTGGGGAAGGTCGGGTCTTTAAAGCCATCCGCAGAGCCAAATCACGCGATTTTGCCCGAGTAGCGGTTTATTTACCCCGCCAAACCAGAAAATACATTTCCAAATTTATTGCCTCAGCTTGGGTTGGAGAGGCTTATGAGGCTTATGCGCTACAACCTCAAGTTCCTGCTTCTTTACTGGAACCAATAACCTCCTGGTATGGAAACCGCCCTTTTTCATTCAAAGATCTATCGAGCCGTTGCGGGCTGTCATTAAGGCAATTGCGTCACCTAAACCCCAGTTTTTTAAAAGATCGCATACCTTTTAAAGAAAAGGGTTACGCCTTGATTTTGCCAGTTGCTTCGTGTGAATTATTGAAAAAATCCTTGGGAGATACTTGTATTACCAGGCTTCCCAATCCCACTAGAACGAATCGGATAAACTCATCTAGAACAACGTTAGCGGTTAATTTGGGTTCGCATCGACCAATAGCTATCCTCTATAGCGTAAAAAAGTGGATTCGAGCCTGGAATCGGGTGTGAAATTGAATAGAGATTTATAGCAGATTAGGAATGATTCATTTTTTTTGGTCAATCCAGACCTACTTGTTTAGAACCCCTAAAGCGACTAGATCACCGGTAACTCAATCAGGGTTCCGGTGTTCAAAGTCGATAAGTTTTTTAAAAAAAAAGAGTCACAATACAAACAGATGTTTTTTAGTACTTCCGTAGTGGCTTGGGCCTCGGAGCGACTTATCCCCAATGATTCTCCCATACCCCAGGGATCACCATTATTGAGTTTTTGAAAAATAGGATTTTGAGCCGCCGCCGCCAGAATCGCTGCTACGTTTTGGGTACGTGCATCACCCAGCGGGTATTTGGTACCCGGACAACATGGATTTATTTTCCACAATTGAATACAAATCTCCTGTGGGATGTCTTCATAACCCCCTAAAAAATTTCGCGCGCCAGATAATATGGTGCAAAAATTATGTGTCGGATCTTTGCTCCAGATCTCGTTTTTCAAGGCTCGCCCACGCGCCCAATTGCCTCCCAACCACATGTCTTCTGTTGAGCCCCAATATCCCCAACTTAAAGGTGCTTCGGTTAAATAGGTTTCTTTTTCCAGCAATGGGTCTTTTTCTTCTCCGTTAACTCCGCGCGAAGTAAATAGATCCGCCAGAAGCTGCAAGCGTTCCCCTGCATATTGGTGGTAGCGATCGATACTGGCAATATCAAATCGCGTTACCCCTTTCTCTATCAAGGTGTCAAGGATTTCTGCCGTCAACAGATCGCCATTCGTTTGGAGCATGATTTGGGTGGCTGATCCGTATTTATCCTGAATCCGATCTAGAATAAGGTACAGTTTTTTGCGATCCGCAATAGGCTCCCCGCCCGACAGGATGATCCGATCAATTTGAGCAGGCAGGTTTTCAATAATCGCCAGGCAATCTTCTTCGCTGATCCTTTCTCCTTTGGGGCCGGAATCATTATAGCAATGATCGCATTCATCGTTACAAAGCTGGGTAAAGACCCAATACAGCGATTCGAGGTGGTCAAAGTTTTTTTTCATGGTTTAATGGGCTGTTGGATCGGTAATGACTAAATTTTTCCAAAAAGCCAATTCGGCTTGTACGCCAGTCGCAGCATCTTCAATAAATGCCGTTTTTGTTGGGTATACAGTCAATTGTCCGTGATCAAGCGTCGCCATTTCATCGCCCATCAGCAAGGCTTCTTTTAAATCATGGGTGACAAAAATGGCCGTAATTCGATGTGCTTGTGCCAATCGTTTAAACAACACCTGCATCTGCTGTCGGGTTTGGGCATCAAGCGCGCCAAACGGCTCATCCAGCAACAGCACGCGTGGATTGACAATCAAAGCGCGACCGAAAGCTACTCGTTGTCGCTGTCCGCCAGAAAGTTCATCTGGCATTTTTTGCGCCTGCTCACTGAGTCCGAGTTCTTCCAACATCTGAGCTGTTTTTTGCTCGATTTCAGCACTGGGCATTCTGCGGAGACGCAAACCAAATGCAATGTTTTCTACTACATTCAGGTGCGGAAACAACAACGCTTCTTGATACAGATAGAGGATATTGCGGCGCTGGGGCGGCCAGGTATTGAGTAGTTCTTGATTCAAAAAAATTTGGCCTTGCTCTAGCGTTTCAAGTCCGGCAATAATTTTCAACAAAGTGGTCTTGCCGCTTCCTGAACGGCCTAAAATACTGAGTACCTGTCCTTCCGCCAGTGATAAATCAAGCTCATGAAGGACGTTTTCAACGCCAAATTTCTTACTCAAACTTTTAATAATCAATAATTTTTCCATTCCAACTCATCTTTCTATGAAAACAAAACGGCGGTTAAACCACAGCAACAACAAAGGTGGTATCAGCAATAAACAACTGGCCAAAGCGGCATAAAAAATATTGGCTTCGCCGATAAATTGGTAAACCATTAAGGGCAGCGTCTGTACTTTACCTACGCCGATTAGCGCCGTCAATCCGTATTCAAACCAAGAGATCAAAAAGCTCTGGAAGAAGCAAATCAACAGAGGCCCGCGCGCCAAAGGAAAACTTACCCGCCAGAAAGTTTGCCAAGGAGTCCCGCCAAGTGTAGCGACCAAATGTTCCAAGGAGCGCTGCTGTTCATTCCAAAAGCTATTGAAAAAAATGACTCCAAAAGGCAGGGTGATGAAAAATTGTGCCAGCCACACGCCCAGTGGTTGACCTGCCCACCCTAAGCGCAAGAAATAAAATTGCCAGGAAGCCGCCAATACTACCGGAGAAACCAGGTAAAGCAAATAAGCTCCTCCCAACCACCAGCGTTGGTTGGGCGAATAGGCAACCGCCTTGGCCAACAATAGACTTAATATACTGGCGATACTTCCCACGCTGAGGCTGATGAGTAAAGAAAGGCCTAAGCCATTGCCTATCCTTTTTTCCCAAGCTATTTTTTGCCACGTCTCCTCCGACCAATGCAAGGGTAAAATGGAAGGATAAGGCCATTGTTGTCCAAAAGAAAGCAACAGCAAAAAAAGAAGGGGAAACCCGAAAATAAACGCCAGCAAAATCGCCGGAAAAAGAAGTGTCTTTTTCATGCCATCCGGGTTTTGATTTTGCTAAAAACCAGGCCACCAAACCCCATCAATAGCAACAGATAAGCTGCGGAGATCACATAAGCTTGCGGCATATCCAATAAATTGAATTTTTGTAGTTTACGGATGATCAAGGGAGCGATCATTTCCGGCGATTGCCGCCCCAACAGAAGCGGCGTTTCATAAGCACCCATTACAAAAACCAAATACAACAGGATGGAAAAAAAACTTTTTCGCCACAATATTGGAGCCGTTACCTTGAGCCAGGCCTGACGTGGGGTGGCTCCCAAAGTAAAAGCCAGTTGTTCCAGACGTTGAATTTTTTCTCGTTCGTATACTTGCAAAAAAAGGAGGGTAAAGAAGGGGGTCGCCATAAAAGTATGCGTAAAGATGATGCCCAGTCCCCAAGCATCGTTAATCCATTCTGGAAATTGATCTAAGTTGGCAATCCAACCCACTTGATAAACCATACGGGAAATCAAACCCGATTTTGACCACAATTGAAAACAGACAAAAGCGGCCACGATGGCGGGTAAGGTAAGCGGTAGGTAAATAAAGGCGGACAAAAAACCTTGGGTTAAGTTTTTTCTAAACCCTGCAAGTAGTGCGGCGGATACCACCACCACGATGCTCATACAGGCCAAAGCAATATATAAGCTATAGCCTAGGGATTGCCAAAAGGTTTTATCCAAAAGCACCGCTCGCCAATGTGCCGTTGTAAAACCATGATTGAGCAATCCGATCAAGCCAAAACTATATGCCAATACATAACCCAATCCCAGTAATAAAGGGACGATACACAAAAGCAAATACACCAGTAAACTCGCTCGGCGAAACATAGCGGGATGGTTACTGTTCAATGATATTTTTTCTAAAATCCTCGGATAGCCGGATCATGTATTCTGGCGCCAACTCCGGCAAGGCTTTGGCGTTGAGCTCCGCGCGCGCCGGAACGTACTTTCGCTTGGGCAATTGCTGAAATTCGGTTTGCCATTTGGCGGGTAGCTTATTTACATCCAATACCAATCCATCGCCCCATACTGCCGCATTTTGTTTGCGGAATTGCGCTGCTGGAGAGATCAAAAAATTAACTACGGTCATCGCGCCCACCTTGTTTGTGGATAATTTGGGAATGCCTTGATAATGGGTATTTTGGATCAATCCACTGTCCCACACGTAGGCGCGCGAGGTGCTGGGAAAAAGTCCTTGGCTTACTTTGTTGTCCACCTCATTGTCGTTGTTGCTCATCGTAAACCACAACTCACCGCTAGCAAATAACTGGTGCATGACCGATACGTTTTCTGGAAAGGTTTTGCCTTCACGCCACAGATACGGCTTCAGGCTTTTGAGGTAAGTCCACAATTGTGCGCTATAGGTTGCGTATTTTTTTTCATCAAAATCGCCAGCTAAGTTTTGTGCGCCACCGGCCACATCCATCAACATAGACTTGAGGAAAGTCATCCCGGTAAATTGGTTGTCAAAGGTAAATTTACCGGGATGTTCTTTTAAAAATGCCGCCAATGCTTGGCGGTTTTGTGGTGGATTGGGCACATATTGACTGTTGTAAATGAGCGCCATCTGCACATTTCCCCAGGGACATTCGAATCCATCTACAGGCTGTTGAAAATCCTTGGCGATAAAGGGATTGGAAAAATCAATGTATTGCGCATTGGGCAACTTATCGGTCCAGGGGCCAAAAAGAGCATCAATTTGCCGCAATTGATAAAAAGTTTCGCCATTGATCCAGAGCAAATCCAACTCACTTTCGGTCTTCCCGGCTTGGATTTCCGCCAATAAAGCTTGTACAATAAGGTTGCCCTGTCCGCTGGCGATTTTAAGATCAATCCCAAAGCGCTTTTTCACCTCGGGCACTACAAAATCCTGCATATAGGCATTGATCAGCGGATCGCCAGTCCACATCATGAGGTTGACGGTGGAACCCCGCGCTGCTTTTTCAATCTTCTCCCAAGGTTGATTTAGTACCTCCTCGGTTTTTTTATTGGAAACCGATTGACATCCCCACACCAAAAAAAGAATACCGAAAGCAATCCATCTGATCATAAGCCTATTTTTTTCTACCAAAGGTACTGCAAAGTAAATTGAATTTGACGCGGCGCGCTGGCATTCCGCTGAATCAGCAATCCCGAGCTCTTAGGCCCAGGCTGAATCTGATTGCTTTGGGTGGCGTTGTTGCTGTATCCACTTAGGTTTTGTGCATTAAAGATGTTGAACACATCGCTGCGCAATACCAAACGGGATTTGGCCAAGGGAAACTCATATTGAATACCCAGATCAAAGGTATTGGACCAAGGTAAACGGTCGTTATTGCGCGTTTCTCCTGGTTGGCGGTCACTGTTCCCTACATAGGCGTCGCCAAAGGAGGCACCATCGCCGTTCAGATCGGTTGTACCGTACAATTTAGCATCTGGAATGCGGTTGATGGGCTGACCACTCTGTAGCAATGTCGCTAAGGTAATGTTCAGGTGTTTGCTGGGGTAGTAGTAAAAAAGCCCATTGATGATGTGGGTACGGTCGTTGATGGACGGCCCCCAATCAGCGGCAAAATTATTGGCATCGGTAGCCCGGAAGTTGACGTCTTCGGTATTGTTTTCCAGCAGCGACAAGGTGTAATTGACGCGGTAGGCAAAACGGTCATCACCTCTTTCTTTTTGTAAATTAAAGGTAGCTGCATAATAGCGTGAACGACCCGCAGATTCTGAAACCACCACATTGCGGGCCACTCCGGTAACTTTTTGCCCATTGAGGAGTGCTGAACCGTCTTGCGCGATCGGGATCGGGCGCGACGCGTCCGCTTGCGCAGGAGTGCGTACCACCACATTGTTGGGGTTAATAGGATAAGCAGCAGGGGCATTCAAATTGCGCAATCGAAACAAGTTGTGCGTCTGATTGTGCATTAAATCTACCGAGAACAAACTTTTTTCATCCAATTGCAACTGATAGCCGATGGCAATTTGTTGTGAATAAGGATTTTGATACCCATTTGGGTTGAGAATGCGGCGTTCGTTGCTGAACGCATTGGCGCGTTGGCCTTGCAATTCTGCAAAGGAAGGACCTTGAAGGTATTTCACATTATTGGCGCTGCCACTGATGTTTCCATCAAAAGTAATGCGGTCAATATTGGTACTCGCCGGCAACTGTCCCAAACGTACCAATTCCTGTAACTCTTTTCTGTAATCTGCTGAAGTGGTGTTTTGTTGAAGCGCGTCGCTATAAACAGTGTATGGTACTTTATCATAAAAAATGCCGTAACCCCCGCGCAACGCGCTGCGCTGACCCAGTTTATAGTTGAAGTTGAGTCGGGGCGCGAGGTTGTTAAAATCGCCTTTAGCCGCGCCGCCTTTGGAGAGGTTGTCATAATCGTAGCGGATACCCAGCGTCACATTCAAGCGACTCGCTACCGCCCACTGATCTTCCAAATAGGCAGAGTAAATGGTTTGCCGCGCGCCAAAAGAAGCAGGTCTAAGCTCTACATTGTAAGCCAATACCTGTACATCATTAGGTATATTATTAATGCTCAATCCACTCCCCAGGCGCTGAGTAGCTAAATTGGCCAATTGAGCCGGGTTTAATTTTACCGTATAATTTCCATTCACATTTCCACCACCCAGCAATTGATGATCGGCAGAAATAATATTTGCCCCGGCCTTGAAGGTGTGTTTGCCGGCATAGTATTTTAGTTTTTGCTGAAACTGCAAGGTATTTTCGGTCGCGTCAAAAATATAGCCTGGATGTCCCAGTACCGCAATTGCCTGTTCGCTGGGATCCAATACCGTCACTTGCGGGCTATTGGTATTGCTGGCTCGGCCGTAATTCCAACGGAACCGAGCGAATTGCACATTCGTTTCTGCCGAAAAATGGTTGTTGAAGTAGGTATTTTTCAAAGCGATCAGCGCAGAGTTGCGATCTTGGAAATTAGCGGCTGAAGGAAATTGTACGCCGCCATCCAGTCCGCCGCCTTGTCTTTCGATCGCTACAATGCCGATATTGGCGCGGAGAGAAGTACGCCAGTGGGTATTCCAGTTTTGATCCAATTTTGCGGATAGGTAGTTGAATTGGTTGGTACCCCTCACGATCTCGTTGACGCCCAATGCTGGCGAGTTGAGGCGATTGTCTTTATAATCGGTGGTATGCTCCAAATCGACGAAATAAAAAGTACGGTCTTTTTTTATCGCCCCACCAAAAGCAGTTCCGTATTGATACCGTTGAAAACCGTCTTTGACAAAATTGCCGGATAGGTCGCGTTGGGCAAATGCAGAACGGCCATCAATAACCGGCCCAGGACGGGTAACAAAAAACGCTTCGCCTTTGAATTCATTACTCCCTGAGTTGGTGGTGACGTTGACCACGCCATTGGAAGTGGCGCCATATTCTGCGGAATAATTATTGGTAAGCACGGTGATGTTCTTCGCAAAACCGCTGGGAATATTGAATTTTTGGCCGCCCAAAAACCGCTCATTGTTGTCCAATCCATCGATCAAGTAGCTCGTGAACAAGGAGTTCGCTCCATTGATGCTCACATTGGGCGCCTCGGGATAAAATCCGGTGGCTTGTGATACATTGGGTAAGCGAAAAAGCACCCGTGTTAGGTCGCGACCTTCGATGGGGAGGGCTTGGATTTCCTTTTTTTGCAATTCAAATGAGACTTCGGCATCGCTGCGGTTGATGCGACTATTGTTGGATACATTGGCCTTTACTTGCACCAAATCCAAGTCAATGCTGCGCTTGCCGAGGAGGGTCAATTCCAATTGGAGGTTTTGGTTGGATCGGATATCGATATTGGCCGTACGGGTTTCTAAAAACTGGTCAGATTCAGCGATCAGCAGCTCATAACCACTTACAGCAGGCAAAGAGCGAAAAACCACACGCCCCTGGCTATTGCTAGTTTGCTGGTAAGAAATACCCATACTTGAGTTTTGTAAAATAACTACTACGCCAGCTTGTGGGGCATTTGAAGCTTGGTAATTGCGCACTACAACACTCAAGTCTTGTTGCGCCAAAAGTGGAATGCTTAAAAGTAGGGTTAAACTGAGTAAAAAAGATTTCATGTCAAATGTTTTGGGTGATACCTATCGTAAACTGCAAAAATGGTAAAGTCGACCCGATTGTAATGTCAAGCCTCGGACAAACGTTAATTTTGGAAATATTTGAAATGGATTAATTTACGGATTTGGCATTAAACAAGATCTGGAACTGAACATATACGGATGGAGCAACCGCCAGAAATTGTCGGGGAAAATGAAAAAAATGCACAATCGCCACCGGAAGCAATTCCACATCCGGGCGATTGATCCATTTTTCGATGGCTTCGCGGGGAAAACGACTCATTGCGGTTAATTGTTCCCAAAAATCTTCCTCAAGCTCGGGCCATTGTACTTCGGGTTGGCTGAGCATCCATACGCGCGACCATTCATGCAAACCAATATCGTAGTACTTTAGAGGTTCCATGAATCCATTTAGCAAATGTTCGGCAGCAAAAATGACGACCCCATCTTCTTCAAATATTTCCGAACTGTGAAAGTGTTCCGGGTATTGAGGAGAGGGGAAAGGACGCGGGTAAACGATAACCGTTTCAAATTTGGGCAATAAAAAGGCTTCTTGCTGCAAAGTAAGGGGTAATGCGCAGGCGGAAACCACCGCTTTGATGTCTTCCGGCACCGTGCCTTCTTCCGATTGCGACTTAAAATCCTTCGACATGGGGAATAGCGCCATTCGCTCGCGGAACTTTTTTTGATCCCCTGGATTCAAGTTCAGGTAGAATCGCGAATATTTTTCCAAAAAGGCCAAAAGAGGTTTGGGCAACTGTGGCGGATGTTTTTTGTACCACCACCAATCAATCTGTGGCGAGAACACAAAAATCATAACTAAGGCTACAAATGGGCCAATCACCCATAAAGCGTACTGGCTATCAACGGCATAAGCAAAATAACCGGCAACCAAAATCATAAGAAAAAAGGGCAAAGCAACAACTCGGGATGGCATCTGACAATTATTTCTACAAATTTGCAAACTTTTTTCGCATTGACCCTTGCGTAGAAAATAAATTATCGCGTATATTTGCGCACCCCTTTAAAAAAAAAGGTTTTTTTAAATTGGTGTGGTAGCTCAGTTGGTAGAGCACAGGACTGAAAATCCTGGTGTCGCTGGTTCAATTCCTGCCCGCACCACCAAAATTGAAGATATGTTTTTTGCAACCGTACATCATCACCATCATTTCTTCTCCCGCTAGGGCGAATGGTGGAGCAATTGTGCGGATACACAAAACGCGAGTACTCAAAAAAAAGAGGCCTACCATTTGCTGGTAGGCCTCTTTTTTTTTACCCAAACCCAAGTCAAATAACACACCCAATCATTATGGAAACGAATCTAAAAATTGCTGTACAAAAATCCGGTCGTCTGCTGGATGGCTCTATTGAATTGCTTCGCGAATGCGGCATCCGCATTGATGAAGGCCGCGATCAACTAAAAGTTTCGGCTAGCGGGTTTCCACTCGAAATTTTTTACCTCCGCAATTCCGATATCCCGCAGTACGTGTATGATGGCGTGGCCGACCTCGCTATTCTCGGCGAAAACACCATCATTGAAAAAGAAAAAGAGCTTGAACCAGTCTTGTCCTTGGGTTTTTCGCGGTGCCGATTGTCGATAGCCGTTCCCAAAGGTACCGATTACCCTTCTGTCTCTTGGCTACAGGGAAAAAGGATTGCCACTTCTTATCCCAATTCCCTCCGCGCTTTTTTAAGACAACACCAAATCGAAGCTGATATTCACGAAATTTCTGGTTCGGTGGAAATTGCGCCCAATATTGGCTTAGCCGACGCCATCTGCGATTTGGTAAGCTCTGGGAATACGCTTTTTATGAATGGCTTGGAAGAAAAAGACGTACTGCTCAAATCCGAAGCCAAACTTTTTGCCAACCGTCAACTTTCCGCTGAAAAACGCGCCTTACTCGATAAATTACTCTTCCGCATCAAATCCGTCTTGGCTGCCCAAAACAACAAATACTTGTTGATGAATGCCCCATCCGAATCGTTGGACAAAATATTGGAAATCTTACCGGGTATGAAAAGCCCAACGGTGATGCCCCTGGCTACGCCCGGTTGGAGCTCCGTGCATACAGTCATTAGCGAAAATCGATTCTGGGAAATCATTGACCAACTTCGCGATTTAGGTGCCCAAGGTATTTTAGTGATCCCTATCCAGAAAATGATCATATGAAAACGTATTTGTATCCACCAAAAATTGATTGGCCAAGTTTATTGGCTCGCCCTGCTTTGGAAACTGCCCAATTGGAGAGCACAGTAGTCGCCATTTTGGACGACATCCGCAGCCATGGTGATGAAGCGGTAAAAAAATACACCTCCCGTTTTGATCAAGTAACCTTGCAGGAGTTACAAGTTACTGCCAACGAAATCCAGCTGGCGGAAACCCTTTTGCCCGCTTCCCTTAAGAATGCGATTCGCACCGCTCAGCGCAACATCGAGCTATTCCATTCCCAACAAATTAGCCCGCCTGAAATTGTAGAAACCATGCCCGGTGTGCGCTGTTGGCGGAAAAGTGTTGGCATTGAAAAGGTTGGTTTGTACATTCCAGGAGGTACAGCGCCACTTTTTTCAACGGTGCTCATGTTGGGCACACCCGCTCGATTGGCAGGTTGCAAAGAGATTGTATTGTGCTCGCCACCAGATCGCAAAGGAGACATCCACCCTGCCATCTTATTTGCAGCGAACCTGGTAGGAGTTACCAAAATATTTAAGGCAGGCGGAGTACAAGCTATAGGCGCGATGGCTTATGGTACCGAAAGCATTCCTCAGGTCTATAAAATTTTTGGCCCCGGCAATCAATATGTAACTGCCGCCAAACAACAAGTGAGTCGCGCCGGAATTGCCATCGATATGCCAGCTGGACCTTCCGAAGTGTTGGTCTGTGCCGACGAGTCAGCTTCTCCCGCATTTGTGGCCGCGGATTTGCTTTCCCAAGCCGAACATGGCGCGGATAGCCAGGTAGTATTGGTAGCTTTTACCGAAAATTTTGTGGCGCAAGTACAGCAGGAATTAGAAAAACAAGTAGTGCAATTGCCCCGCGAACAAATTGCCCGACAAGCTTTGGACAACAGCATGGCCATCGTGGTAGCCAGTCATGATGAAGCGGTTGATTTGATCAATGTCTACGCCCCTGAGCACCTCATTCTTTCGGTGCAAAGCGTAGAAAATATGGCCGAACTAATCGTCAACGCAGGATCGGTTTTCATGGGCAATTTCACGCCGGAGTCGGTAGGTGATTACGCTTCGGGGCCTAATCATACGTTACCGACCAATGGCTACGCTCGTGCTTACAGCGGTGTTTCGTTAGATTCTTTTGTTAAAAAAATCACCTTCCAGCAAGTATCGCAAGCTGGTCTGGAAATATTGGGGCCGGTAGTAGAAGAAATGGCTTTGGCCGAAGCATTAACCGCACACCAACTGGCAGTTCGTATTCGCTTGGATGCTGCACCAAAAAATACTGCGTTATGAATTTAAATGTCTTGGTTCGGAAAAATATTTTGCAACTGACGCCCTATTCTTCTGCCCGCAGTGAATTCAAAGGCCAGGCGGAGATTTTTTTGGACGCCAACGAAAATCCTTTTGAAACGGGCTTCAACCGCTACCCTGATCCATTGCAGTGGAAACTCAAGGAAAGGATCAGTGAATTGAAGAACATTCCGGTGGAGCAAATTTTTTTGGGCAATGGCAGCGATGAGGCGATTGATTTGGTGGTGCGAATTTTTTGCGAGCCACGGCTTGATCACATCATCACCTTGCCTCCTACCTATGGCATGTACCAGGTTTCAGCGGATATTGCCGATGTGGAAGTGGTTTCTGTCCCGCTTACCGCCAATTTTCAACCCGATGTGGAATCCATTTTGGCAAATACCAATGTGCATAGCAAACTCCTATTTATTTGCACGCCAAATAACCCAACGGGCAACGACGTAACGCTGAGCACGGTTCGTGAATTAGCTGAGCGTTTTCCGGGCATTGTGGTGGTTGACGAGGCTTACACCGACTTTTCCGAGCAAGCCAGCTGTATTACTTTGCTACCAGAATACCCCAATTTGATCGTTTTTCAGACTTTCTCCAAGGCTTGGGGTTTGGCGGGTTTGCGTTTAGGTATGGCTTTTTCTAGCAAGGAAATTATTGCCCTATTCAATAAAGTCAAACCCCCTTACAACCTCAATCAGCTCACGCAACAAACTGCTTTGCGCATTCTCAACGAAGATGTGGCCAAAAAAGACGAGATGGTGCGTACCTTATTGAGCGAACGGACTAAGTTGACGGAGGCTTTACAGCAACTACCTTTTATAAGCAAAATACATCCCAGTAATGCCAATTTTATCCTTGTACAAATTGATGACGCCAATGGCTGGTATCAATATTTGGTAGAAAAAGGTATCATTGTACGTAGCCGCGCCAATGTACGCCTCATTGAAGGTTCACTGCGCATAACGGTAGGCAGACCCGCCGAAAATGAAGCTTTGATCAACGCTTTTAGGAAGGATTCAAAACCCAAATGACATGAAAAAAATATTGTTTTTGGATCGCGATGGCACCATGATCTTGGAACCACCTGATTATCAGATTGATGCCATTGAAAAAATTGAGTTCTACCCCCAGGTTTTTCAATACCTCTCCCGCATCGTACAGGAAATGGACTACGAACTGGTGATGATCACCAATCAAGATGGGCTGGGTACGGATTCGTTTCCAGAACATACTTTTTGGCCGGCTCACCACGCGGTGTTGAAAACATTTGCCAATGAAGGCGTGGAATTCAAAGAAATTTTGATCGACCGCACCTTCAAACACGAAAATGCGCCTACCCGCAAACCAGGAACGGCGTTGCTTACGCATTACTTGGTCGGCGACTACGATTTGGCCAATTCTATGGTCATCGGCGATCGATTGACGGATGTAGAGCTGGCCAAAAACTTGGGCGCAAAAGCCATTTGGCTCAACAATGATCCTCAGCTAGGTGCTAACGAGGTTGATGGCAAATGGGAAGAACTCAAACCAAGCATTGCGCTGGAAACCGCATCGTGGAAGGAAATCTACAGTTTCCTCAAAGGACTCAATCGCAGCGCTACTGTGCGGCGCAGCACCAAGGAAACCGATATCGAAATTCGCCTCGATCTGGACGGTCAAGGTCAGTACAACCACCACACAGGTATTGGTTTTTTTGACCATATGCTCGATCAATTGGCAAAACACAGCGGTTGCGATATTGACATTAAAGTAGCGGGCGATCTACACATTGACGAGCACCACACCATTGAAGATACAGCGCTAGCGCTAGGAGATGCGTTCCGACAAGCTTTGGGCGACAAACGCGGCATTGAACGTTATGGATCTTGTTTGTTACCAATGGACGATAGCCTCGCCCAGGTAGCCATTGATTTCAGCGGTCGGCCATGGTTGGTCTGGGATGCGCCGTTTAAACGGGAAAAAGTAGGCGATATGCCCACCGAAATGTTCCAGCATTTTTTTAAATCCTTTAGTGATACGGCACTTTGCAACCTCAACATCAAAGTAGAAGGCGATAACGAACACCATAAGATTGAGGCCATTTTCAAAGCCTTTGCACGCGCCATCCGACAAGCAAAATACAAAGATCCCAACAATCAAGAACTGCCTACTACCAAGGGTGTTTTGTAACCATCATCGAAAAAAAACCACCATGATTGCCATCATCGACTACAATGCGGGTAACGTTCAATCGGTTCTTTTTGCGCTTGAGCGCTTGGGTGCGGAAGCCATGCTTACCGGCGATCACCAGCTCATTCGTGCTGCAGATAAGGTCATTTTCCCCGGCGTAGGCGAAGCAAGCACCACCATGTCATTTTTACGAGCGCGCGGCTTGGATGACCTGATCCGCAGTCTTACCCAACCCGTATTGGGCATTTGTGTGGGCATGCAGATGTTGTGCACCCATTCCGAAGAAAACGATACGCCTTGTTTGAGCATCATCCCCCAGCAAGTAAAGCGTTTTAAGCCGCTTCAGCACGAAAAAGTGCCGCACATGGGTTGGAACAGCCTAACACATTGTGAGGACGAGCTCTTTACACCCGATTTGGAAGATGGTTATGTCTACTACGTTCACAGTTACTATGTAGAAGAAGGGCCTTACACCACCGCACGCAGCGAGTACGTACACCCGTTCAGCGCGGGCTTGCGCAAGGATAATTTTTTTGCCACCCAATTTCACGTAGAAAAATCAGGCAAAATTGGCGAGCGCATCCTCCACAATTTTTTGAGCATCTAAAAAACCCACTACCCATGTTCATTATTCCAGCAATTGACATCATCGACGGAAAGTGCGTACGTCTCACCCAGGGGGATTATGCCCAAATGAAAGTATACAATGAGGATCCGCTGGAAGTAGCCAAGGCTTTTGAAGCAGCCGGACTAAAGCGTTTGCACCTCGTGGATTTGGATGGCGCTAAAGCCAAACAGATCGTTAACCACAAGGTATTGGAGCGCATTGCTACCAACACCCATCTTTTCATCGATTTTGGTGGCGGGCTCAAGTCTCCTGAAGACCTGCGCATTGCTTTTGAATCTGGCGCGCAAATGGTAACTGGGGGTACGATAGCCGTAAAAGAACCCGAAGTTTTTTTGCATTGGTTGATTACTTATGGCAGCGACCGCATCATACTGGGTGCTGATTTTCGGGAGGGAAAAATTGCGGTCACCGGCTGGCAGGAACAAAGCGATTTGGAATTGTTTGCCTTCTTAAAACATTATTTTGAGCAGGGCGTACGCTATACCATCTCTACCGATGTCTCTAAAGATGGTTTGCTCCAGGGCAGCGCTTTGGAAACTTACCAATCCATCCGCAAGGAGATTCCTGACTTGTATTTGATCGCCAGCGGCGGCGTTTCTTCGATTGCAGAATTGGAAAAACTTCGAGAAACCGGTTGCTACGGCGCAATTGTAGGCAAAGCCATTTACGAAGGAAAGATCTCGTTGAGGGATTTGGAGTCGTTTATGCATTTTTGAGCAGCAAAAACAAAATCTCATGTTGGCAAAACGCATCATACCTTGTTTGGACATCAAAGACGGTCGCACCGTAAAAGGCGTCAATTTCGTCAACCTGCGCGACGCCGGCGATCCGGTGGAATTGGGTGCCAAGTACAGCGAACAAGGCGCCGATGAACTGGTGTTTTTGGACATCACCGCCACCCACGAAAAACGCAAAACCATGTCAGAGCTGGCACGGAACATCGCCCGCCGACTCAATATTCCTTTCACCATTGGCGGTGGAGTAGGCTCTATCGAGGATGCCGACGCCTTGCTTGCAGCGGGAGCGGATAAGGTATCCATCAATTCCGCCGCGGTTCGCCATCCTCACTTGATTGATGAACTGGCGCTGAATTTTGGGAATCAATTTGTTGTGCTGGCCGTCGACGCCCGGATGATTGACGGCGAATGGATCGTTCACCTCAATGGTGGTAGAATCCCTACCGAGTTGCGTTTGTTTGATTGGGTAAAAGAAGCAGAATCGCGCGGAGCAGGCGAGATTTTGTTCACCTCTATGGATCATGATGGCGTAAAAACCGGTTTTGCCCTGGAAGCTACGGCCCGCATTTCGGAAATGTTGTCCATCCCGGTGATTGCCAGTGGCGGCGCGGGAGCTACTGAACACTTCCTCGATGTGTTTACAACGGGAAAAGCCGATGCAGCATTGGCCGCCAGTGTATTTCATTTTGGTGAAATTCCCATTCCTGATTTGAAAAACTATTTGCAAACTGAGGGCGTCACCATGCGGATCTCTGAATAACCTCACAACCATGATTGTTTCCTTTCAACCCGCTGAACTAGACTTTCAAAAAACCGGCGGACTCCTCCCCGTGATCATCCAAGATGCTGGCACCGACAAAGTGTTGATGTTGGGTTACATGAACCTTGACGCTTTGGAAAAAACATTGTCAGAAGGAACGGTTACTTTCTTTAGCCGCAGCAAAAACCGACTTTGGACCAAGGGCGAAACCTCTGGTCATTTTTTCCACCTCGTCGACGCCAAAGTGGATTGCGATCAGGATACGATTTTGATGAAAGTTAACCCCAAGGGACCGGCTTGTCATACCGGAGCCGATACCTGTTTTAATGAAGACAATAAGTCGCTCAATTTTTTGCAAAACCTGGAAAACATCATTCAGCAACGCCGCGATCAGCCATCGGAATCTTCCTACACCTCCAAGTTGTTTCAACGCGGCATCAATAAAGTAGCGCAAAAAGTAGGCGAGGAAGCGGTTGAACTTGTCATTGAAGCCAAGGACAACAATACCGAACTTTTCCTCGACGAGGCTGCTGATTTGTTGTACCACTACCTCATCCTTTTGGCCGCTAAGGGTCATGAATTGGGCGAAGTAGTAGCGGTATTGGAAAAACGCAACAAGTAATGCTTCATCAGTTCTACTAGATCGTATACATCTTCAAAACTGTTGTAAATCGGCGCGGGAGCGATGCGAATCACACCGCCGCCATCGGCAGTCAAATTGTTTTCACGCCAATCGCAAATCACGCCATTTTCAGCGAGGTAGTCGAACAGTTTTTTCCCATCGGGGCCCGTCAAAAAGGACAATTGTGCTCCGCGTGCTTGCGGATCGCGCGGGGTGATGAAACGATATTGAGCTCCTTGTTCATTCAGTTCATCAATGAGTTGCTCTAGATAAGCGGTCAATAGTAGGCTTTTTTTACGCAAAGCCGGCATGGTGGCTTCCATAAACAAATCATGACTGGGTTTCATGGGCGCAAAAGCAAAAATGGGCGCGTTGCTCAATTGCCAACCTGCCGCGCCAGGAATGGGAATGAATCCTTTTTCCATCAAAAAACGCCGCTCTTCATCGTGTCCCCACCAACCAGCAAAACGGGATATACTGGCATCTTGGCCATGTTTTTCGTGTACAAATGCGCCAGCTAGTGAGCCAGGACCGGAGTTCAGGTATTTATATGTACACCAAACTGCAAAGTCGACCTCCCAATCATGCAATTGCAAAGGAAAGTTTCCTGCCGTATGCGCCAGGTCAAAACCAACCATTGCCCCCACCGTATGACCAGCAGAGGTGATCGCCGGCATATCGTACACTTGACCAGTAAAGTAATTCAGTCCGCTAAAAAGAACCAAAGCGACTGACTCCCCATGCGTGTGGATTGCATTCAACACATCTTCCGGGTGCAATAAAAATTCTCCAGGACGGGGCGCAACTTCAACGATGGCTTCCTCCGGTGTAAAACCATGCCATTTTACCTGACTTTCCACCGCATATTGATCGGAAGGAAATGCGCCAGCTTCCATGATGATTTTAAACCTTTTTGCTGTGGGGCGATAAAAAGAGACCATCATCAAATGCAAATTGACGGTGAGGGTGTTCATCAAAATGACTTCGCTTTCTTTGGCACCCACGATGTGCGCCGATTGTGGTGCCAAGGCTTTGTGAAATTCGATCCAGGGTATCGACCCATGAAAATGACCTTCTACGCCCAATTGCTGCCAGCGATCGAGTTCCAGCTCCAAAGCCGCACGAGCACCGCGTGGTTGAATTCCGAGGGAATTGCCACAGAAATACAGTCCGTTTTTTCCGTTGTGCTGGGGAAATAAAAATTGCGCCCGAAAATGACGCAAGGGATCGGCGGCGTCCATTTCTTGGGCGAAAGCGCGGCTGTTCAAAACTAAAGTAGAGGCATTGGCCATGGGAGTGGTTATTTTTTTAACAAAATTTGAATAGTATTGCGCCATTAGAACAAACTGCCTTGGCGCGCAAAGGACAATGGATTTTCCAATTCGAGCAAGGCGCGTTTCATATCCAGGCCATAAAAATAGCCTTGTAAGTCGCCATTCTTGGCGATACACCGATGGCAAGGAACAATGATGGCAATACGGTTGTTGGCATTGGCTTGCCCTACCGCTCGTACTGCCGCAGGATTATTCAATGCCTCGGCAATGGAAAGATAACTGACGGTATGCCCATATGGTATTTTTAGCAATTCTTTCCACACCAACTGATTGAATGCCGGAGCTCCGCTAAAATCTAAGTCCAGCTCAAAGGTGGTTCTTTCTTTGTTAAAGTACTCTTTCAACTGCTGAACCGCGGTAACAAGCTCCTTTGGTGTCTCATTTACTTCCGGACAAGGATCCAATTGAACCCGTTTTAAGGAGATTAGTCCCAATTCACTGCCTTCGAGTGCAAAGCAGCCAAAAGCGGTGGAAACATGCGTTTTTACTACCATTGTCGGAATACTATTTTTCTGCAAACAAGTTAAGGAATGATTCCACAATAAGATACCATTTTATCTGTCTCTTTTGTTGCCATACTGCCTATCTTTTTCGTTAAATAGACTTGCTATTCGCCTCAAAAGATAGTTGTCTGGCATTAAAATAACCTAGTCAAATTTGATGCCTTATTATCGACTCATTCCTAGGAAAAAAAATGGGCGGAGAAAAATTTGCATAAATGAATAAACATTCACTATATTTGTGGCATGGCAAGAGACAAAGACGACAAAAAGATAGAGGCCATCTATTCCGCTACTTTGCAAATCGTATTGCAATCTGGATTCAGTGGCTTAAAAATGCCGGACATTGCCAAAGCAGCAGGATTGGCCACGGGAACTTTGTACATCTACTTCAAAAATAAGGAAGATTTAGTCAATACGCTTTATTTGCAGCTTAAAAGTCGTAAAATGAAGGGTCTTTTTAGCCAATATGATCCCAGTGTGCCATTTAGGTCTTGTTTTCGCCAATTGTGGTATGCCTATTTCAAACTGAATTTGGTCAACCTGCAAGAAGCTGTTTTTTTGGAGCAATATTTTCGTTCTCCCTATCTGCAAAATGAGGTAAAACTGCAGGAAAAGCAGCTTTTTTTACCCATTTACGAACTTTTAGACCGCGGAAAAAAGGAACAGATCATCAAAAACCTCGACAGCGAATTGTTGCTGGTTCAGTTGACTGGCCCTATACACGAGATGACCCGTTTAAGTTACAGCGAGGATTTCAGTATTACTGATGCCGTTTTAGAGCAAGCATTTCAGATGGCTTGGGACGGGCTAAAACTCTAGAATTCCAACAGAATTAAATTTTTTTACTCAATAAGTGAATAAAAATTCATTAAAATGAAAAAAACGATCTTAATCACTGGCGCTTCATCCGGAATTGGAAAAGCAGTGGCCGAATATTTCTCTACCCAAGGCTGGAATGTAGCAGCAACCATGCGCAGCCCAGAAAAAGAAATCGATCTAGCTCAACTGAACGGTGTAAAATGCTATCGATTGGATGTAACCAACAACGCTTCTATTGATGCTGCAATCCAGCATGCTGCTGCGGATTTTGGCGGTATCGACGTCCTTGTGAACAACGCTGGCTACGGCGTAGATGGTGTTTTTGAGGCCATGACCGACGAGGTGATTGAACGTCAGTTCGACACCAATGTCTTTGGATTGATGCGTGTGACGCGGGCAATCATCCCTTATTTCCGGCAACGCGGTGGCGGTACCATCATTCAGATTGCTTCTATGGGCGGACGTTTGGCGTTCCCGCTTTTTAGCATTTATCACGGTACGAAGTGGGCAGTAGAGGGTTTTTCCGAATCACTGCATTACGAACTGCGGCAATTTGGCATCAAGGTACGGATTATAGAACCAGGCGCAATCAAGACGGAGTTTTACGGACGGAGTCGGGAATTTGTGATGCGTGACGACTTGGGAGTTTATCAAGATTACGTCAACAAAATCACGAAAGTAATTCAAGAATCCGGCGAAAAAGGCGAACCCGCCATTAAGGTTGCCCAGGCGGTTATGAAAGCAGCAAAGGATACCAGCGGTCGCTTGCGCTACCCCGTTGGCGCGCCTGCCCCGCTACTTTTGTGGCTTCGCAAACGCCTTCCCGATAGTTGGTTTGTAGGAATTGTACGCAGCCAAATGGAAAAATAGATTGCTCATTTTTAAGTCGATCTACAAAATAAAAACAATGTTTAAAATCCTTCGCCGCATCACTTTGGTGCTGATAATATTGCTAGTCGTAATTGCGATGGTGCTAAGAATCCGCTATGGGGGCGGGAAATTATATCCCGATACTTCCGGAAAAGCGCAGCTCCCCAGCTCCGCCTTGGAAGCCTTTTTCCATTACAACGAACCCATCGGTAACGTAGCTGCTTCCCGAGACACGGGAGTCGCTACTCGGGTATTTTTCACGGTTCATCCGGAGTCGCACCCTACAGGTTTTAAGTTACTGGAAATAAAAAACGGCCAAGCGATTCCCTACCCAAGCGCGGCAGATCAAAAACTTTTCAACACCGTATTGGGTGTTTTTTGCGATGCTCAGAACCGACTCTGGACCATTGACCATGGCAATCACGCCACCCAGGTAGTACGGTTGTTGGCCTTTGATCTGAAAACGAACACCTTGGTGCAGGAGTATACTTTTCCGCGTTCGGTGGCGGAATTGGGTTCTTTTTTCAATGACCTTAGTGTTTCTCCGGATGGAAAATATGTGTTCGTGGCCGATGTGAGTTTTTGGAGAAAATCTCCCTCCTTAATTGTTTATGATGTGGAAAAAAATCAAATCCGTAGTCTCTTGGATGGCCACCCATCAGTTACTTCACAAGGCTATGTTTCCATCAATCCGATCAAAAAAATGCGTTTTGTAGGTGGGTTGCTGGATCTAATGCCCGGCATAGACGGATTGGACGTAGATCGAGAAGGGAAGTACGTATACTATGCCGCCATGAGTCACGAGGGCCTTTACCGCGTTCCGGTAAGCGCATGTGTAGACTTCAAACTATCTGCTGCTGAGGTAGCCGATAAAGTTGAACGCGTAAGCCCCAAACCGCTCAGCGATGGCATCCGTCTTGATACATTAGGCAATACGCTGATTACCGATATTGAGCACAACGGCATCGCTATTGTTTCCAAACAGGGCACGCTGAGCACCTTGATTCATGATGCTCGGATACGCTGGGCAGATGGCTTGAGTCTGGGTGGAGATGGCTTTTGGTATTTGGCCGATAGTGACATCCCTGATCAGATGCTACAGAGCAAAAAACACATGGCTACCCACAAGCCTTACTATATTTTTCGCTTTAAACCGTGAAATCTTTAGTTTTAATAAAAAGAACCCCTTGGAAAACAGTATTTCCGAAGGGGTTCTTTTCTTTGTATCAACTTATTTCGCTGTTTTACAGCTCAAACTTTATTCCCTGTGCTAACGGCACGGTAGAACTGTAATTGATGGTGTTCGTTTGCCGGCGCATATAAGCCTTCCAAGCATCCGAACCACTTTCTCTACCGCCACCGGTTTCTTTTTCACCGCCAAAAGCGCCGCCAATTTCAGCGCCGCTGGTGCCGATGTTGACGTTGGCGATGCCACAATCCGAACCCTGCGTAGACAGGAATTGCTCCGCCTCTTGCATGTTGTTGGTCATGATGGCCGATGAGAGTCCTTGCGGAACGCTATTTTGGATGGCGATTGCCTCTTCAAGCGCGCTGTATTTGAGCAAGTACAGGATAGGAGCAAAAGTTTCGTGCCGTACGATGGTTGAGCTGTTGCTTACTTCAGCAATACAAGGTTTTACGTAACAGCCGCTTTCGAAGCCAGAGCCTTCAATCACCCCGCCTTCTACGACAAAGCTTCCGCCTTCCGCCCGTATTTTTCCAATTGATTCTTGGTATTTACTGACCGCATCCTGATCGATCAGCGGCCCTACGTGGATGTGCTCATCCAAGGGGTCTCCGATGCGCAGTTGCCCGTAAGCCTTAGCCAATTTTTGCTTCACTTCCTCATAAATACTGTCGTGGATGATGAGTCGGCGCGTAGAAGTACAACGCTGTCCGGCAGTACCCACTGCGCCAAACAAAGCGCCAGTCAACACGATGTCCATGTTGGCACTTGGGGTAATGATGATGGCGTTGTTGCCTCCCAATTCCAGGATACTTTTGCCCATACGTGCCGCTACTGTAGCTCCTACCAAGCGACCCATGCGCGTACTACCCGTGGCCGAAACCAGCGGTATGCGCAAATCTTGCGAAAGAAATTCACCTACTTTATAGTTGCCATTGATGATGGAGGACACGCCTTCAGGAACATCGTTTTCACGCAGTACTTTATGCAAAATATTTTGACAAGCAATGGCGCAAAGCGGCGTCTTTTCGGAAGGTTTCCAGATGCATACATCCCCACAAACCAAGGCGATCATCGCATTCCACGACCATACTGCTACCGGGAAATTGAAGGCTGAAATGATGCCCACAATCCCCAGCGGATGCCATTGTTCGTACATTCGGTGGAAAGGGCGCTCCGAGTGCATCGTGAGGCCGTACAATTGTCGAGAAAGACCGACCGCAAAATCGCAGATATCGATCATTTCCTGTACTTCGCCAAAACCCTCTTGCAGGCTTTTGCCCATTTCATACGACACCAAGCGACCGAGCGCGTCTTTGTGTTGGCGCAACTCCTCACCATACAAACGCACAATTTCTCCGCGTTTTGGAGCAGGAATGGTGCGCCAAATTTGGAATGCCTTTTGCGCTTGCTCTACGATTTGTTCGTACTCTCTTCGGGTAGTAATGCTTACGCTGCCGATAAACGCTGCGTCGACTGGCGAATGCGAAGCGATGTAGTCACCAGAATCTGCTGATGAAAGCAGACCAGTGCTGGAGCCATCGTTTTTTTCCTTTAAGCCAAGGATATCTAAAAAAATTTTGGTCATGGTTGAGGACTTGAATAAACTGATAAATAAAAAGGATCGCCTTAGGAAGCAGTCAAAAGCCGCTTCACCGTTTCAGAAATGGCTTTTCCGTCGGCTTTTCCAGCAAATTTTTTGGAAGCAATACCTATTACTTTACCTAAATCTTTGATAGACTCAGCACCGGTTTCGGCAATAATTGCTTGAAGCGCAGTCGTCAATTCCTCCAGGCTCATTTGTTGAGGCAGGTATTTTTCGATGATGCTGATCTCCTCCCGCTCCACTTGAGCCAACTCCGCACGGTTTTCTTTTTCGTAAATTTCCAATGATTCCCGACGTTGTTTGACGAGTTTCTGAAGGATTTGGATTTCTTTGGCTTCGTCAATCGCTTGGCCACTGCCATCCGTTTTAACCAATAAAATGGCTGCTTTCACAGCACGGATGCCCCGCATTGCTGCTTTATCCTGGGCTTTCATGGCCTCTTTGAGGTCAATCATGATTTTTTCTTCCAATGTCATATTCGGTAAAAATTTGTTACAAAATTAGGGCTTTTTGCGAATAAAAGTAAGGAGTCGATAATAAGGTATTACTTTTGGCGAAGCTATTTTGTTCCTTAAAACTACCTTTTGTGGCAAATATTAGCTCAAAGTTTCCAGTTCGAAAAAATTCGGCATTCTCCTTAACTTGCGCGCTATGGCGTTTAATGATACTTATACCATCCGCATTCCTCAGTTTGAGGGCCCTTTTGACTTGTTGTTGTTCTTTATTGAACGCGACGAGCTAGATATTCATGATATCCCGATTGCACAAATTACTGAAGACTTCCTAGGCTATATCCACCAGATGGAGAAGCTGAACATAGACTTAGCCAGCGAGTTTATCCTGGTAGCGGCTACTTTGTGCAGGATCAAAGCCAAAATGATCCTTCCCCGCAAACCCATTGATGCTGCTGGTAACGAAATTGATCCGCGCGAAGAACTGGTTCAGCGCCTCCTGGAGTACAAACGCTATAAAAGCGTACTGGACGAAATGCAACAACTCGAGGAACATCGCTCGGCCCAAGAAGGACGGGGCAATATTACCAAAGAGCTACAACAAATTGCGACCAAAGCTTTGGTCGATACGGAGCTGGAATCGCTCACGCTGTTTCGATTGCTCAAGGCTTTTGAAGGGGTGATGAATCGTTTTGATCAAGAAAAACCAAGGGCAGTTCACCAAATTGCCAATTTTAGTTATACCATCGAGGATCAACAACACCGTATTTTTGGGGTGATTGCAGGGGGGAAAAAAGCAGCTTTTGAGCAGGTCTTTATGGAATGCCGGGATCGCATCCACGCCATTGTTACTTTTTTGGCCATGCTGGAGCTGGTCAATTTGGAAAAAATTCAAATCACCCAAGGCGTCGGAGTAAACAACTTTTGGTTGGAAGAGATCCCTGAACTCCCAACTGAACAAGATGAAGTAGACCTCATCTCGGAGGGGGACAACTTGCTCGAAGCACCTGAAGAAGAATAGGCTAAAAAAATATCCCCCGGCAGCTTTAGCAAACTAGCGGGGGAAAGAAAGCGACTTTAGATTGCAGGAAAGAAAACTAAGAATAAAATAGAACACGCTTTGGTACGCATCCTATAATGCATCAAAGTTCTTTTTTACTAATAAACTAATGATTAACAAAAGGTTAATTTTAGATTAAATTCCAAGTAGTTGCTTGATGGTGCTGGTTACTAAGGCTGCCCTTTTTTCATCATAAGGCGTTTCCCAAAGGGTGGTCGCAGCACGTTCCCCTTTTGCCAAACGCAACAATTGTTCTCTTTCAGATACCGTAAATTGGGCGAAGGTACGTCTCAAAATAGGCAGCGCCTCCCGAAAACGTTCATATTCCAATCCGCTCACCCAATCGTTGAGCAATAACCACAACGCTGGATTTTGGATCAACAACTGCCCATTGCCATATAAAAACCCTTCCAGCCAGTTGGCAGCATCGCCGATTTCGGCGCCCTTGGAGATAGCGGCAAAAAGCAAAGTCTCCGTTTCTTCTTCCTCCAAGATGGATCGATCCAAAAGTATCCGCGTACAATAACCTTTTAGCAAGGGATGAGCGTGGGGTAGTGCAAGCGATTCCGCTAAAGCGCCTTCCCATACTCTACTTTGTTCAACGTTGTGGAGTAAAGCAATGGCATAATTGGCTTCGGTAGTCAACCGAAATAATTCACGGGCGGGATCTTCGTCGATTTGTGAACAAGCCGTTGGAAAACCGATGGCTATCCGCGGTAAAAGTTCTTGCAATAAATGCGCTACTACCCCGCTGTCCGTTTGTTGTACATTTCCGTACCTTACGATTTGTACCAGCGGTGGCAGCGCCGATAGCAATAAAAATACATCCTTGGTCTGCGCCGCAATGTCTTGAAGCTTTTTGACCATTGGTTCAATAGCTTCGGGGATATCCGCTTTGAGCATCTGCCCAAATCTTGCTAGCAGTTCGGGTAGGTATTCCGTTTTTTCAGTGAGGTGCAACGCAAAATTCAGCGCTGCTTCGCGCATGGTATTTCCCCACATCCCCATTTCAATGATCTGGATGATGTATTCAGGATCCCAGGGGTGTAAATTCCACCATTCGTGAAAACTGCCCTGGGCTTTTATTTCTACTGGTATCTGTTCTCCCCAGCGGATACCCAACAACAACAAACGGTGCAGCAACTGACTTGCCAAGGCATGGGTAGGTTTGCGTAGATCGAGCTCTTTTTTGGTGGCCTTGGTCCCTGTTTGGTACTCTTTTTTTAAGCCTGCTGATTGAACTGCATTTTCAAAATCTTTTTGCAAAGGGATGGCTATAATGCCCGGAGAGACGCTGCCTCTTTTTTCTCCCACCGTCAATTCCTCATGAATTAATTTAAGCGGCGTTTCATCTCCCTGACAAAAAATGGCCAATACCGCTTCCTCCAAATCGATAATGCTGGGCGCATCCAACCCGCGAAGGGTGGCTAGGGTTTCCGCCAAGCGAACGGCTTCCATTACGTGTGCGGCCGAGGCATCCAGGTCTTTTTGGCGAAACAATTGAGCTACGCGCGCCAGCCAGCGCACGCCGCGCTCGCCAGGATTGTCGAACAACAATTCATACCAGGCTGGCGATAAAACCCCAGCACCGTACCCGGATTGGTAGGCCAAGCGCTGATAGCTCCAGGGTATCCAAGTAGTTTGCGTTTTGATTTTTTTGAGTCCTTTGAGTAAGGCATTGTCATTTTTTTGGGGGAACCGATCAAGGTCGTCCAACACCGGGCCGTGCCAAGCGCCACAAACCACGGCTATGCGCTGATGGCCTTCTTTTTGCGCCTGACGAAGCGTTTTGCGCATATAGGCTTCTCGAATGAGGGTTTCTGTACTTTCCGGTCGCGGTTGAAAAACGGGAGAGCCTTCAAGTAGAATGGTATTAGAAACCGGTTCACGTAGGGCGCTGATCATTTCTAAAATACCGTCAAAAACCGCATCATCATCAGGAATTTCTTCAAAAGTACGTTCCCACCAACGTTCGCTATCGGAATAACCCGCCAATTGAGCCATAAAACCCAGCGGATCACGGCGCAAATTTTCTGTTTGGGTATCAGAAGGCGCTTCTAAATCCAGCGTTAAATCATGTTGCTTTGCTTCGCGTAAAACGTAGTGTATGCCCAAAGGCAAATCCATGGCTCGAACTGGTATTTTTTTTTCGTGGGCATATAGGAGTGCTTGCCATTCTGGCGAAAAACGGGCAAAGGGCAAAAAACTGGCTTGGCGCAAGTCTTTTGGATTGTAAACCAACAAAGCTACCGGGGGTTCCATAGCTGGATGACTGACCCAACGCAGTGATTCAGCGGCATCTTCAGGACATTCAACCAGTAGGCAGTCGGGTTCCCAGGCCTCGAGCGCGCGCAACAAGCGCGCAGCTGAGCCAGGGCCATGATGGCGAATACCAAAAACCTTGAAATTTTTCATCTTGTCAACCTTTTGGCCTGAAGGCCTTATTCCAGATCTTTACAAGCGCGGTACAAATCTTGCCAGCCATCGCGCGTTTTTACAATGGTTTCTAGGTATTCCGACCACACGGGTTGATCTTGTAGCGGGTCTTTTACGATGGCACCAGCTAGACTAGCCGCCAAATCATGGGCTCTTAACTGCCCATCGCTAAAATGCACAGCTAAGGTTTGTCCACTATTGATGACTGAAATGGCTTCTGCGGTGCTTAAGGTGCTGGTCGGCGATTTGAGTTTTTGTCTTCCATCCTCGGTTTTTCCGCTGCGCAATTCTCGAAAAATGGTCACCAAGCGGCGTATTTCTTCAATTGGCGCGGGTTGATTGGGCAATTCAAGCGATTTCCCCAATTGCCCCACCCGGGTCTGTACAATGGTGACTTCCTCATCTAAACTTGCTGGTAGCGGCATGACCACCATATTAAAACGGCGGCGTAGGGCACTTGAGAGTTCATTCACCCCTTTGTCGCGGTCATTGGCGGTAGCGATGACATTGAAGCCGCGCAGCGCCTGGATTTCGGTATTGAGCTCGGGAACGGGTAATATTTTTTCCGATAAAATGGTAATCAAAGTATCCTGCACATCAGAAGGGATGCGGGTTAGTTCCTCCACCCGAACCATTTTTCCATGCATCATACCGTGCATGATGGGGCTGGGGGTCATCGCATTTTGGCTTGGGCCTTCAGCAATCAAACGGGCATAATTCCAGCCATAGCGCAAAGCGTCTTCACTCAAACCAGCCGAACCTTGAACCAGCAAAGAGGAACTACCGCTAACTGCCGCAGCCAAATGCTCGGATACCCAAGTTTTGGCTGTACCAGGTACCCCCAAGAGCAATAAAGCCCGATCAGTGGCTAAGGTAGCAACAGCTACCTCCATGATGCGGCGCTGGCCGTAGTATTTTGGGGAAATAATGGTACCGTCGGGTAGCTCGCCACCCATTAAATAAGTCACTACTGCCCAAGGCGACAACTGCCAATTGGTAGGGCGAAAACGATCATCAGCAGCACGCAAAGCTTTTAGTTCTTCGGCGTATAGCGCTTCGGCATGGGGACGAAGTATTTCATTCATTGGTCAAAAAATCAACTGGTTAATAGAAGTCTATTCTGCACAGCCTTTATAGACTGATCCATCTACGATTATTTCCGAAGTATAAGGATATTTGATGTCCGACATTCCATCGCTGCAAGGTCCTGCGGAAATTTTTAACTTTAAAGTACTTTTTTTACCCTCGGCGGTTAAAGTCGTTTCAAAAATAGTGTTTTCCCCTTCTTTTGTAGGTGCCGTGTAAGGATATTTGATGGGATTTTCGCCCATCTGATGCCAAGTAATCCCGGATGAATCCACCACAGCGGACCAAAAAGGCTCGGTTCCTCCACAACGGTAGGTACGAATTGATTCGGCCAATAGTATTTTGCTTTTAACTGGATTACAAGCGCTTATTGAAAAAAGCATACCAGCCATAAATAGAAAATGGTAAATTGCTTTCATGTGTCGGATGAATTTTTGGAAAGATAAGCAGTGTACATTTGGATTTACACATCGCCGGGAAAAATGACAAAAAAAATATAGAGATGTTGTATGCCTTAACCCATATTTTATCTTGAAAAAACCGGCGTCTATCGAAGCGCTACTTGATTTGGGCGGGTATAATAAAAAACAGGAACTAAGCCCTGTAGAATGCTGTTTCCGTCACAGAAGAATTTTTTAGCTTTATTTATGACATTCGCAAAAAAAGTCATTTGCAAACCGCTAATCGCTTTATCAACATGCAAGAACAACCAGAAAACTTAGATCCGTACAAAGATCAGTATACCGAAAAAAGATTGTGGCGCAAGATCACCCGTTTTGCCTCCCGGTTAGGAGTCAAGACTGTCTACACTACCTTACTCATGTTTTTTGCTTACAAACGCAAAGAAACTCCGCGTTGGGCCAAAAACATTGTACTCGGTGCTTTGGGCTACCTCATTTCTCCCATTGATTTGTTGCCTGATTTGACGCCGATTATCGGTTATACCGACGACCTTGGCGTTTTGGGATTTGGATTGGTCACCATTGCCGCTTTTATCAATGAGGATGTAAAAAAGAATGCCCGGGTACAATTGTCCAAGTGGTTTCCGAATTACAACGAAAAGGATTTGGCAGAGGTGGAAGAACGGATTTAGGAATGATTCATCGGCTTTTTTTTATTGGTCATAACAAAAACAGCAAAAAGCGAGTTGTCGTTAATTGCTGTTTTTCATTTGCCCTACTTACACCGAAATTGTTCCTGAGCCGATATGAAATTGTAATTTCGCCAAAACCCGACTGAATATTTTTGCGGGCAAGGAATGAAAATCTCAAACATTCCGGCTAATTTGACGCCTAAAGGCAGACCGTATGAAGTACCATCCTATCAATCCAGAGTTATTTGTCAACAACCGCAAGCGCTTCATGCGGAAAATGCAACCCGAATCCATTGCTATTTTTTACTCCAATGATCAAATGTTGCGGAGCGGAGATACGTATCATCCTTTCCGTCAAAATTCTGGATTGTTTTATCTTAGCGGACTAGACCAAGAAGAAACCGTGGTGGTTCTTTTTCCCGATTGCATCAAAGAAGGGTACCAAGAGATAGCTTTTATCAAACGTACCAGCGATCATATTGCCCAATGGGAAGGACATAAATTTAGCCAAGAAGAAGCACAGCATATTTCCGGTATCCAAAAAATATTTTGGCTAGATGAAATGCCTGGTATCCTGCACGAACTGATCCTTTTGTCCAAACGCATTTACATCAATACCGAAGAACACGACCGACTTATCCCGATCACGCCCTCGCGCAACATGCGCGCTGCGCGACAACTTATCGAACAATACCCTGCTCATAAATACCACCGTGCTCAGCCTATTTTGAAAAAACTGATGATGATCAAATCCGTTTTAGAACTGGAATTGACGCAGCAAGCCATTAATATTACGGGTAAAGCATTTCGTCGGGTATTGGAATTTATCAAGCCAGGGGTGATGGAGTTTGAAATCGAGGCCGAAGTTACCCACGCGTTTTTGCGCAACCGCGCCAATGGACACGCCTACGATCCAATCATAGCCAGCGGTTCGAACAATTGCATTTTGCACTACATCCACAACAATCAAACATGTAAGGCTGGCGATTTGGTATTGATGGATTTTGGGGCGGAGTACGCCAATTACGCGGCTGATCTTACCCGTACTATCCCCGTAAATGGGCAATTTAGTCCCCGTCAACGGGAAGTTTATGATGCCGTTTTAAAAATCCTAAACGAAGCCAAACAGCTGTTGGTTCCTGGCGCTACGCTGGAAGAATACAAAAAAGAGGTCGTACAATTGGTTGAAAGTGCTCTGATTGATCTGCGTTTATTTACCCGCAAAGAAATTGATGCCCAAGCTGCCGAAGCTCCCCTATACAAGAAATATTTCATGCACGGTATCTCCCATTTTCTAGGAATGGAAGTACATGACATGGCCGACAACTACGCACCTATTCAAGCTGGAATGTTGTTTACTTGCGAGCCGGGCATCTATCTACCGCAAGAAAACTTTGGAATCCGCCTCGAAAACAACATCATCGTCACTGACGAAGGCCCTTTTGATCTAATGTCAAATATCCCGATTCACGCCGAAGAAATCGAAGAGATGATGAACGCTCAGGTTTTGTCATAGCATTTTCCACGTTTTTTATCCTTTTTTTGAAAAGTGCTGGCGCTACTTTTACAACAAACCTTTTTCTACTCACCGCCAAGTCATTCATTTTGAGGAGATGAATAAACAATTAACAATTTTTTGTTGTGACAGCAACAAAAAAAATCCAGAGTTAATTCAATATTACCTTATAGTTAAATAATTTTGCGCTCGGTTTACAATTTATTCCAATCAAATCAAAAAAAGCTTGACAATGAAGTTAATGCTACGTATTACAGCTTTGCTAGTACTTCTGCTGGGGCATTTCTTGGCATTTGGCCAGATAACCACCGCTGCCATAGAGGGTATCATCACCGATCCAAAGGGAGAACCTCTGATCGGTGCAACCATCAAAGCCACCCATACTCCTTCTGGTTCTTTGTACGGTACCACTACCCGGGAAGATGGCCGCTTCAACCTACCCAACCTGCGTATTGGAGGACCTTACACCATCGAAGTTACCTATGTAGGGTATCAAACTGCGACGGAAAAAAACGTGACGCTGAAGTTGGGTCAAAAATTGCCGCTAGCCATTAAATTGCAAGACCAATCGATTACAATCGATGGTGCCGAGGTAGTAGGCGATCGCAGTTCCATCATCAGTAAAGACCGTACAGGTTCAGAAATGAACATCGGTCGCGACCGTTTGGAAAACCTGCCCACCATTAGTCGTTCGGCAGCTGATTTCTATCGCTTGACACCTTCTTCTGATGGGAACTCCTTTGCTGGACGAAATGGTCAGTTCAATAACTTCTCTCTGGATGGGGCGATTTTCAACAACCCCTTTGGTTTGGATGCTGCTACTCCAGGTGGACAATCCGATGCGCAGCCGGTTTCTTTGGATGCGATTGAACAGATCACTGTTTCTTTAGCTCCTTACGATGTATCCCAAGCAGGTTTTACCGGCGCTGCAGTGAACGCGGTTACCAAATCTGGTACCAACGAATTTCATGGCTCGGCATTTAGCTTTTACCGCAATCAGGGTTTGACTGGCAACACCGTTGCTAAGCAAAAAATCGTAGTCCCTACACTGAATCAATCGCAATTTGGTTTCGCGTTTGGCGGTCCGATCATTAAGAACAAACTCTTCTTTTTCATCAATGCGGAAAGTGACAAACGTCAGGATCAAGGAACAACCGCAGTCGCTGCTGCTTCAGATCGTACGGGCGCCAATGTATCGCGCGTATCAGTAGTAGACTTGGAGTCGGTTTCTAAAGCTTTAAAAGATCGTTTTGGTTATGAAACAGGCGCTTATGAAGGCTACTTGCATCAAACCAACAGCACCAAAGGTTTGATAAAATTGGATTTTGTGTTGAATAAAAGCAACACGATCACCGCTACTTACAACTTTTTGGACGCGTTCAAACAAAAACCAGCGCACCCATCGGCTATTGGTCGTCGTGGTCCTGACTTGACTACGCTCCAATTTTTCAATTCTGGTTACCAGATCAATAACAAGATTCAATCTGGAATCGTAGAATGGCGTACTTTGTTTGGCAACCGTGCTGCCAATAAAATGAAGTTTGGGTATTCGCAATTCAATGATTCGCGCGACCCATTTTCAGCGGCATTCCCGGTAATCAACATCAACAAAGATGGAATCCGCTACATCGTAGCTGGCCACGAGCCGTTCTCCATCTTCAACCGTTTGAACCAACGTATTCTTCAGTTCAACGACAACCTAAACTTGTACCGCGGTAAGCACACGATTACTGCAGGAACCAGCTTTGAGCGTTTTGAATTTGACAACTCCTTCAATTTGAACGCTTACGGCGGTACTTTTGGCCCTGGCTTTGAAAGTGTAGGTGCATTTTTAGATTCCGTTCGTACCGGACGTTTTGATGATGAAGTGGCCGCAGCGCGAAAAACTGCTGCTGCTAATGGCGGCGAAAAAGGCACTGCCGGTAAAGGTTGGGCGCTGGCTCAAACCAATGTGGGTCAGTTTGCACTTTATCTCCAAGATGAATGGGCGATCAACAAAAAGTTGACTTTCACTTATGGCCTACGCATGGATATGCCGCTGTATTTCAACACTTCACAGAAAGCTAAAGAAGCGCAAGACCGCAACTGTTGCTATGATCCGACCATCACTTGGTACGACGAAAAAGGCACAGCTACTAAATTCGACCACACGCAGTTGCCTAAACAAGTGCCGCTTTGGTCGCCTCGTGTAGGTTTCAACTACGACCTATTGGGGAATCAATCGATTCAGCTGCGTGGAGGATCGGGCTTGTTCTCGGGTCGCCTGCCTTTTGTATGGATTGGCAACCAAGTGGCCAACCCCAACTGGTTCTTCTACAACATGACCAGTCCGAGTTACAAATTCCCTCAGGTTTGGCGTTCGAATTTGGGATTTGATCACAAAATCGGCAAAAACTGGGTAGCTACTGTAGACTTAATTTACACCAAAGATGTCAATGCTTCTATCGTTCGCAACTATGGCTTGAAACCGCCAACAGGAACGTTGAAAGGTGTAGACACGCGTCCTATCTACACAGCAAATGATAAAGCTGTATTTACTGGCTTGGGTTTCCCTCTTCCGGTAAATGGGTATGTGTTCACCAACTCCAATTTGGGTTATAGCTTCAATGCTACTTTCCAAATTCAGGGCTCCCTTACCAACAGCTTTTTTGTAATGGCTGCTTATAACTACCTGAATGCAAAGGATGTTTCATCTGTAGAAGCCGAGATTTCAAGCGATGCTTACGACCGCAACCCAATCTCTGCTAGTGCCAACACGCCCGTATTGTCGCCATCTTTGTATGGCAACAAACACCGGATCATTGGTTCTGCTTACAAAGTATTTGAGTACGGCGCTAAAAAACAGTGGAAAACAACCCTTTCTGCTTTTTTCCAGTATTCAAATGCAGGAACCAATCCCAACAGCAACTTGGGTAACTTCCGCTACAGCTATACTTATTCTGGCGACATCAACGGTGATGGTTCAGGCCTTAACGACTTGCTATTCATTCCAACGGATGCACAGTTGACCAAAATGAACTTCGTTTCGGATCTACAGCGCAATGCGTTCAGAACTTATATTTTACAAGACAAATACTTGAACGATCACCGGGGTCAATACGCGGAGAAGTACGCGATCATTGCGCCTTGGTATTCACAGATTGACGTCCGCTTATTACAAGATTTGCGTTTTGGCAACAGCAAATCACCCAATACCATTCAATTGAGCTTTGATATCCTTAACTTTGGAAATATGCTCAATTCAAATTGGGGCGTACGCCAATTGCCGATCAATACCCAACCAGTAGGGGTATCGGTGGATGACAATGGTAATCCGACTTATTCTTTTGATAGTTCGTTGACCAAGACCTACGCCAACAACTTCGGTTTGTTGTCGCGCTGGCAGGCACGTGTTGGTTTGCGTTATATTTTCTAAATCAGAAGTTTAATTGCAAGCAAAAAGCTTGTTTGGAAGCAAATTTCGAACCCTCGAAATGCTTCCAGACAGGCTTTTTTTATGAATTCATTGTTTCCATCTCTTTTTCCCTTAGCGCTTGATAAGCCGTTTCCCAAGTAAATGAAAACAAGTGAAAGCCCTCAATGGTCAGCACATCATTGTCTAGGTCTTCCATCACGCGATTGAGAATGCCAACCAACTCCGTGCGTTTTTTATTAATTTTTTCAGCATCCTGAGGAAGTTGCAATTCATTGAGGATGTGCATCACTTCTTTGGCATAGGTATCGGCCTTATTTTTTTGCGCTTCTACCTGACTGGCGTACCATCCTGCAACGCCGGAGATAAGCGGCAATAATATGGAAATCAAGATCCCTAGTATCTCGGCATTTTCACTAAAAAAACTGGGTTTGGTGCTTTCAAAAAAAGCCTTAGCTCCAATATGAACCGGGATTAATGTACCTTCTTTTAGACCGGGTTGGTCAATGGCACCGACCAAGTGTTGATAATCGGCTCCCAAATATTTACTTAAATCCGTGCGGCGTTCAAATAACAGTTGGGTCAATGTACGAACACCTTCCGCGTCAGCATCTTCGCGAG
>JBBRGN010000006.1:0-47469 GCA_038240665.1 Chitinophagales bacterium | reverse complement strand
ACACCACCCCATATCCTTGTGCACAGAAATACTGCAACTCATGCCACATCGAGAATTCCCCAGGCCCCCACATGGCGGTTGGGCCACCGTGCATGTTCAACAGCAAAGGGTATTTTTTTCCAAGTTCAAAATTGGCTGGTTTCATGATCCAGTACTCTACTTTTTGACCTTTGGAATTGGTCAGGGTACGTTTTTCGGGGATGCTCAAACGCTTGTTTTTCACCCAGTCGTTATGGGTTGTCAGCTTGGTAGCGTTTTTCAGCATTACATCCGCCATGTACAATTCAGTTGGGTTAAGTATTTCCGTTTTTACGAAAACCACTTTATCCGCCGATAGGTCAAAAGTTAAGATGCCAGTATCAAAATCAGTGAGTTGTTCGACCTTGAGGGTTTTGGCATCCAGGCGGTACAAAGGTTGACCGCCATTTGATTGCGCTGAAAAATAGACGTATTTATTGTCAGAAGACCAGTGAAAACTACCAGCTGCCCGATCAAAGCTGATTGGTTTTGCATTGGAACCATCGGCGTTGGACAAAAACAATTGGCCGATGTTGACCCCCTCCGATGGCGATTTCAAATAGACCATCTGGTTGCCATCCCTTGAAAAAGTAGCGGCGTTGAAAGTCATCCCTTTTTGGCTGAGCAGGAATTTTTTATCTCCACCCAGCGCGTTGAAAGTAACGGCTGCACGATCTTGTTCACGATCGGGGTGTTTTAAACTATCCAAATCGATGTAAGAAATGATCCGATCATTACCCAACCAATCGCAGCCATTGAAGCTATCAAAACCATGGGTTACCGGTTTGGCAACGCCTCCCTCTTTAGCATCTATGACATACAAGTGATTGAAAGTCATTTCCGGCTGCGTAGTTGCTTCGCCTTGGAAGTTGAGACGGTTGATGACTTTTGCCTTTTTGTCCTCCTCATCTTTGGCCAGATAAGCGCGGATTTCCGCCAAATTGCCATCCGGATTGGGTTTTACTTCCTTACCAGGCTTGAGGTAATCATTGTTAAAACCTGGTTTTTCCATCGACCAAGCCGGAACTCCTTTTTTGGGGTTCAACAAGGTATCTTTGAGCAATTCTTTGAGCGTAACGTTGGCTTGGAACAAGATTTTTGAGCCATCGTTCGACCACTGCGGATTTGCGGCGCCGTATTTGAGATCGGTCAACTGAAAAGCTTCCCCACCTTCCAGCGGTAAAACGAAGATTTGCGATTTGCCTTTTACATTGCGTGAAAAAGCGATTTGTTTTGAATCAGGCGACCAAACCGCTGAACCTACGCTTTCCGAACCGCGCGTCAATTGTTTTATACTTTGAAAATCGGTGAGGTACAAATAAGAACGGTAATCGTATTCCAGTTTGTTCTCTTCATTGGGTTCGATGCTGCGCAACAAATAAAGCGCATGCTGGCCATTGGGGGCAATTTGGACACCCGCAATCTGTTTTATCTTCACAAGATCAGTAACCAATACTTTGTCTTTCCCATTTTGGCCAAAGGCGATTTGGGCGAACAGCAAAAAGAGCAGGAAGAGTTTTTTCATATGTTTGAAGATTGACGGTGGAATAACGCAATAAACAAGGCAGATCAATGCCCACGCATGCTAAGCTACAATAAGCTAAGAAAAAAACGAAACCTCCCGCCGTAAAGACTCCCTGTCGCCGATAAACAACGATTCGCCGATGACGAATGACTCCATTCACTCCTTGCGCTGCTGTCCTAATGGTTATGCCCCACACTACAAAGGCGATACCGATGGTGATCAAGTGGTAATGGTTACTCCATTACACATCGTCAAAAAGATGATTAGAGATTTTGAGGCGTTTTTAATTTTTTTCACCCCTCCTGCGCCGCCTGCCAAGCCTTCAATTTAGCCACATCTTTGGCCACGGTTCTAGAAGCTGCAAAAAGCACGACGGCCAATACCATACATAGCAAAGGGATCACATACATCGCATGGTGTAGCCCGATGCCTTTGAATTGTTCCGTCATGGCCGTTGCGCCAGCATCCCACATGGCTTTTTTGGCAAAATGATCACTCAACATACCCGTAACCACTGGTCCAAAACTAGCGCCCAGTATGTACATGGCAAAGAAATAAAGCGACATTGCAGTGCCCCGTAAAGCAGGTTCGATGACATCTTGGATGCTGGCATACACACAAGCATAATAGGTATAACTAAACATGGTACCCGTGCCCATCAACAACATAAAAGGGATCGTAGCTCCTGGCGCTTGTTTCAAAGCCAAATAGATACACGGCGCAGCCACGCACATCGCAATTGCGGCAAGCAAGAGTTTACCATTGGGTCGCGTACGCCCCAGCCGGTCGGCACCCCAGCCGCCGCCCAACATGCCAATCACGCCTACCGCGCCCAAAACAATCGATGATACATTGGTAGCGTCTTTAATCCCCATCAAGTGGGTACGCATCAGAAAGGAAGGCATAAAAGCATTGATTGCGTAGGTGTTGAAATTGTGCAAAGCGCCCGAAATGATGATCCAACCGATGGTAGGAATCCCCAATACCACCCAGTATGGTGATCCTGACCGTTGCATGCTACCAGAAGCGATGCCCTCAGCAGCACCCCGCTTGGGCTCCGGCAACCAAAACGCCACCGCCCCAAGTATCAATCCTGGAATACAAGCAAAATAGAAGGCTTCGCGCCAACTGTAGGCCTGGACGATCAGCCCGCTTACCCTATAACTCAAAAAAATACCAATTGGAAGTCCTAACATAAAGACCGAAAGCGCCAGACCCCGTTTACGTGGCGGAAACAAATCTCCGATCAAAGAATTCGCAGCAGGTGCACAACTCGCCTCTCCTACTCCAACGCCCAATCTACTAACAAAAAGCCAGGTAAAATTAGACGCCAAACCTGATGAAGCTGTCAGCAAACTCCAAACACTCACCCCAATACCCAGCATCTTTCTTCGACTCCAAGTATCTGACAAACGTCCAAAAGGGACGCCCACCGCAGCATACATGAGGATAAAGGCAGTACCCAATGTACCCATTAGCGTATCGCTCAATACCCAATCCTTGCGGATCATTTCCCCGACAGCTCCGATGATTTGTCGGTCGTAAAAATTTATGGTGTTGATGCCAAAAAGGATCCAAAGCGCGATCCAAGGGCTTTTAGGTGACGGTGTTTCCATGGCATAGGTTTGTATCCAGCCCTCTGATTGATGGCCAAATGCGTTAAGGGCTGATGATCTCTGTAGAAAGGTACCAAAAATCTTTCAATTTACCAAAACACAGCCCTGAAAGGGCGTAAGATGCTAACACAGCGTGCAGACCTGTGACAGGACAGCGTGCAGCCCTGGACAGGACAGCGTGCAGACCTGTGACAGGACAGGGTGTAGCCCTGGACAGGACAGCGTGCAGCCCTGTGACAGGACAGGGTGCAGCCCTAGACAGGACAGGTGTCACAGGCACAGCATCCAGCCCATCTCGTCACCAGACTTACCCCCATACATACCGCTCATCATACTCCACCTTATACTTCTTAAGAAATGACCGATACTCAACCTGAAAAGACTTTTTACTATGATGCGCATGCTGTTTACCGATATAAGCAATCACCCGATCTATCTCACTGGGGTTCACAGAAAAAGCGCCATAGCCATCTTGCCAATAAAAATTAAGATACCCCTCCCCTTTGGTTTTTATCCATTTAGAAGAATGAGATTTAATTTCTTCCACCAGTTTCATCAACGCTATCTTTTTTGAAAGCATGCACAAGATGTGAACATGATCCGTGTAGCCCCCGACAATGATCGCCGGACATTCCAGATTATTACAAATACCACCCAAGTAGCTATGTAGCGCTGTTTCTACCGGAGGATGAATGAGCTGCTCCCGATATTTGGTGCTGAATACAATATGGACGTAGTTTTTCACCAATGACTGTCCCATAATTTCTATCCCAACTTGGGCGGTTTAGTTAATGTAATTTTGATGAATAGCAAAGATTTTTCCCTTAAGGCTTTTCCAAATTTCAAGCCATCTATCTGCAAATTCAGGACAAACGCAAGAATGCCAGAAGCGACCTCGGAGAGGTCTAATGTTTGTTGAAATTAGCCCGTTTGTAGGTGTTTTTGACCTCGGAGAGGTCTAACGTTTGTAATATGCCCCACAATACGCAAATCTTAGACCTCTCCGAGGTCAGTACTAATTTCATGCGTTTGCCCTAATGTAAATTTCCATTTCAAAAAAAGCCAACAAAAAAGCCTTGCTTCCAAAATCATGGAAAGCAAGGCTTGTGTTGAGTTGTGTGATCCCATCAGGGTTCGAACCTGAGACCTACTGATTAGCTTACCCTCTACGGCTTTCGCCGCGAACCATCGCTGGCTTTTGTGGTCTGGACTATCTCTTCACCATTTCAGGCGTGCCGCGTATAGTCTCTACGGATCCCTGGCCTTTTACTGCCCACGGGCTTTTCAAAGGATAAACGGTTTCCTCGGGATTGCCATATCCAACACTAAAAATGTTGAACTTAGGTTTCCCCGATATAGCGGCCTTCACTTTAGGGGTTAATTTTCCCCCTAGAGGCTCCTACTTGTGCAATACACGCTGAAGTCAGTTGCTCTATCCAGCTGAGCTATGGGACCAAAAAAGGTTTATGCTAAAAGCAGTGTAAATGTAAGCTAATTTTCCACTTTTCACAATGCCTTTATTTTTTCCTACACTATTATTTTGTTAGCTCCCACTGCAACTTTGGGTTGAGAAGCATGTTTAATAAGATAGCTTTTGTTCAAGTGAGCTGTTGCCTTGGTAGGCTGCCGAACGTTAAAATTCAATTCCTACCACCACACCTCATATTAATCCCATAGCAGATGTTTCAAAAATACTTTTCCTGGCTGATCCGTCGCAAACGCTTTTATCTTGCCTTGGCCTTGGCCTTGGGGCTTCTCTTTATTTATGATGCGTCAAAAGACCGCTTAGGTGACAACGAATTTGTACACAACCTATCGCAAAACCCCTATGGTTACCGCGCCAACGCGCACCGTTTTTGGAAAGATGGTCGGCGCATCCGGTACGTGGAAATCGGTAGTGACCGGCTACCGCTGATCGTGTTTATCCACGGAGCGCCGAGTTCCTCGATTTTTTGGAAAGAGATGATGGAAAACCATACCCTGCTCAAACGCGCCAAACTACTGGCTGTTGATCGTCCTGGTTATGGGTATTCCGGCTATGGTAGCCCCGAGACTTCAGTAAAAAAACAGGCGGAATTAATCTCGATCATTCTACGGGAAAAACGCAAAACACATGCTGTTATCATTATACACGGTTCGTCATATGGTGGTACTGTAGCAGCCCGCTTAGCGATGGACTACCCCAATTTGGTGGATGGTTTGTTGTTGCAATCGGCTTCGCTCAAACCAGGCGCTGAAACGACTTTTGACATCTCCTACCCTACCAGTCACTGGAGTTTGGCCTGGTTGGTTCCTGGTTCCTTGCGCACCGCTAATGCTGAAAAACTATCGCATCGTAAAGAACTAAAGGCCATGGCTGCTGGATGGGATCGGATCCGCGCCAATTGCATCATCTTGCATGGCAAAGACGACCGGCTCATTTTTCCAGAAAATGCTTCTTATGCTTTCCAAAAGTTGCGCAATGCGGCTTCAGCCAACCTGACTTTTATTCCTGGCTCCAAACACGATTTGCTGTATACTCAAAACAATCTATTAATTCATTCACTGGTGCGTTTGGTAGATTGTTGCATGCTCAGCAATGGGTCGGTCTTGGCAAAAAACTAAGAAATTGTTCCTACATTCCAATTCAAAGCCGTTTCAAGTTTTTGAAATCTAAAAGGGCTTTGGATAGGAAAAATTCAATACTTTTACGCTGCAAAACACCTCCCATATGAGCGATGTAAAAATCGAGTCTTCCTGGAAAACCGCGCTGGATTCTGAGTTTGAGCAACCTTATTTTGCTGCCATCAGTAATTTTTTGAAAACGGCTAAGGCCGAAGGGAAAACGATTTACCCTCCAGGCGCTTTGATTTTTAATGCGTTCAATCTTACCCCTTTTTCGGCTGTAAAGGCGGTCATCCTAGGTCAGGATCCGTACCACAATCCTGGCGAAGCGATGGGTCTGTGTTTTTCTGTACCAAGGGGCGTACGTGTTCCGCCATCGTTGGTCAATGTGTATAAGGAATTAAAAGCGGATCTTGATATTCCCATCGCCAAACATGGCGACCTTACTTCTTGGGCCGAACAGGGTGTTTTTTTACTGAATGCCATGTTGACGGTGGAAAAAAATCAAGCGGCAGCACATAAAAACATTGGTTGGCAACATTTTACCGATGCCATTATCCGTAAATTATCGGACGAAAGGGAAGGGCTCGTTTTTTTGCTCTGGGGCAATTTTGCCAAAAAGAAAGCGGCCTTGATTGATGGTCAAAAACACCTCATTCTGGAAGCGGCTCACCCGTCTCCTTTGGCTGGAAATGCGTTTTCTGGTAGCCAGCATTTTTCAAAAACCAACACTTACTTAATCCAACACCAAAAGGCCCCAATCAATTGGCAATTGCCGGAGTGAGTCGAGGGAGCCACTCCTACCTTAGAGATTCCAACCAATAGGCGTATACTTTTCCATCAAAAATAGTGACCAATAATTTTTTTGAGCCCAAAACCCCTCCCATATCCGCGGCAATGGGAAAGCCTGGAGCCATTGCGCCCCTCCGATCCATTAAGTACAATTGCTGCGCACGCTTTGAACTAAATCCGATCAGCTTTTCGCCACTTACCAGCGGCGTTGTAAAAATGGTATCCATCAACTGCGGTAACTTGCGTTGAACTGCTGTTACAAAAGCTCCTTTTTCATCGTAATAATGCAGGGTAAATTCCTGATTGCTCATCGCCAAGTAATCCTTACGCTCATCGCCAATAACATCAGCAAATAGCATATTGGCTCCAGCTTTTGACGGCGTTAACCCCGTAGGTAAGCGAAAAAAAGCACCCGTGTGGTCAATTGCTGCAAACTTTAGCGATCCATCCAGCAATACGATGCGTTGAATTTGATCCTCCCATTGAATGCCAAAGGGGCTGACAATGGGAGGTGTAAAAGATAGAGCCGGAAAGTGCAACACCCCGGCACGATCCGCCACCGAAAGCAATCCAGCTTCATTCAATAGGAATACATAATCTTGCCCCTGGCTTTGAGCAAATTGTACTGGAAAACGCAGGTTTCCAACCATCGGCCCAGGGTTCCATCCAGGCAAAGGAAGGTTTTTTCGATCAAATGCGTACACCCGACCGTTGTTGGCAGGGATAAAATAATGAAAATCATCCTTCGTCAGGGTAAGTCCGGTAGTAGCAGGTACTCGAAGCAAAAATGGAAAGCCGGGGACTTCCTGGCCTTTTTTATCCAGGCAATGTACTTGTTGAGTGGTGTTAAAGAGGATCTGTTTTTCGCCATCGTCAAAATAACTTAAAAACTGCGGGGTGCCAAGCACCGAACCTTCCAGTGGCTTACTCCAAGCTACTTTTCCTTTATCATCTAGTAAATGAAATCGATGATCAGCCGTTTGTACCCCGATTGAGCTCCCCTTCCAATCATCAAGTAAATACAATTGACGGGCAGGCGCAGCTACCATTTCTGTTTGCCAAGCCCGTATGATGCTGGGTTGTTGCTCAGGCGTCCATTTCTTTGTATTTAATCCAAAATACCAGGTGTCGTTTTGCAAATCCCCTTCTAGGTAAAAATCTGCACGCGCTTGCGTTTTTCCCTTGACTAAATCAAGTGCATCAACCAAAAACTGCCCTTGTTGGTGGGGATAACGAAAAAAGGCTTTTGAACCGGATTGGGTTTGAAAAGGACTACTCGTTTGCGAACATACATTACCGATTACAAAGGCATCGATCCATTGTTCTATTGCTGCTGGCGAGGTTCCCAACAAAAGACAACCATCTGCTTCCGTGAAGGATAGGTTGGCTTTTTTTTTCAAACCGAAGGGAATGAACAGGCTACTTAAACGCGCATCAAACACCTGTAGGATGGTAAAAGTCTGGTAATCATACCTTTGCAATTGCCCGTTTGCCACTATATATTCTTGGATGGATCTTTTCATCAAATCTGGATCTTTCCAAGGCACGACCATAACAATCTCATCTGGCGCCAAGTTAAAAGCCCCCAATACGGGTTGTCCTTTTATCCAGGGAGTAAAGTATTTTTTCCAACATTTGGCGGTTTCGGGTTCTAGGTGCAGCGGGTCAAAAAACAGCGGAAACAGCCAGCTCAAATTTTGGGGGATATTTTTGGCCAAAACCGACCAAGGAGCAGTTTCTTGACTAGGCCAAGGTTTTAACGAGGATTTTAGTTGTGCGGCACCTTCCCATTTTCCCTCTTTACTTAGATGAAAACGAATCCCCGAAAAAAGGCCAAAGAAACCGCCCGTATCGCTTTCTGGGTAGCTAAGCGTGATGTCTTTTTGGGTTGGCGGGTTGTTATTAAGCCATTTTCGCCAAAAAACATGTTGGGATTGCTCGCTGGTTCTGATGGCCTCTTCCACCAATAAAGGTGAATGAGACAGCAAGCCTTTGTTGCCTATCAAAGCCAAACAATAAGTGCCATTCCGTGCAGATCGCCAATGATAGAAAGTAGTGTTGTGATAAAGAGTGGTTTTTTCCAGTTTTGCATCCCAGAGTTGTAGCACAGTAGTGGGAACAGCGCTTTTACCTTTTTCCCATAGCAGTAACCAACCTTGCTCCTGAGCGGATAGCGGAGCCTTTACGAGCCAGGTGTTTTTTGGATTCAAGGCTGCACTGAGTAAAACAAGATCGGCATAAAGCGCAGCGGACCGATCGGATAAAAGCGGCGCATCAAGTGGGCGCAAAGCGATGGTTGCCCCTTCTGGAATGAAATCGATTAAGTTCTTCTGCGCCCAAAAAAGATAAACTGACCCGATTAAAAGCAGAGAAAACAGCAGAAAAAAACCGCTTCGGAACAGGCTATTTTCTTTTTTGGTAAAAAAAACCATTGGATCTTTCATTATTTCTATCTTTGCATTGAGGTGTAAATAAATTACTTTTTTACTCAATTGAAAAAAATAACCCTTTCCCTATATTTATTTCTAAAGCCCTATAAAACAGCCAAGTAATGGGGAACTATATCCATTACTAACTGACCTCATCCTCCTTTGGTGTGTATTAAGGATTGTTGTTTGGTGCTAACTGACCAGGAATAGTACTCCGAATACAACATAAGAAAGGTTAAGAAAAAAATTCTGCTAACAAATGAGAAAACGATTTTTAAGAATTGGAGCATTTCTAGGCTTTGTTTCAGTTGCCTTTGGCGCTTTTGGGGCACATAGCTTAAAATCCATGCTTCAACCTGATCAGCTTGCTACCTTCCACACAGCGGTAGAATACCAGTTTTATCATACCCTTGCCATCTTGTTGGTTGCGGTTTTGATGCATTTTGGTCGCAAAAACTTATTAGTATACGCTGGAACGTTCTTCGTTACCGGCATTGCTTTTTTCTCGGGTTCACTGTACATCCTGAGCATTGGCAGTATTTTGAAGCTGAACTTAGGCATGATTGGCCCGATTACTCCATTAGGCGGCCTGTGTCTTATCTTGGGCTGGATCTGTTTATTGCTCTCGACTTTTACCGATTACGACCGTAAGTACAAAGAAGAAGGCGAAAAATAGATACCTAACGTCTTCAAAAAAGCACAAGAGCTTCTCTGATGATCGCATCTGAGAAGCTCTTGTGCTTTACCGTTGTATTCAACAATTCTTCAGGCTATGGCTCATCGGTAGACCAAGCGTCGTCTTCGTCTTTGCGACGGCGATTTCGCCACCAGTACAATGCAATACCGCCCACCAAAAGATAGGGCGAAGCAAGCATGTAAAGAATTCCGGCGTTCAAGCCTTTTCCTTGTGAACCCCCGTTTTTCATATTGCTCTCGGCGCCAATTTTACACATGGGACATTGTGCTGAAAGCGACTGAGGCGCTGCAACAAATGTCAGTGTTGCCCAAAGCGCGATTAAGGCTATCCATCTTCCTATTTTCATAACTTTGATATTTTGATTCAAAAATAAGCTTTCCATATTGGGATTGCAATTCCATATTGGTTTCTTTTGGACGCCGTTTTTACAAAAACTTGTCCAGTAGTTTATCAATGGTAATAGGGCATCAACATATAATAGCAAATCGGGCCAGTGATGGCTACATAAAGCCACAAGGGAAATACCCAGCGAGCCATTTTGCGATGCCGATCGAATTGATTGGTGTAAGCCCGAATAAAGGTAAATAAGATAAAAGGCAGAATACCCGCAGCCAAAGTAATGTGGGTAATCAACAACAATAGGTAAATAAAGCGCGTACCGCCTACCGCAGCCTTCTCAGCAGCATCAACTAGGCCATCGTGGTTGGCATCGCCAAAAAGGGTCTCCGGTGCCGTAAAATGGTAGGCTACGTACGACAATAGAAAAAGGATGCTCAATCCCATTGCTACATAGATAGCTTGGCGATGTTGGGTAACTTTTTTTTGCTTGATAAAATACAAGGCTACAACCAATACCACAGCCGTCAATGCATTTAGAGTAGCGTGAAAAGGCGGCAAAAAACTTAAATCAACTCCAGTAGGTAAGGTAATCTTTACCTGGCGCATCAACCCCACCAGCAGCAACACCGCTCCCGAAACGATCCAAGCGCCGATGTTTAGCTTTTTGGCCAATTGTATATTTGCTTCCATGATGAAATATTAATTGATAAATGGTAGTCCAATATTGAAAAAAATTGCTCCCAACTACTTCTCTTTGTCTCTTTTCAACACCGCTTTCTCTCTGGTCTCAATGGGCAACAACAATGCCAATTGTTCTACCAACCGTGCATAATTACTGCCTTCGCGAAGGTCGTAAACTTTGCGTACGATGCCTTTGGTATCCGCTAAAGCAAAGTATGGGCCAATGGGAGCCGCTTTGCCTTGTGGCAAATGGTAAGCTGTGATATCCTGAGCGAAATAAGGGAGATAAAAAATTTGTCCTTTTTCCTTCAAACTTTGCGATTCTCCAAACTTTCTGACCGCAGCGGTATCTGCTCCAATTGGAACATAGAGTAAAAACAGAACATCCGTCCGATCGTCGAACTGCGCATAAAGTTCTTTGAGGTTCTCCAACACGTGGGCACCGTTTTTGCTGGAATCAATGTCAATGGTTCCTGCTATCACTAGTTTGTCCTTTAACGTTTCACTTTTCAGCGAATCCCCCTGGAGCGTCGGCACATTGTACTTAGGCATAGGGCCTAGTTGCTTAAGCTCGGCCAGAGCCTTTCGGTGATAATCCAACCCATTGCTCAGGTATACCCAGCTGATACCCGGCGTAACGACCAAGAGCAAAAAAAGCGCTAAATATTGAATCCAAATCCGCATGGTGTCTATTCCTTTAGTTGCTGTAAAGAACAGCAGTTTTCGCTAAATGTTGGTCAATGTTATATAAAACAATGAATTTGGGGGACAAAGTAGTTCGCGAAACAAATCAGGGGCAGGAAGTTAACCCTCCTGCCCCTGATCTAAGCCTATCTATAACCAATCTATTAAAACTTATCAGAAATATAAGTCCCCTTTGGTACTAAGCTACTTTCCAATTTGGAAGAAGCTGCTGCTGGTTTTTCAGCATTTTTTTCTTTGATTCTATCCCGACGAGCTTTCCAGGAACTACCTTCATTGAAAAACGCAATAACTGCCCAAACCAGTAAACCGGTGGGGACCAAGACCGTCATGGCCAGGCTTTTCACTTCATATTTCATGTGCATGAACTCATAAACGATGAAATAAGCTTTGTACAACGAAAATGCGGCAATCAAAACGCCACAGATGTACAATACCGAAGTGTAATGTTGCATACCAGAGATGATATGGCCTTTACCAAAAAGGGAAATTAACACTTCGATCAAAGTAATGATCCCGAGTAAAAACAAACCGTAGATTACCCGTTTTTTGCTGTCTTCATAACTTAAATTAGACATATAGCAATCGATTAAAAGTGATATCAATTTTGATTCAACAAGTCTCTTTTCCTTTGAGACTAGAACAAGTAAAAAACCAAGAATACGAACACCCAGACCAAGTCTACAAAGTGCCAGTACAATCCGATTTTTTCTACCATTTCGTATCCGTTCTTACGGGCTACATATACCCCGCTGAACACGTTGAGCGCAATGATCAACAAGAAAGCAACCCCTGAGAATACGTGAAAACCATGAAAACCTGTAATAAAGAAAAACAAAGCGCCAAAGGCAGGAGGACCAAAAGCTTCGGTATCAATTTTGCCTTTATCAGGGCCATCGGTAATTTTAAACTTACGGTGTACAAAGTTTTCATTGTCCAATACATAACCGGTTTGATCCCCTTTTACGTATTCCACTGCTGGCCCTGCATGTTCGCTGCCTTCTTCATGATGAGCACCAACTTTATGAACCAAAAAACTTGAACCTGCTTCAAATTTTTCGTCGGATAATTTACCATCAGGAAGTAGATAAACACCTTCCGTAGTATGTGTTCCAAATGGATTCCGTGTCACCAACATGTGTTCTTCACCGATCAGGTTCGTCCACTCCCAAGCCTGACAGCTCAAGAAACCAGCACCGCCAACGATGGTCAATAACATCCAGAAAAAAACGCCATTTTTATTTTCGCGGTGACCTTCTTGTACAGCGCGCACCATGGTAGCAGAGCTGATAATCAACAAAAAAGACATAAACGTAACGAAAATAAGCGGCGCATGACCACCAGGAAAGAAATTATGGATACCAAATGGAGCAGTTCTAAACACAAAGTCAGGAACTGGCCAAGTAGGGCTGCTAAATCGCAACGCACCATAAGTGATCAAAAATCCAGCAAAAGTAAAAGCATCTGATAACAGGAAGTACCACATCATCAACTTTCCGTAACTCACATTGAAGGGTGACTGCGCTCCAGTCCATAGTTCTGCTTCGTTGATCTCTTGATCATGAACTGGATGTTCCAGCGCGGTATCATTAGTCGCCATTAGATAGCTTGTTTTGTTAGTTAGACTAATTGGTTGTTCGTTCGTTATAAAAAATGTGTGTGAATTACCATTGATTTAGGATGATTCAACCATAATGTACCAAAAATGGTAACTAAATATGAATTCATTCTGTTATTTGAAAGTAAAAAACTGAAAAACCATAATTTACTTTCAAAAATTATCAATATTAATTCTGTCAAAAATGGCCATTTTTTCGAAATGCGCTTAACGTATTGGACTATGCCTGCTGCATTAGAAGAAACAGGTACAAGTAAATCCAAAGCAAATCTACAAAATGCCAGTATATTAAAGTCAGTTCAAATCTTAGTTTTCTTTTTGCCGTAACCTTGTAAGGCAAACTGTAAGCATGAAGTACCGCTACAATAATGGCTGCAATCCCGCCCAGTACGTGTGCCGCATGAAAGCCAGAAATTACATATACAAAGGAAGCGGAAGGATTGGTGTCCAGATCTACGCCATTAGCGCTCAATTCCAACCAACCTGCATATTGCAATACGATAAAAACCAAGCCCAATACCAAGGCGGCAGCTACGCCAAATTTGTATAGCTTTTCGTTACCTTTCAGGTAGGAAGTGTATGCCGTGTGCAAAGCTAGGCTACTGCCAATGATGACCATTGTGCTATAAGCAAACATATTCGGTAAACTGAATTCAAGCCAGTTACCCGCCGCATGGCGTACAATATAAGCACTGGTCAAAGCAGCAAACATCATCATGATGCTGGCACAAGCGATCAGCAGTGCAAACTTTTTTGGATGGACTTTATTGCGTCCATAAGTATTAGGAAAAGATGTCTCCATTTTGCGCTCCATTACATTTTGTCAAAAAACAAGACCAGCAAAATTGCTGGAATGTACAAAAAGGAAAAAAACATCAGTTGTAAAGCCGATTTACGATCATTTTTGCGGTACAATTGCCAACCTAACGCTGCATAAATTAGGCTTAGCACTACGCTAACTACTTCCGCAACGATTCCGGAGAACCCTAAAACATAGGGCAAGCTCCCCACGGGAACCAAGAACATGGCGTAAATAAAAGATTGCAATCCTGTATTGGGATCGCGTTCTCCGTTGACGCTGGGCAACAACTTATAACCTGCATTTTTATAATCCTCGTACCCCAGCCAGCCAATTGACCAAAAGTGGGGGAATTGCCAGAAAAACTGTATGGCAAAAAGTGACATTCCCAGCGCTGATACTCTTCCCTCTGCTGCTGCCGCGCCGATCAATGTAGGCAATGCGCCTGGAAAAGCGCCTACCAAAACAGCTATTGGCGATATTCTTTTTAACGGGGTATACAAAAATGCGTAAGACAACAAAGCCAACATCCCAAAGAATGCCGACCAAGGATTGAACAAGGCCAAGAGGATGATGCCTACTAAACTCATCAAACCAGCTGCCAATACAGCATCAGCCACCTTCATACGCCCAGTCGCTAAAGGGCGGTTGGCCGTGCGTTTCATCAACTTATCGTAATCCTTTTCCAATACCTGATTAAGGGCATTGGCTGCTCCAGTTACCAAAAAACCACCCAATGACAATACAATAATGGCAGCTAAGCTGGGATTACCAGGAACGGCAATCAAATAAGCCATTACCGAAGAAAAAACCACCGTCAGGGTGAGCCGCAATTTCACCAGCATCTTAAAATCCTCCAATCGCTGACGAATTACTGCGAAAGGTTTAATAGCTGTAGTTTTGCTTGTCAGGTTCATTATCAAGTATAAACAAGGAGACAGATTAGTTGCAAAAAACACCGCTAAACTGCCTCCTTGTATATTTTTTTCAAAATCAAATCCTCAAATCATTCTTAGATCAAGCGTTGATAAAAAAACGCTTGGATCCTATTCTTCCTAGTGATCGCCGAAATCTTTTTCGCCTTCTGCTAAGGGTTGAATCTGGGGGGTAAACTCTACACCATTCTTTCCATAGTCATAAGCCCAACGCTGAACGGTAGGAATCTTACCCGCCCAGTTGCCGTGACCGGCAGGGATTGGCGTTGTCCATTCCAAGGTTGTAGCTCCATATGGGTTTGGAGTAGTCATTTTCTTTCCTCTCCAAATGCTGTAGAAGAAGTTGATAACAAATAATATCTGGAAAGCAAAAGTGGCAATCGCTGCAATGGTGATGAATTTGTTCAAATCATCAAAGTGAGAGAACGCCTGAAACGTACTAAAGCTATAGTAACGACGTGGTACGCCAGCCATACCAATGTAATGCATCGGCCAGAAAATCAAGTAAGCACCAATCATGGTTCCCCAGAAGTGGATTTTACCTAAAGTTTCGTTCATAAAACGACTGTACAACTTTGGATACCAGTGGTAGATCCCCGCAAACATGCCGAAAAATGCTGCAACACCCATTACAATGTGGAAGTGAGCCACCACAAAGTACGTATCGTGCAATTGAATATCGATCGAAGAGTTACCTAGGAAGATACCAGTAAGACCTCCCGAAATAAACATAGATACAAAACCGATGGCGAACAAATTGGCAGCGTTAAAGCGCACATTACCGCCGTATAGTGTAGCAATCCAGTTGAATACCTTCACTGCCGATGGTACGGCAATGATCAGGGTAAAGATTACAAAGAAGTTCGTAATGAAAGGGTTTACACCAGACATAAACATGTGGTGTGCCCATACAATGAACGATAAAAAGGCAATTGCCAAGATAGAAAACACCATTGCTTTGTAACCAAAAACCGGTTTGCGTGAATGTACTGACAATACTTCAGATACAATACCCATCGCTGGTAGGATAATGATGTATACTTCAGGGTGACCCAAGAACCAGAACAAGTGCTGGTACAATACAGGGCTACCACCTACGTGATCCAATGCTTTACCGCCAATGAATATTTCGCTCAAGTAAAAGCTGGTACCCATGCCGCGGTCAAACAACAACAATAAGAAACCAGATACCAATACCGGGAATGACAATAGACCTAAAATAGCCGTGATAAAAAACGCCCAAATGGTCAAAGGCAACCGGAACATCGACATTCCTTTGGTACGCAAGTTTAACACCGTAGTGATGTAGTTGATACCACCCAATAGAACGGAGATCACGAAGAGAACCAAACTAACGATCCACATCGTCATACCTGCTCCAGAACCAGAAGACGCCTGAGGAACCGCGCTCAACGGCGGATAAGCTGTCCAACCTCCTGAGAATGGTCCAGTGCTTAAAAACAAAGAAAAGAACATGACTATGCTGGACATAAAAAAGAACCAGTACGACAACATATTCAACATCGGCGAAGCCATATCACGTGCTCCTACCTGCAAAGGAATCAATAAGTTACTAAACGTACCACTCAACCCGGCCGTTAATACAAAAAATACCAAGATGGTACCGTGCATTGTCACCAGTGCGTAATAGAAATCTTGCGCCAAGCTACCCATTCCGGTTTCAGGATTTACCACAATCCATTTGCCTAAAACGGGTTTTAGCCAAGCCATGCTTTCTTCAGGAAAACCCAATTGTAGACGAAAAACAAGAGACATCATTGCCCCAATAATCGCCCAGAACATCCCGGTAATCAGGAACTGTTTTGCGATCATTTTGTGGTCTTGGCTGAAAATATAAGTCGTAATAAAATTGGACTGATATTTATCGCCATGGTGGTGATCGTGAAAATGATCATCGTATCCCAAACCTTCGATCAGTACTTCCTCATCGGTTTGATGAGCTTTATACGCTACGTTAGCCATTGGCTGAAGATTTTATTATAGTTTACTAATGCAATATGTGCAAGTACATTTCTACTCAAAACGGAATGGTGTAAGCTTTGTTCAAAGAAAAAAGCGCTTTCAACTCTTTTGTCGTAATTATTGCGCCAACACCCGGAATTCCGTCCGTCTGTTCTTTTCTCGGTTGGCATCGCTATCGTTTGCTACTAAAGGTTGGGCATCGCCAAACCCTTTTGATTGCAAACGACCACTGCTCACGCCTTTGCTAGTCAAGTAATCGACTACACTTTGAGCGCGTTTTTGAGACAAAGTCAAGTTTTCCTCTGATTTACCTACATTATCCGTATAGCCAGCCAACAATACGCTGATGCTCGCTTTCTGCTTCATGACTTCCACCAAGTTGTCCAATTCATACTTTGACAAAGAGGTCAATGTTGCTGAGCCATTCTCAAAATTGACGTACTTGAAGCGAACCGTTTTATTTGTTCTACTCAAACCTTTGCTCAAACTATCTTGAAACTCCTGTTTTCTAGCCTTAATCTCAAAGTCGTACAATTTGTCTTTGTTTGGATCTTCAGGCTTAAAGCGGATAGAATTCAAATAATAAGACTGTTGTTTTTGCTGCCAAGCCAGGAATTCTTCTTCCTCAACCACTTTTACCGTTTTGCGCATACTGAAGTGAGCATTACCACACAATTCAGCACAAGCCAATTCGAAATCAAAAGCTTCCCAAAGCATAAGGCTTTCAGGGTCTTTGGGATCAACCGGTTTGTTGTATTCAGGATATTTTTTCAATTGCTGACGAAACTCTTCAGTCGTCTTAGTAGGTGTAAAGACAAAGTACGTAGGCATACCCGGCACAGCATCCATTTTTACCCGAAAATGGGGCAGATAAAAGTTGTGCAGCACGTCACGTGAAGTGATGCGAACCCTCACTTTCTTACCTTTTGGCAACCATAACTCATCCGAATGGAAATCATCGACATTTTTGTCATCTTTCCAGTTCTGACCCAGTGGGTTACTGCCATCAATCAATCGATAGTTTTTCTCTCCCAATTGACCATCTAGTCCAGGATAACGCAATACCCACGCAAATTGATAACCAGTAGCCTCAATTTCCATGTAGCTTTCGCCTTCTTTTACATCAGCCATTACCTCGTTCCAAGCATCCAAACCAGCGATAACCAAAAAAGTCATCGTGATGGCTGGGATAATCGTCCAAACCAATTCAACGGTATTGTTGTGAGGTAAAAACTGTGCTTTTCCGCTGCGGGTTCCACGATAGCGGTAGGCAAAATAGAAAAGCAATATTTGAGTAACAAAAAACACAATTCCCGTGATGACCAACGTCCATTTGAACATGTCATCAATCGATTTACCATGTTTTGAGGCTGGCGACAAGGGGCCAAAACCCAAATAATAATTGCTGTAATATGCACCGCTGTAAACAGCGACAACTAGAAAGGCCAACAAAAACACCAACATGTAAACCCCTTGGCGTTTGTTGACTATTTCCTGCATTTCTTCCTCCCCACGAATTTTCGTAGCCAATTCGGCGACTTTACCAACTTGGATTGCTATGATCGCAATGAGAACAATACTGAGAACAATCAGCAGAAAAACCATTGTATTAATTTTTTAATTGCTTTTGGTCAAAATTACAATCTTATAACACAGTTTCATCCAAAAGGATGCATCCAAATTTCTTGTTTAGACTTAATCTATGTAAGGCCAAACATGGTGATGCGAAGCCTCTTCCAAATAAGGGTCGTTCTTCGGAACAAGCGGCGCTTTTTCCAAATTCTGAAAAACCACGTAAATAAACAAAGCCAAGAAACCAAGCATTGTACCCAACTCCAACAATCCAGGTGCCGTAAAACCATCGGCATAACCTAGGTATTTACCAATCTCTACTTCATGTCCCCCGCCGTGATGAGCAGCAGCTTCCAAAGCAGTAAGCCTAGCGCCCGGCTTAATCATCAAGAAATAATCCAACCAGTGACCGAAGAACACCAAGACAGAAGCAACTGCCAATGGCCCAAACTTCCGCTTGTTGTCGTTACGCATCAAAATGAAGAAAGGCATAGCAAAGTTGATGATCAAGTTGCCAAAAAACAGTGCTGGATAATTGTCCAAGCGTTGACGGAAATAGATCGTTTCCTCGCCGATGTTTCCGTACCAAATCAACATATACTGTGAAAACCATAGGTAAGTCCAAAATACACTGATGGCAAAAACGAACTTTCCCATATCATGGAAATGATCCATGGTAATGTTCTCATAATAACCTATTGTTTTCAGATAGATCAACAATAAAATGGTAAGCGCCATCGCTGCAACAAACCAACTTGCTCCTGAATACCATGCAAAAAGAGTACTGTACCAATGTGCATCCACTGACATTACCCACTGCCAAATTACAGCCGCGCTGGAAAAACCGGCAAATGGCATAAATCCAGCCGACCAAGCACGCATAGCACGGTGGTGACGGAAATCATCTGCCAAACCAAGGCCATTTTCGTCCTCGTCCAAAGAAAGTTGACGCAAACGATTGGCAAAAAAGATCCAACCGCCTACAATAACAAGCGTGCCAATGGTGTACCAATATTTATTCAAAAAGCTTGATTTACCCAACAATACCGGGTCGTTTTTTACTGCTTCTGTATCAGTCCAGTGGTAAAGATGATGCATATTGCCCCACATGGCCACAATGATCACTCCCAAAAGAATCAAACCAGGAATCATGAAAAACGTAAATGCTTCCCAAACGCGCTTCATCCCCGTATGCCAGCCTGCCCATGCAATGGTAAAGACCGCAATGATGAACAAAGACATAAAAGAGATGCCCGTAAAAAAGACAGTATTATGCAAAAAGTTCGTCCAAAAACGAACGTGCAAAGGTTGCGAATCGGTAAAATAGGTAAGAGCCAAACAGAACAGCCCCAAGCCCATGAACCCGAGCAGGAAGGTCTTTTGTTTTCCTTCAAAGGTAAAGTTATTCATTGCTCGCTGGTTATTGTATTGATTAACAGATAGATGCTTCTTAATTCAATTATTTCTTGTTGCCTTTACTTGGCACGCCACCACCACCACCGCCAGAGGTTGCTCCAGTTATCGCTGCAGGCGCAGGCGCAATTGCTAAACCTTTTATTTGACCACTTGGTGTGCCAAATGAAGGATTCAACGTATTGGCTGTAGCCGTGTATTGCAATTTCTTCTCCACTGCTTGCAGCGAACGAATGTAGTGGATCACTTGCCATCTCTCTTCATAAGAAAGCTTGTCAGAGTAACCTCCCATTACGTTTTTACCGTACATAATGGCATGGTAGAAACGGCCATTAGAAGAGACATAAAAGGTATCCAACAAGAAATTAGCCGGTGCTGCTGGATATTTGGCGTTGAGGTTTTCTTCTGCTACCAAATAACCGCCGCCATTACCTTTGTCTCCATGACAAATACCGCAAAAAATAGTATACAGCTCCTTACCGTGCTCCAACCCTGCAGCTGTAATCGGGAAAGGATTGACCGTATATTCGTTAGAAGCCCGAACACGCTCCTCTTCGCTATCTTTAAAGTAATAAGGTACGTGACCATTAACCGGTACTGCGATAGCGTTAAGGGTGTTTTTTCCCCGCAAAATGGCGATGATCGAATCAAAAGCCGCTGCGCCAGCATAACTCACGCCAGCGTACCCGCGTGGAACCGAGCCAATAACTGGTAAATCGTGCAGTGTAAGATTCCGACGGCTCATCACGCTGCCTTCTTCCCAAGTGTTGTTGTAATAGCCATCCAACGTATTCGGTTCATAAGAAATGGGGTGACCCATATCAGGCATGTATTCGGTTCCCGCAAATTCACCTTTTGCTGGTGAACATGCATAAAGAGCGAATGCCGCCAATGCCAAGAAGAAAGTATATTTTAAGCTTTTCATCACTAATGGATATTTTCTGAATTTATCAGCAAAAACCGCTTTTTAAATGTGTTTGGTCTGTACGCCTTCTGCCCCGCTATCCTCAAGAAAGCTTTTGAATTGATCAACTTGGCTGGTTTCAGCAGTTGATACGTCAAATGCAATACAGAATTTATCATCGGTAATTCGATCGTCCAAAGTTGGGTTAATTACTCCTGGCCCCATACCACAAATGGTGTAAAAAGTGACCACCATACCGATAGCTGCAAAAAGTACAGTTAACTCAAAAGTTACTGGTATAAAGGCTGGCGCAGCAAAGTAAGGCTTACCGCCAATTATGATGGGCCAATCGCTGGTAAAAACCCAGGTCATTCCCAAAAATGCAGTCAATGTACCGATCAAACCGTATACAAAACCTGACATGTGCAGACGGCTTTCTTCTAATCCCAATGCGTTATCCAATCCGTGGACTGGGAACGGAGAAAATACATCCATGATTTCTAAATGAGCGGCTCTAGCCTGGCGTACTGCGATCAGCAATTGCTCTTCATCGTTGTACAAACCGTAGAGTACGTCTTTATTTATGTGTCTCATTATCTTTTGCGATTTTTTGATCTACTAATGGATTAATTGCGCTGCTTAGTGGGCAGCATGGTCATGATCGTCATGACCATTCGTAGTTACCTTCACGTGCCCATGCTCTGCTGCATGTTTTTTTGCTACTTCCGGTCCTACGTACTGATCACCAGCAGTTTTCAAGATGCTCTTTATTTCAGCGATCGCTACTACTGGAGCAATGCGCGTGAACGTCAAAAACAAAGTTGAAAACAAACCCAAAGTACCCACGAACAAACCTACCTCGACCCAGGTAGCTGAATAGTAGCTCCATGATGATGGTAAGTAATCACGCGCCAAGGTAGTAGCAATGATCACAAAGCGCTCAAACCACATACCAATGTTGATAAAAATCGACATGCCAAAGGTAAGAGCAACATTTCTACGGAAACTTTTTACCCAAAAGAGCTGCGGAGAAAGTACATTACAAGACATCATCCCCACATATGACCACCAGTAAGGACCCAATACGCGGTTGGCAAATGCAAACTGCTCGTATTGGTAACCTGAATACCAAGCAATAAACAACTCAGTTAAATAAGCAACACCGACAATCGTACCTGTTACCAGAATGACCCGGTTCATACTTTCGATGTGTTCTAGTGTAATGTATTGTTGAAGGTTCAACACTTTTCGCGTAATCAGCATCAGCGTTTGAACCATAGCAAAACCAGAGAAGATCGCACCCGCAACGAAGTAGGGAGGAAAAATGGTGGTGTGCCAGCCAGGAATTACCGAAGTGGCGAAGTCAAAAGATACAATGGTGTGTACCGAAAGTACCAGGGGCGTCGACAAACCAGCCAAGATCAAAGACAAGCTTTCCCAGCGCTGCCAGTGTTTGGCTGAACCAGTCCAACCAAACGCCAAACCATTGTACATCCAACGGCGTATTCCCTTAGCACGGTCGCGTACCGTTGCAAAGTCAGGCACCAAACCAGTATACCAGAACAACAACGATACCGTAAAGTAAGTAGAGATCGCAAATACGTCCCACAACAAAGGAGAACTAAAGTTCACCCACAACGGCCCACGGGTATTGGGATAAGGAAATATGAAGAAAGCCAGCCATACGCGTCCCATGTGAAGAATCGGGAATTGACCAGCGCAAATTACCGCAAAAATCGTCATGGCTTCCGCTGCACGGTTAACACCCGTACGCCATTTTTGACGGAACAACAAAAGGATAGCGGAGATCAGGGTACCCGCGTGACCAATACCGACCCACCAAACGAAGTTGGTAATGTCCCAACCCCAACCGATGGTTCGGTTCAAGTTCCAAGTACCAATCCCTTGCCAAACCGTCCAGGTAACGCAAAAGACATAAACTGTCAAAAAAGTAACAGCTGTGATAAAAGCCAAAACCCAAGCGATAGTTGGCGTTTTTTCGGTAGCTGCACAGATGTCTTCCGTGATGTCGTGATACGTCTTATTGCCGTAAATTAGAGGCTCGCGTATCGCTGAAATGGGTGCGCTCATGCTTGTTGTTATGATTATGAGTACCCGCTGTTTTCACCGCGGGATATGATCAATTTAATTTATGCATCCAGTTTTTCGTCGCGGTTGATCAACTTGGCAGAGTAGTTGACAGAAGACATGGTGTTGACTTCTTCCAATACCAAGTAGTTCAGCGGGCTTTCCATACGCTTAGCAACCGTACTCTTTTTGTCGTTGCGGTCACCAAAAACAATGGCTCCAGTAGGACAAGCAGTTTGACAGGCTGTTTTGACATCGTTTTCACCCAAACGACGGCCTTCACGCTTCGCCAATAATTTTCCTTCCTGCAAACGTTGTACGCAGAAGCTACACTTTTCAATTACCCCGCGAGAACGAACCGTTACGTCTGGGTTCAATACCATGCGCGTAAGATTGTCGGCAGTGAATGGTACTTCTTCGCCGCTTACAGTTGGCGAGTTGGCACCAAAAAGGTCAGCAGAAGTGTAATCCAACCAGTTGAAACGACGTACTTTATATGGACAGTTGTTGGCGCAGTAACGGGTACCGATACAACGGTTGTAAGTCATCTGGTTCAAACCTTCTGAGCTGTGGTTGGTAGCAGCTACTGGACAAACATTTTCACAAGGCGCGTTGTCGCAGTGCTGGCACATCATCGGCTGATAAACCACGTTTGGGTTTTCATAGTCGCCAAAGAAGTAACGGTCGATGCGCAACCAGGTCATTTCGTGGTGGCGCGCTACTTCTTTTTTACCTACTACTGGAACGTTGTTTTCAGAGATACAAGCCACCTGGCAAGCACCACAACCGATACAGGCATTCAAATCAACGTGCATCGCCCACCAAAAAGATTGGCTGTAGTGCTCGTCAACATATTTTTTGAAAGGATAAAGCGTCTGATCATTCAAATGAGAAGCTTCTGATCTTCTTTCTTCTACATGCTCAACTACTTCTTTGACATCGTTCACGTGTCCTTTGTAGATGATGGAACGGTTAACGATGCTACCTTGGTAACCCGTTCCCAACGCCATCAATGCAGATTCATCTACATTCAATGGTTTGCCCGTGCTGGCATCAGTGAGCAGTTTTCCATCTTTACCTTTTGCCGTAACCCCCATAGAGTGGTGGTACTGTACGCAAGGGAAAGCTTTTTCTACTTGGATAGAGTTGGAAACTTCAACGCCTACCGCATAATATTGCGTATTGCCTTGGGCGTCTACTGACAACCAAGGATAGACGTTGACGCCAATTTGTTCGCCAAGGGCGCGACCAGCGTTTCCTGAGATTTCGCGACCGTAACCCAGCGCCAAACCCAATGTTTCTTGCATCTGACCAAACTGGCGTACCGTTGTGATCACTTGCTTTTTACCGCCAATGGTAACTTCTACTTTATCGGCGTTTCCGTAGGTCTCATCTTGGTTCAAGTTGTTCAAAGACTTGAAACGATTGCCTCCTTCCCACTTTACGGGAATCGCTAAGTAGTTGCCCCATACGGTGCGCGCCACTGGATCAGGCATTTCTTGGAGCCATGGGTTGTTGGCATATTGACCGCCAGCCATGTTTACGGTTTCAAAAAAGGAAATTTCCATTCCTTTATTAGCCGGCTTGCGAACTTGGCTCGCTGCTTTGTTCACATCGCCACCAAAACCAAACTCCGGTCTTACCGGTAGCCCTTTTTCAAAAACACCGTCGTGCAAAGTGCTGTCCCAGAAAGATTGGAAAGTTGCAAATGAGCTACCAGCAAAGTGGTTTGCCTGCCAGGTAGCCATCAAATATTCGTAAACCGGCTGATCGGCTTTTTTATTCAATTTTTCGCTGTCTGCCCACGTCAACAAAGTTTCTTCGGCTTGACGGGTTTTGAACAAGGGTGCGATTGTTGGCTGGATCAAGCTGAAGTGGCCGCGCTTCGCTTCTACGTCGCCCCAGCTCTCTAGATAGTGGTGGGTAGGCGTTGCGTAGTCACACAATGCCACCGTCTCGCTTGGCAACGCGGAAAAAGATACTTTCAATTTCACCTTAGCCAAAGCCGTGCGGAATTTGTCCGCATTTGGGATATCCCAAGCTGGATTAGCGCCGTCTAGGAAAAATACTGCATTTACCTTTCCGCTTTGCATCTCAGCAATCAAACCTTGGATGCTCTTATCTGAGCCTTGGCGCTGTAGCGAGGCATTGTTGAAATCGATGGTAGTACCGTAGCTGTCTAAGAGGGTGTTGATCGCGTTGATCAATACTTGTTCGCCTACGTTATTGGAAGCAGAAACCACCAAAGCTTTTTGTTTGGCAGCAAACAGTTCCTTGGCAAGGGTCTTGAACTTAGCTGCTTTTTCGGCATCAAGAGCTGGACCAGCTACTTTGCTTTGACCGCTCAATACCGCCAATTCATTGTACAAGGCTACGATAGCCGCACCTTGCTCGGTAGGTTTTACCAAAATACGGTTGTCAGCGTTTGATCCAGTCAAGCTCATATGGCTTTCTACCTGGATGTGGCGCGACATTTTTGCATTTTTGACATCCTTGATGGTACGGTTTTTAGCGTACTGGCTGGCATATTCGGTTGGAGAAATCCAAGAACCAAGGAAGTCAGCTTCAAATGCTAAGATTACGTCCGCTTTATCAAAATGATAAGCAGGAATAACCGCTTCGCCAAAACAGATGCCGTTGGCTTCCAACTGCGCGGAGCTAGAAACTGGATCGTAAATGACTTCTACTGTATTGGGGAATTTTGCTTTAAAGTCGGCGATGGCCTGCTTGGTAAGTGGGCTCAAAAGGGTATGTGAAACAATGCGGATCTGATCGCTTGGTTTCAACTTCCCCATGATTTCTTTGTCGATTTCTTTCCAGTCTGGTCCTTTACCAAATTTACCAACTGGACGATCAATTTTTCCAGCTTTGATGTGATATGGGCCGTCGATGCGGCTGGTATCGTACAAGCTCAGTACACTAGCCTGAGCGCGCGCGCTGGTACCACCTTTGGTAATGCTGGAAAGGCTATTTCCTTCAATCTTGATGGGGCGTCCTTCCCGGGTTTTTACCAAAACGGGGCAATAATCTCCGCCTTGAATAAAAGAAGAAGCAAAATAAACAGCTACTCCGGGTACAATGGTATCCGGCTTGGTCACATAAGGGATGGCCTTTCTTACCGGAATTTCACAACTAGCGGCCAGGGTAGCAGCACCAAGACCAAAACCCAAGTATTTCAAAAAATCACGGCGATTAGCCCCAAGGTCAAGGTTCTCTTCTTGAGCAAGTTGCTCAACTATCGGCAGTTCAACAAACTCTTGATTAACAGTCTTCAGATAAGCTGGGTCGTTGGTCAATTGATCGACACCTACCCAAACTTCATTATTTTGATTTTTCATCTGCTATGGTGCATAAGGTTATCCAAAAGAATCAAAAAGGCATAAACGCCAATTAATAGTGGCATTTTTGACATTCCAAACCGCCAACATCCTCTACGGTAACTTTAGTACGAGCACCGCTAGCCATTTGCTCGTGGTATTTCGCATAGTAGTTTTTGTAGTAGTCGTTGTCGAATTTTACTTCGGTTTTACGGTGACAGTTAATGCACCAGCCCATAGAGAGTGGAGATTGCTGTTTTACAACTTCCATTTCTTGGATTTTACCGTGGCAAGTCTGGCATTCTACTTTACCCACTGCTACGTGTTGAGCATGGTTGAAGTAAGCATGGTCAGGCAAGTTATGGATACGTACCCATTCGATTGGTCCCTGTACTTTATAATCGCCTTCTTTTTTATCCGTCAAAGCCGAAACGATGCCATCCCATTGTTCTTCGATCAGTGCTTCGCCAGTTGCATCTAGCGTTTTCTTCTCACTTACATAGGTATCAGCAATCCACCGTTTGTAGATGTCTTCCACTTCAGCTTGGCTAAGTTTGTCGTAGTTCTCCACATACTTATCGGTACGCGGATTGTAACCGATAGAAGCGTAGATTTTAGTCAATTCGGCAGTGCCATATTGGGAACCGACTTTGATAGCTCGGTGACAATTCATACAGGTATTAGCTGCAGGAATAACCGATTGCTTGCTGCGACGAGCACCGTCGTGGCAATATTGGCAATCAATTTTATTCAAACCCGCGTGGGTAACGTGAGAAAACTTGATGGGTTGCTCTGGTTGATAACCTTGCTGGCGACCTAAAGAGATCGCATTGTTTACTGTGGTGTAGCCGCCTAAAACGACCAAGGCAAAAATAACGAAGGCAATAATGCCTTTGCTGGTTAGAATCTGTACCAAAGTTTTGCGCTCCGCTAGAACAGCTCCTTCCTTCAATTGAAGCATGTAGTTGAGGTTGGACAAAATACGCGCCAACACCACTGCAAAAATTCCCAGAATCACCGCTAGAAGAATAAAAAGCATTGTATTGTTGCCTTTTTCCTCGGTAGCACCTGGTACAACCGCCGTAACATCAGGTTTTTTTGGCCCGAAAGTACCATTGTTGACACCTTCGATGTAAGCCAAGATATTTTCAATCTCTATATCCGTGAGGTTGAAGTTGCTCATCACAGTTGGTTTCCACTTACTCCAGAGCTCGGTGGCGCGAGGATGACCAGAGGAAATCAAAGATTGAGAGTTGCGAATCCACTTGTACAAATCAGTACGTGGAAATGCGGCCCAACGCTCTTGCACGCCACCCAATGCCGGACCCGTGAGGTTGTCCTTCATGTTTTTGTTGTGGCACGTAGCACACTGGTTCGTGAAGAGGGTTTTACCAGCAGCGGCATCACCCGTAGCTTGACCCTGCAAATTCAGGGCGCCGCAAAAAAGCCAAACGAAGATTAAAAATCGGCTAATCAAAGACTTAAATATCATTGTATATGCTTTTATATGCTTGGATTACTATTTTGCGAATTCGTGTCATCCTTTTGTCAGCGCAAATATATAACTCCATCTACGCTTTTAACATAGTTTTGTGAAAACTGCGATTTATTTAGATTCCGTCTAAACAAAAGGGTGTTTTCTTACCAGCGATAAACACCTCGCAGAAGGAACATTTGGCTTTCCAAAAAATGATTAATCATTAAGACTTTTCAATTGTACTGCAAAAAAGCCTTTTTACTCATCTCATTAAACAACAATCAAAATTATAACTTGTTTTTCATTTTTTTCTGAAACTTCAAAAAAATGAATGTCCAAAAAGCCAAAAAATACAGTTTCTAAATGCCCATTTTTGAAGCAAGACTCCACTTTATATAGACACCTCCGCCTTGATGTGCGGATGTGGATCGTAATTTTCCAAATTAAAGTCAGCAGCTTGGAAGTCAAAAATTTCTTGAACAGCTGGATTGATGGTCAGTGTAGGCAAAAGCCGGATATCGCGAGACAGTTGAAGTCGGGCTTGATCCAAGTGGTTCAGATACAAATGTGCATCTCCAAAAGAGTGTACGAAATCTCCGGGTTGGAGGTTACAAACCTGCGCCACCATAAGGGTTAGCAAGGCGTAAGAAGCGATGTTGAATGGAACACCTAAAAATACATCTGCGGAGCGCTGGTACAACTGACATGACAACTTGCCTTCCGCTACATAAAATTGAAACAAAACATGACAAGGCGGCAAACCGCTCTGCGCCATCACCGGAATATCAACGGGATTCCAGGCAGAAACAATCAAGCGGCGAGAATCTGGGTTGCGCCGTATGTCGGATATAACTTGGGAAATTTGGTCTACACCCCCAAAATTGCGCCATTGATGCCCATAAACGGGGCCTAAGTCCCCCCAGTGGGCGGCAAAATCATCATCTACTTTGATCTGCTCCACAAACTCGGTCATCTTGGCTTTCCATTCCTGGCTGTATTTAGGATAGGTATTGGCCAACCCGTTTTGTTGCAAGTAATATTGAAAGGGCCAGTCATTCCAGATGTTGACCCCATTTTGCACAAGATATTGAATATTGGTTTCTCCACGCAAAAACCACAACAACTCGTGGATGATGGATTTGGTATGGATTTTTTTGGTAGTAAGTAAAGGAAAACCTTGCGCCAAATCGATACGCAATTGGTAGCCGAATACGCTGATGGTACCAGTTCCGGTGCGATCGGTTTTTTCCACCCCATGATCAAGGATGTGCTGAAGCAAAGCATGGTACTGCTGCATGAATGGCTTCTTATTAGTTGGTTTGTGTTATCTTCGATCCTAGATGAGTTCTAAGACCCCTTAAGGATGAGTAAAAGTAGAAAATTTTTACTACCTAATCCTTAATTGAGCGTTGAATTTTCCAAAGAATATGCGGCGAAATCACAAGCTTGGAAAGACAATGCTCCTACTATACTTTCTTTACAATAAAATAATGAAAAATACTTGCATAACTTAATATAAGGCTTAATATTTGTCAGCTTTATTTGAGAAATATAAGCAATCCGATTGATTTACCTTTTTAAAACCAATTGAAATGACTTTAAAAGAAAAGTACCAACCAGCTCTGGACTTGGCAACCGAATTGGGTGCCAAAATGGACAACTTTCACGAAGACAACGGCGCCATCGTATTCAACGGTACCGTTCAAACCCCTTATCAGCGCGATTTGCTTTGGGACAAATTCAAAACCATCAATGGTTTGGACAAAGAAGCTCCTGCTCCTGCTGAAATCCACGCCGACATCAAAGTGGCTGACGATAGCGCATATGCTCACCACACTGTGGTTGGTGGCGACACTTTGGGTAAAATCGCTAAGCATTACTACGATAAGCCAGGCGAGTACACCAAAATTTTTGAAGCCAATCGCAATCTTTTGAAAGACCCAGACATGATCGTTGTCGGTCAGGTTTTGGTGATTCCAAACTTGTAAGAAATTTTGTATTAATATCGATTATATCCCGATTGTGAAGTTCGCAATCGGGATGTTTCTTTTTTACGCTTTTTCGTTGTAGTTCCCAACAACCCTTCCCCTCGAAAATTGTTAAAGCTCCACAAGAACTACAATATGAGTTACCGAAGTCTATATGATTGTGTACAGGATTTGGAAAAACATGGGCAATTGCTGCGCATCAAAACAGCGGTTGACCCCGATCTAGAAATTGCCGAAATCCATCGGCGTATCTTTGAGCAAGGCGGTCCAGCGATCTTGTACGAAAACGTGATCGGCAGCCCATTTCCGGCATTGTCCAACCTTTATGGTACTTTTGAACGGACCGATTTTTTGTTTCGACACACGCTCGAAAAAGTCAAAAAAGTTTTTGAGCTCAAAGCCGATCCGGGTAATTTTTTCCACAACCCTACCCGTTACTTACAAGCGCCATTTACTGCATTGTCAGCACTGCCTCTGCGCAGCAGGGGTAATGTACCCGTAGCCTATGGCGAAACCCAAATTGATCAATTGCCGCTGATCAAATCTTGGCCGATGGATGGCGGTGCGTTCGTCACCATGCCGCAAGTGTTTACCCTCCCGCCAGGTAGCAAAAACATGATGGAATCCAATGTAGGAATGTACCGGATCCAACTTAGCGGAAACGATTATGTGCTTAACAAAGAAATTGGGTTGCATTATCAACTTCATCGGGGTATTGGCATCCACCATACCTTGTACAATGCAGGGGATGAACCGTTTCGCGCCTCAGTTTTTGTGGGCGGACCTCCCTCCCACCCTTTCGCAGCCATCATGCCGATGCCGGAGGGTTTGTCGGAGTTGACTTTTGCGGGATTATTAGGTGGTAGGCGTTTTCGCTACGCCCACCGGGATGGCCATGTCCTTTCCAGCGATGCCGATTTTGTCATTACAGGCTTGATTCGCAAAGGGGCAAAAAAACGGGAAGGCCCTTTTGGCGATCACTTGGGTTATTACAGTTTGGAACACGATTTTCCGGTAATGGATGTCCATAAAGTGTATCACCGTAAAAACGCCATTTGGCATTTTTCGGTGGTAGGAAGACCGCCCATGGAGGATTCCAGTTTTGGCTACCTGATCCATAAAGTAGTAGAATTGTTGACCCCTCAGGAGTTTCCCGGTATTCGTCAGATCAATGCAGTTGACGCTGCGGGAGTTCACCCCTTATTATTGGCCGTCGGAAGCGAACGCTACATGCCTTTCCGAACCCGAATGCCTGAAGAAATTCTGACTCAAGCCAATCATATCCTAGGTTCAGGGCAAACCTCCCTAGCTAAATTTTTATTTATCGCTGCAGAAGGCGACGATCCGCAACTGGATACCCAACAGATTCCGCATTTTTTCAACCATATTCTGGAACGGGTGGATTGGACACGCGATTTGCATTTCCAAACCAAAACCACCATTGATACCCTGGATTATTCCGGCTCTGGCTGGAATGCCGGATCCAAGCTCACTGTGGCTTGTTGTGGTGAGCCGCTGCGCAAGTTGGCAACGACCTTACCCGATAGATTTGATTTGCCGCCAGGATTTGGTCAACCTACTTGGATACAACCAGGACTGCTGGCCATCAGCGCCCCAGCGTTTACGGATGCTACCTCTTATGCTCAGGTGGAGGAACTTACTCAAATATTAAACAATAGCCCTTTGGAAGGCATTGCCATGATTGTATTGGCGGATGACGCGCCTTTTGTTGCCGCTTCCTTCAACAATTTTCTTTGGGTAACCTTTACCCGCGCCAATCCCTCTCATGATGTACACGGCGTAGGCAGTTTTACCCAGTTCAAACATTGGGGTTGTACGGGGCCATTGGTTATAGACGCACGCATTAAGCCACATCACGCTCCGGTATTGACACAAGATCCCGTGGTGAGCAAAAAGGTGGATCAGCTTTTTGCCAAAGGGGGGGAACTGTATGCTTGGAAATAGGGTTAAGAATGATCCGACAATAAGGTACCAATCTAGTCTGCCTCTTTTGTTACCCTATTATTGACTCATTCCTTAGGAAAAAACTCCAAATCTTTTTTCTTTCAAAGGAGCTTTGTGTTACATTTAGCCGTTGATTAAGTAGGTCGCAACATTAAATGATGGATTCATTTTTGTGACCTACTTAAATGACGTCATTTGTTGTTTCTCCTTAATCGTTTAAACAAGCTGATGTTTACAGCCAAAAACTATCCCGAGCAAATTGAGCCGGAAGAATTGGATGCCTATCTGGCCAATGGCTGGTATCGGATGGGACAGACTATTTTTACGACTCATTTTCTGTGTTTTGGCGACGAGTATTATTCCGCTATTTGGGTCAGATTGGATTTGAAAGGGTTTTCTTTTAGCAAAAGTTTGCGCAAAATCATCAAGCACAATGGGCGTTTTAAGCATTTTTACCGTCCTGCGGTCATCGATGAAGAGAAAGAGACACTTTATCAACTTTACCGCGCTGATTTTCCGGGGTTATTAGCGCCTTCTTTGGTTGAATCCCTCCGCGATGGCGAAGAGTTCAACGTTTACCAAACCATAGAATTCGCCGTGTATGACGACGATCAGCTGATTGCGGTAAGTTTTTTTGATGCTGGTAAAAAAAGTTTAGCCAGCATCCTAGGCATTTACGATCCAGCTTATAAGCCATTTAGCTTGGGATTTTATACCATGGTGATGGAAGTAGCTTATGGTTTGGAACATGGTTTTGATTTTTTTTACCCGGGTTATGTCGTTCCTGGATACAGCCGTTTTGATTACAAATTGCGGATTGGCGCAGTAGATTACCTCGATCTACGTACTGGCGATTGGCAACCTTACCAAAATTTGAAGGCCGAAGAGATTCCGATCGATAAGATGCGCCATAAATTGCTGTCCATGCAAGCACGGCTGCGCGAGGCGAAATTGGAACCTAAAATTCAATATTACCCTTTGTTTGAAGCCAATTTATTTGGTTATACCCACTTGGCTTTTTTTGACTATCCTATCCTGCTTTATTGTGGCAAACTTCACGAAGACGACGGCCATTACATCATTGTTTTTGACCCGCGTATTCATTTGTTCCAACTGCTGTTTTGTATCAACTATGATGACATCGCCATTTACCTCCACGATCCATTTGCCAACCTGTTTCACCCAGAACGCAATTTTACGGAACTGATCGCAATTGATCATGTCATCGAAACCAGTGCTCAAACTTCCGTGATCAGCGATGCCCTGCTAGATATACTTGGGAAGGTGCAGCCCATTTGGTAAGCAAGTTGGCGCATCAGACCTGATTCCGTGGAGCTTTTTCTTTTTTGGAAAAACACTACCGCCACCCCTCTAGCCCCAGCGTTTTGCCAAATCTTTTTTATCTTTTCCAAAAAAAACATGAAATCCAACTTACTACTGAGTTTGCTGTGTGGCGTCGGGATTAGCTTCTCCCTTACTGCGCAGACTGGTTCCTTTACTTTGGAACAGATCCTAAGCGCTCCTTTCCCTTCACATCTTACGGCTCAAAGCAATGGCCCTCGGCTGGCTTGGGTCTACAACCAGCAAGGAAACCGCAACCTTTGGCTAGCCGATCAAGCCGGTGGAAAAACGCGACAATTGACGGCTTACCAAGGCGATAATGGTCAAGAGATTGGTCAAACGGAGTTTACAACCGACGGATTACACCTCGTTTATGTACGCGGAGGCGCTCCCAACCGCGCCGGAGAATCGCCAAACCCGACTAGTACTCCTGAAGGCGCAAAACAAGAGATCTGGACCATCCCAGTTGCTGGCGGTACGCCGCGAAAGTTGGCCGATGGCGGTTATTTTTCATTAGCACCCGATGGTAAAAGTTTGCTTTTTTTGAAAAAAGGACAAGTCTGGTCAGTAGGTTTTGAAGCTGGAGCTAAGGAACAACAGTTGTTCACGATTCGTGGTGCTGCGGGTTCGCTGACTTGGTCGCCCAACGGCAAACAACTCGCCTTTGTCAGCAACCGCGGCGATCACAGTTTTATCGGCATCTACGATCTGACCCAAAAAACGCTGCAATACCTACAACCCAGCGTGGATCAAGACAGCAACCCGGTTTGGTCGCCCGATGGCAAACAACTGGCCTTTCTCCGCGCGCCCAATACAAAGTTGATCCTTATTTTTGAAGCCAAACGCAGCGGCGAACCTTGGTCGATCCAATTGGCAGATGTAGCTACTGGAGCAGTAAAAGAGATCTGGCGTTCAGCAAGTGGCAAAGGCAGCGTTTTTAGCGCCATTTCCGCAGAAAACCAGCTTTTTTGGACCGCTGATAACACCCTCGTTTTTCCTTGGGAAGGCGATGGCTGGTTGCATTTGTACGCTCTTGCTCCTACTGGCGGAACGCCGCGCTTGTTGACTCCAGGCAATTTTGAAGTGCAATACGTAAATGCTTCTCCTGACAACAATCAACTGCTTTTTTCTTCCAATCAGGACGACATCGATCGACAGCACTTGTGGCAAGTAACGCCTTCTAGCGGCAAATTGACGACACTAAGTTCGGGTAAGGGTATTGAATGGACGCCGGTGATGACGGGCAGCGGCGCCATGGCTTGTCTGGCTTCGGATGCGCGTACGCCTGCGCATGCTGCCTACTTGGGCGCAGGAGGGGCAATCAGCGCCTTAACGCCAGAAACCATGCCTAAAAACTTCCCCTCTGAGGCCTTGGTCATGCCCGAAGCCATTACCTTTACTTCGCCCGATGGCATGAGCATTCCTGGACAGCTTTTTATGCCAAAAAATAAGAAAGCTGGCGAACGACTTCCTGCCTTATTGTTTTTTCATGGCGGATCACGCCGACAGATGTTGCTGGGTTTTCACCACATGGAGTATTACCACAATACGTATGCCATGAATCAGTATTTGGCGAGTTTGGGGTACATTGTATTGTCGGTTAATTACCGCAGTGGTATTGGATACGGCATGGAATTCCGAGAAGCCTTGAATTTTGGGGCTACAGGAGCTAGTGAATTCAATGACGTTACCGGCGCTGGTTTGTACTTAAAACAACGCGCCGATGTAGACCCCAAACGCATTGGTTTGTACGGGGGATCTTATGGCGGTTTCTTGACGGCTTTGGGATTGGCACGCGCTTCCGACCTTTTTGCCGCTGGTGTCGACATCCACGGTGTACACGATTGGAACATGGGGATCAAAAATTTCATTCCTACTTACAATCCAGAAGCGCATCCGGAAGAATCCAAACGTGCTTTTCAATCTTCGCCCATGTATTTTGTAGATGGTTGGCGCTCGCCCGTATTATTGATTCATGGCGACGATGACCGCAACGTAGCTTTTAGCGAAACCGTAGATTTGGCGGAAGCGCTGCGCAAACGCAACGTCTACATAGAGCAATTGATCTTCCCTGATGAAATTCATGGTTTTTTATTGCAAAAAAATTGGTTGTCTGCCTTTAAAGCTGCCGCTGATTTCTTTGGTAGAAAAATGAGATAGAGCATGGGAAATGGGAAGCTTTTCTTAGGTTCCCATTTCCCCATTCCTCCTATTGATCAAACTTCTTGATGGCGTTTTCCAACACTTCTAAGCCTTCCGCCAATTGGTTTTTGGTGATTACCAGCGGCGGCAACAAGCGGATACAGTTGGCATACAATCCCGCACGAATCAACAAAATGCCGTTGGATACCGCTTCCCGGATGATGGATAAAGTCAGGTCCGGATCGGGCGTTTTGGTTTTACGGTCTTTGACAAACTCCACCAAGCGCATCGCCCCTACTCCGCGGACATCGCCTATGCAAGTGTATTCTTTTTTCCACCGATCCATGGTTTTGCGGATCTGTTCGCCTACTTGTTCGGCTTTTTGTAAAAATGCGGGACTAGAAATCATTTTCAATGCTTCAATGGCCGCTACGCAAGCGATTGGGCTACCCCCGTAAGTACCGCCAATGCCACCCACATGCGGCGCGTCTAAAATTCCTGCCTTTCCAGTTACTGCGGCTATCGGCATGCCTGCACCCAAACTTTTGGCTATCGTCATCATATCTGGTACTACGCCGCTGTGCTCGCAGGCAAATAATTTACCGGTTCGCCCCATGCCGCATTGGATTTCGTCAAAAATCAGCACAATGCCGTGCTCATCGCAGATATCGCGTAGTTTTTGCAAAAATGGTGCTGGCATTGGCACAAATCCTGCTTCGCCTTGAATCGGCTCAATGAGGATCGCCGCGATGGCCGATGGATCAATTTGGGAAATAAGGGCATCTTCCAACTGCGCAATTCGGAAATCGAGGTATTGGGGAGCGCTCATACCTTCTGGTACTCGGTACATATTGGGCGCCGGTAGCCGGTAAATATCGCTGACCATGGAACCAAAGCCTTTTTTGAACAAGCTGTACTTGCTGGTCAAACTTAAAGTAAGCAAAGTGCGACCATGGTAGCCACCTTCAAAAACCACCACTCCGGGGCGCTGGGTGTAGTACTTGGCGATGTTGACCGCGTTTTCAACCGCTTCTGAACCAGAGTTGGAAAACAGGGTTTTTTTTGGAAAATCGCCAGGAGCAAGCGCATTCAACATTTCCGCCAACACAATCGGCGCTTCATAGGTAGTGACAATGGAGCAGGTATGGATGAAGTGATCCAACTGTTTTTTTACAGCATTGACAATCGGAGTTGGCGAATGCCCCACGTTGATCATCCCAATTCCCCCAGCAAAATCCAATAAGGTATTCCCATCTACATCTTTGACCACTGCACCTTTGGCCGAGTCCACCACCACATCAGTAGATCGGGAAGAACCCCTGGGCAGAGCCGCTGCTCGGCGCGCCAACATCGCTTGACTATTGGGACCCGGAATGGGAGAAAGGATCTGGATGGTTTTTGTAATAGTCGTTGTGGTCATGGTATTGATTTTTATTGCTCCCAAAATACCAACTCCTACGCAATCCTTTTCGAATTTTTTTTAAAAAAAATAGTAAAAAATAACATCTGATTTATAGCAATATCTTAATTTTACGTAGCGCACTTGTTTAGAAAGTTCTTTGGTATTCCAAACAGCTTCCTCAAAAAGCGCAAATGATATAAGTTCTCCTGCCTTTTATTACCACAGCCTTTTGATTAGGGTTTTTATTTATTCCATTTTGGACTGCGTGACACCGCTTGTCCTCAATCTACCCATTTACTCAATGGGCCTACAAACCTATGCGTGGAAAGATCCTTGTTTTGGCCAATTCTTGTTGGCATATTTATCATTACCACTTAGCGCTGTTGCTTCAATTGCAACAGCAAGGGTATACATTGGCCATAGCTGCTCCGGATGATCCGTACCGCAAGCTTCTCAAAAAGGCCGGGCTGACTAATTACCATCCCTTATATCAATTAGAGGCGCACAACCGCTATCCCTGGAAAGAAGCGCAATTGCTGTGGGAAATTTTTGCCATTATCCGCAGGGAAAAACCAGCGCTGGTGCTGAGCTACACCATCAAACCTAATCTTTACGGTAGTTTGGCTGCTGCCTGGCTACAAATACCCATCGTACCGACCTTAACCGGACTGGGGTATACTTTTTTGCACCAAAAAGGCTGGAATTCCCTGATTCCCCTGTTGTACCGCTGGTCTTTTAGGAAACTAAAACGAATCGTTTTTCAAAACCCCGCCGACCTTGATTTGTTTGTCCGCCGGAAATTAATCCAAGCCAACCAAGCCATTTTAATCCCCGGATCAGGCATCGATTTACAGCGATTTTCATTTCAACCCTTTACAAACCAGCAATCAGAACGGGTTATTTTTCTGTACTTGGGGCGTTTACTGGCCGATAAAGGCTTGCGGGAATTAGCTGACGCTGCCCAAAAACTACATGCAGAACAAGCCAATATTGAGATTTGGATAGCCGGAGCATTACAAAACGGTTATCCCGCGAGCATTAACGCTAAGGAATTGCACCGTTGGATCGATACGGGCATCATTCGCTACTGGGGTTATTGCGAGGATGTACGCCCATTGATAGCGGCTTGTCATGTCCTGGTGCTGCCTTCCTACCGCGAAGGATTGTCAAGGGCTTTGCTAGAGGGGATGGCGACGGGCAGAGCGCTATTGACCACAGACGTGCCTGGTTGTCGGGATCTGGTCATATCCAACCAAAACGGCATCTTGGTTCCCCCTCGCGATGCCGCATCATTGTATCAAGCCATGCGAAAAATGGCCGCTTACTCCCAGACAGAATTGGCTCAGATGGGGAGAAAATCTGCTCAATTGACTGACAGCGTTTTTTCCAATCAGGCGGTATGCTCAGCCTATATAGAACACATTCAAAACCTTATTCCCAAGCCCAGTCCGGGACTAAATCCTTTAAAAATTGCTTTAACCCCATGAAAAAAATAGGCTTTGTTTTTTGTTGGTGTTGCTGCTGTCTTCAATTATCCGCGCAGCTGTGGAATGGGCAGGATACGCTCTTTGGTAACGAATGGGTCCATTTTGATCAACCATATTTCAAGATTAAAATTGACCAAAATGGAGTGTATCGCATTCCATTTGAAGTACTGAAAAAAGTGGGATTAAAGGATTTTACTGGCTCGCGCTTTCAGTTGTTATTTGAAGGAAAAGAAGTGCCTTTATTTGTTTCGTCTGCTGACGCTAGTTTACAGGAAAAAGATTTTATCGAGTTTTATGGTCGTAGGAATGCCGGAGGTTTTGACCGTTTTTTATACGAAAACCCCGATCGCGATCAACTCAATCCACTTTATGCGTTGTATTCCGACACCAGCGTCTATTTTTTAAGCGTGGCGCCCATTGGTATGTCAACCCTACGCTACGCCAACTTAGCACCTGACCAAAGCAATGTTCCATCGCAGGCCATTTCTTGGTGTTGGCGCAGCACGCAAACCGTATTCCAGCAAGCCTTTACCGATGCCCGCTATGATGGCGAGAATTTAATTACTTATTCGAGTTATGACACCGGCGAAGGTTTTGGGTCAGGATATGCTCGACAGCGACAAATTGATTTCAAGTTGGATCAACTCAATAGCTCCATTAGAGCCGATGCCTCCTTAGAAATTCGCTTGTTTTCAAACAGCGCTTACCAACATCAGCTGTCGATTCGTACCCGGCAAAAAAATGCACCTCAATCGCTGGAACAGTTGGAAATACTGGATTCGTTGGATCGTTTTACCGTAAAAACGTATCAGCGAAAACTAGTCAATACCGCGCTAAGCGACCAGATGAGCGTCCAAATTGACGGCAACATCGACAACAGCGATCAATACAGCATTGCTTTTGTCCAGTGGCGTTACCCCGCAAATTTGAGTTTGGGACAAAACACTTCCTTGCTTTTTGAATTGGATCCAAGCAATGAAACGCGTTTTTTTGAGCTCAAAGACCTTCCTCTAAATTCACAATGGGTGCTGTATGATCGCACCAACCAATACCGCATCCTACCCAAAACCGACCAACGCAGTGCCCGCTTCGTTTTGCCTGCTTCAAATCAAAACACGGCTTATTTTTTGTTTCAGACCCCAAAAACAGTACAGACCATTGAAGCATTAACTCCGGTAACTTTTAGGGATTACCGCTCCATTCAAGCTGATTTCATCCTTATTACGCATCCCCGGTTAATTCAACACCCCGAAGGCAAAAGAAACATTGACGCCTACCTGGACTATCGCCGATCCTTGGAAGGCGGCGGCTTTACACCCCTCCTCCTTTCGGTGGATGAATTGTACCTTCAATTTGGCTACGGTCATACGGAGCATCCCCAAGGACTGCGCAATTTTGGTTTTTGGCTCAAAAAACAACAGACCAAAACGCCCTTCATTTTTTTGGTAGGGCATGGCATGGATTATGTACGGATGCGCCGCGACCAAGGTGTTTTGCGCCCCCATCATTTTATCCCGCCGTTTGGAGTCCCCGGATCAGATCGTTTACTTTTCACCCCCAATGGAAAAACGGCGCCCCTATTTCCGATCGGTCGTTTGGCGGTTACGGAGCCGGAACAAATCAAAAACTACCTCAACAAAGTGATTAGCCATGAACGGCGGCTGCGCGAAGACCGCGATTGGGATCAAGCTGCTTGGCAAAAAAAAGTATTGCACATTGTAGGGGGTAACCCAGGCGATCAAGCTTTGTTTAAAAACCACGTTGAGCGGCTCAGTCAGACCATTGCCCAAAATGGTTTTGGTGCGCAAGTAACTACTGTAATTAAGGAAAATGCGGCTACGGTGCAGCGCTCTACTGCCGAAGAAGTGATTCAAAGCGTCAATGCTGGAGTTGCCATCAAAACCTTTTTTGGACATGGTGCGGTCACCAATACCGATTTTGGTTTGGATGACCCTTCTATTTTTGACAACAAGGACCGCTACCCGGTCATGTTTTCGCTGGGATGTTTGACGGGGTATCTCTACGATCAACAAAACAGCCTGAGCGAACGCTTCGTCTTAACGCCAGAACGCGGTGCCATCGCCTACGTCGCTTCGGCGGGTTATGCCTATCCCTCCGCTTTGGAAACATACTTAAAAACCTGGTACGACTTGCTGGGAGATCCGAGCTACTGCACCCAAAGCCTGGGTACTTTATTGCAATTGACCTGTCAAAAACTAGAAATCCAAGCCTTGAAATCCTTTGGTTTGCGCAGTCTTTTGGAGCAAATCAGTTACCATGGTGATCCAGCTCTCGTTTTGCGGCGGTACAATCTACCTGATCTTACCTTTGATCCCAGTTCCATCCAGCTTTCACCTGGTCTTCCGCATGTATACGACGATAGCATTACCCTATCTGGTAGCATGGCCAACATCGGTTTCAATTATTTGGATAGCGTGGAATTGGCCATTCGTAGGGTGCTACCCGGAGGCATGGAACAAGCTTTTCGAAAAAAAATACGGCTACGGGGCTTCTCTACCCCTTGGCAAACCAAAATCCCCACCCAAGGCAATGCCGCCAGCGGTTTGAATACCTTGTACTTGGAAATTGATCCTGAAAACCGGCTGGTTGAAGCACCGCTACCAAGTGCCAAAAACAACAATCAATTTCGACAAGCTTCAGGCAAATTAGGGCTTTCCTTTGTGGTGCAAGCCAATGATTTTGCAGCCTTATCCCCTGCCGATGAATCAATCGTGACCAGCCATTCACAAATGGTAAGATTGAGCATTGGGGCAAGCAATCCGGCAAGCACCGGGATTTTTCAAATGGAAATAGATACCCTGCGTACTTTCGATAGCTCGTATAAGCTGTCAACAACGGTAACCATGTCAGGTGGCAGAGCAGATTGGACGCTTCCCCCTTCCATTTGGCGAGCAGGTTTGGTGTATTACTGGCGGGCAAAACCCGATTCTGCCCAATCTTTTTCAGCCTTCAAAACCTACTCCTTTAAATACGGCGGCAACCACAAAGGATGGAATCAATCTCATCATCAACAGTTTCCATTCAATCGTTTTCAACAGACGGAATGGAGTAGCGCTGAAAAAGACCTACACTTTCAGACCAAGCTCAACAACATCATTGGAGAGTCCATCGCCATGGGCAGCGCCAACAGCGTTCCTACACGTTACCTGTACAACAACCACCGCGTTTTTCGAGTCCCATTTTGGTGGGGCTGGGGCAAAGCCTTGTGTATTGCCGTTTTTGACCCCCTTACTGGGCAACCCTGGCTCAATACTCCCGGAGGAAAATACGGCGCTTACAATTTGGAGCGTACCGACCTTAGCGCCTTTGTTTTTCGTTTGGAAACACCCTTGGAACGCCAAAAAATTATCCAATTTTTAGAACAGGTCATCCCAAGCGGCCATTACGTGCTCCTCCTTACCCACCACGATGAAGGTCAAAGCTTTTTTGCCGATCAATGGGCGGCAGATTCTTTGACGTATGGCAAAAATCTATTTCAAGTTTTGGAAAAAAATGGCGCACAATTGATCCGGCAATTGGAAAAACGCAGCGCAACTCCCTACATCTTTTCCTACATCAACCACGGAAAAGTCCTGGGTGAAGCATTGGCCAATTCCAATGCCGAAACCCGAACCCTTTGGTTTGATTTGCCGGAAACCTTGACAAAAGGAAGTATGTCCCCACAACTTATTGGACCCGCTCGACGCTGGGAGTCTTTGCACTGGAATTATCAAATCGACGGCCCAGCCGATCAAGTCAACTGGCAAATCTATGCGCTTGGGGTTGATGGGCAAACCAAAATTCCGGTTTGGGAAGGAGCAGTTTTGGGCGATTCTTTAGATTTAACAGGAATTGACGCGCAGCTTTATCCTTGGTTAAGTTGGGAAGCAAAGTTTCAAGACAGCATCCTGCGTACACCCGCCAAATTGCATGATTGGCAAGCTTATTATTCAGGTTGGGGCGATGCGGCGTTGCGCTTGGGCAACAAATGGGGGTGGCTAAAAGACACCGTTCAGCAAGGTGAATCGCTGCAACTACGTACGCCTATTTACAATTTTGGCGAAGGCGCGCTGGACAGCTTGGAAGTACAATTCACCCTAATCGATCAATACAACAATTCATCAATAAGTCGACAAAAGCTGGGTAGGATCGCCCAAAATGATTCCCTGCTGCTACGTCAATCCTGGGATACCCGCCAATTGGAAGGGACTTGTCGCTTGATCATTGAACTCAATCCAGGGAAGCGAACGCTTGAACGCTACTATTGGAACAATGTAGGAACGCTAGCAGCCTGTGTTCAGGTGGATAAAAGTCCGCCAGTAGTGGATGTGACTTTTGATGGCGTCCGGATATTGAACAATGATTTGGTTTCCAGCAAGCCCCTGATCGCCATCCAAGTAAGCGATGAAAACCGTTTTTTACCCTTACAAGACACCAGTTTGTTGGATGTGCGGATTGTTCCAGCGCGTGGCAACACGTTGAAACCCATTTTTCAGCAAATGGATACGCGTTTTTTACCTGCAAGCGGTGAAAAAAATAGCGCCCGACTCGAATGGATGCCCTCGATTGAAACGGATGGCGAGTACGTCTTGCAGGTGCGTGCCCGCGACGCCAGCGGCAATTTGGCAGGAAACAGTGTTTATTCCATTCGCTTTCGGATCGTTCGGGAAGCAGCTTTGAGCCAATTTCTTCCCTACCCCAACCCATTTACCAGCACTTGTCGATTTTGGTACACGCTTAGTGGAGAAGAAGCGCTGGACAATTTCCAAATCCAAATATTCACCATTTCCGGCAAACAAGTCAGACACATCAGCAGCGCAGAATTTGGTCCACTCAAAGTAGGCGTCCATTTATCTGATTTCGTATGGGATGGTACCGATGATTTTGGCGACCGACTGGCCAACGGCGTCTACTTGTACCGCGTTAATGCGCAAAATTCACAAGGTCAGGCGCTTAAGGTGTGGGCTTCTGCGGCGGATGCTTTTGTGAAAAATGGTTTTGGTAAAATCGTATTGCTTCGCTAATGGAAAGGAAAGATTCAACAATATCGATAGCCCTAGTGGAAGCTTATGATCACAGCGAGGTATTGTTCGCGCTTTGTCAAATACTAGATATGCCCCATATCAAGTTGGACATTATCGCTCCTGTCGGGATGCAAAAAGAGTGGTTGGCCAATTACCGTTTCCAAGCCGCTCAGGCAAACTGGCATAATGTAGCGACAAAAAGGGAGATCCAGCGCCACCTTTCCCGCTTGAATTCCTGTGATCTAGTTTGTTTGATCACGGTGGGAAGTCCTTGGAAAATTTGGTCTCGACTCCATTACCCCGCTCCGGTTTTGGCCATCATCCACAACAGCCATCATTTTTTCAATCCTGATCAAACTTCTTGTTCAAAATCGACAAGCTTAAGCATACAAGTACTTGAAAGGCTACAGTGGTTAAAAAGAAAATGGAGACAAGAAGCTTATTGGCAAAAAAAATTCCGCGAACTACCCATGATTTGGGGATTTCCCGAACAAAGTATTCGATCTTTTGTCCGCTCTAAAGGCTGGATAAGCCATGATGAGCAAGCCGTAGTTGTCCCGTTTGCTTTTTTTACCAAAAAATACCCAATCCTGAATCATCAAAGCCAAAAAGAAATAAAAGTCGTCATTCCTGGAACGATAAAAAGCAATGGCCGGCATTACGCGCTTGTGGAGCGCAGTCTGCGTTTGGTTCGGGGACTACTTCATCAAAAAGTGAGACTAGTATTGCTAGGCGGAGCTAGATCAAATGAAGAGAAGAAAATTGTTCATCGTTGGCAAGAAATGGTTTCCGGTCGCTTGCTTATCCAAACATTTGATCATTTTATTCCACTAAAGGTATACGACAATAGCTTACTTTCCGCCGATTTCCTTATTTTGCCCTTGAAAGGACATAGCCGTTTTGGATTAAGCCATGAACAAATGGGCAAAACAACGATTTCTGGCGCGATTAATGATGTTATTCGGATGGGAACCCCGGCTTTGGTTTCAGCGGCTTATCCGCTACCGGATAGTCTACAACCATTGACCGCATCCTATAAAGACGAACATCAATTAGCTGCGCTGCTGGTGGAGTGGATCAACCATGCTGCTCATCGCATATATCGCCAGCAAGCAGATAAGGCGCTCAGAACTTATGACATAAGAGCAGTCCGCCAACGTTTTTTTAAGGAACTTGCTCCTTTAATTTGCTGTATAAAAGACGAATCTTCAAATGCCTTCAACTCTAGAAATTGACCAAACGGGTTATCGACAAATCTGTAAAGAGTACGATTTGCCGATTTTTTACCAGCCCTGGTGGTTGGATGCGGTCTGTATTCAAGGGCAGTGGAGAGCAATATGGGTTAAAAACAAAAAAGGAATAGTCGAGGGCATATGGCCTTATTGTATTCAAAAACATTGGGGATTCACCAGGATCGTTACGCCGATGTTGACTCCAATGTTGGGGCCTTGGCTTTTTTATCCGTATGCTGAAAAATTGGACAGATCGACCCGCGATTTTGAATTTTCGGTCTATCCGGAATTGATCGAGCAATTTCCCTTAGCTAGCATGATACAAGTAAAATGCCCGCCGCAGTTAAAAAATTGGTTGCCATTTGCCTGGACCGGATTTAAACAAACCACTCGGTATTCATTTGTACTATCGGATCTTGCGAATTTGCAAACGCTGTTTAGCCATTTTTCTCCCAAAGTGCGCAATCATATCCAAGCAGCTTCCAGCTTGTTAAAACTCAACATGCACGTAACAGATTCTCTACTTGAGCTGTATCGACTGATGGAATTAACCTTTGCCAAAAAACGCCTAAAAATGCCCTTTTCCTTGGCGTTTTTGCAAAAATTAGACACTGCAGTTACAGAAAATGCTCAACGTCAAATCATTACAGTAGCGGATCAAGACGGGAAAATCCATGCTGCCGCTTATGTTTTATACGATAAAACAACGGCCTATCTCCTGCTTTTAGGTTCCAATCCCAGCATCCGACATCGCGGTGCCATTAGTTTAGCCATTTGGGAAGCCATCCAACAAGCCAGTAGAAAAGTCGGTTCATTTGATTTTGAAGGCAGTATGCTTCCTGGTGCTGCTAAAGTTTTTGCGATGTTTGGTGGCGATATGCAACCCTATTTTATGCTGACCCGATTTAAAAACCACGCGCTCAATGTGGCTTATCAGTGGTTAAGAGGGTAATTCAACGGTTCTATTTCAAGTGCGGCGGCCAATCCCTCCATTAAGGCTGGCCAAGAAAATGACTGCAAACTTTCAGCAGGCATTAGGGGAGTAAGACCAGCGTTTTTTCCCCAAAGTTGATACAAACCCAAAATATGCGCTGCTAAGGCTGTTTCTTGGTCTTTATAAAAAACCTTCCCCGATTGGGTTTCGTCTATAATTTGCTCTAATTCTGGATCATGCGACCCGTTTACCAAAGCAACAATGGGTTTGCGAGCCGCTAAATAGTCGTACAATTTTCCGGTAAGGATGCCGTATAAATTGGGCGTAGACCAGGAAAAAAGTACATTTAAATCGCTGTGCTGTTGAATGGCCCGAGCATCTTGCAAAGAGCACATACCCAAGTCAAGACTCGGGCAGTTAAGTCTCGATTTTTTTAACGCTTCCTGCCAAATGGCGCTGTCTTTTCCGGCATAAATCAACTGAAAATCGCTGGATGAAAGCTTACCTTTTTGAACCAAAGCATTCAGTGTTTGGAATAAAAAAACCGGCTGTTGATATCCCGGATACAACGAACCCGTGTAAGCTATCGTGAATTTTTCATTAGGCAATAACCGCTCTTTTTGCACTAACCCAATGGGATCGATGCCATTGCGCAACACATAAACCCGAGGATGAAACGGAAAGATGTGCTGCGCCAATCCCTCGGAAACAGTCGTTACAAGGTTTGCTTTTTTCAAAATTTGGTGGTTAAACCAGCGCTGCAATTTTGGTTGCCATAGAGCTTTCCGCGAGGGATCAAGGTGCAAATCACGAAAATCGGCCACCCAGAAAAGTTGAGGAAAACGGCGTTTCAACAACCAAGCAACCACATGATCAGAATAAGGTCGAAAAGAACTCAAGACATGCGTCGTTTTTTGGGTTTTAACCAGCCGGACGCTTTTGCGATAGGCCAAGAAAATGTAGACCAATCCACCATCGCTCACCAATAGATTAAAGGGGAAAGCATCCAAGAGATGCAAAAATCGGCTTAAGAAAGCTTGTTTTTTGATGTTGGAAGAAAGATAAGGTCGGTTCTGGCGCAGTAAGGTAATGCGGCGTAAATCATAGGTTGGAATGAGATAAGGTTGAATGGGCAAAACCAACTGCGGATCCTGGTGCATCCTTTGCCAATGTTTGGAAGTCAAGACCGCAATATGGGAAAAATACCGCCGACTTTCGAGGTACAAATGATACCAACGCAAGGTAGACACCGCCTGAACTGGCGGAAAAAGATAAGCGATCATAAGAAGTCGCGGTTGATTAGAATCCATCCGCTAAAAATAATAAGGGTTTTTAAAAAAAAGAAGGCCGTTCCACCAATTGGCAGAACGACCATCTTTTTTATATTAAGTCATTGCTATTCAATAGACTATTAGCGATTCAACACCACCATTTTTTTCGTTTCGGAAAAACGGGGCGTCTCTAAGGTGTAAAAGAGAATACCACTGGCGCTTAATTCCCCAGCATTGATGTCCAGTTGATTCCAACCTTGATCATAGTTGGCCTTTAAACGGTACAATATCGAGCCTTTCAGGTCTCTAATCGTGATCACCGCTTCTGTAGGTTCGCCCAAGTAAAAGCCAATCTTGGTAAAACTTTGGAAAGGGTTTGGAATGTTTTGCAACAATTCAAACTGTGGTTTTTCCATAGCGCCCGGATTGGCAATCAGGTAGTCATTCAAAGCCCGCAGAGGTAAGTTAGACTCATTTTCGGCATCTGCTACGGATTTACTGGTCACTTCCTCCTGCAAAAGATCGCCAACTGGCTTGTTATTATTAGCTTTTTTGGGCAAAAATCCAGTTACGCTATGAACAGACGTTCCCTCATCCGTATCGATGATGCCTGGAGCAGGCGTTACCGTCACTACTACCGTAAAGGAAGCCCCGATAATATCATCCTTACCGCCGCCATTGTCGGTTTTGTTGGGTCCGTAGCTGTAAGGCACAATCGTATAAGTCACTACAGCATTGACCTTGGAATTGTTTTTCAAGATTCCTGGATCGATGGTCGCCGTATCCACTCGGGTATAAGGCGCTGGAGTGATCCCTTTTACCCCGCCAGAATTACTGATGGCAAATACCAAGTAACTGTTACCATTTGGATTGGTCACATCAACCCTGGTTTTGGGCGAAGAATTGTGCGCAATCGTTTCGGTAGTAGCGCTTGGCGTAGCAGCGGGGCAGCTGGTTTTTTTACCGGCAATAGTGATGGTAATGCGTACAGAAGTACTGGTGCAACCCGTAGGGGCCGGACCAACCGGAGTAATGGTATAGTAAGCCCTGGTCTGGTAGCGTTTTTTAGTACTCAAATTTTCATTGATCGACGCTAAGCCAAAACTTACGCCTTTTGCGCCGCCAGAACCGCCGCTTACATTTCGGTCATAAGTTGCAGCCCATTCAAAGGTAG